>CAZDOZ010000091.1:0-9672 GCA_964507175.1 uncultured Anaerolineae bacterium
AGCAGGTAAAACAAATAAACCAGAAAAGATCAGCGCCATCGGCGTTCTATTGCTGGGAAGGCTGAGTAGTAACAGGTGTTCTTCCATTCACCTGCGAGGCCAGACTCCCTCGACCCCTAGCATCAGCAGGACGCCGAAATAAACCGCCAGTGTCGCGCCGCCCCCAACAACTACTACGATAAGCGATGCGAGCATTCCCGTGCCAAATGCCCCTTCCAGCCAGATCCTGGCTGTCACGCCTGCCCCTGCCATCACCCCAGTCGCCAGCAACGCTTTGACGCCAGTAATGGCCACGCCCCGACCACCAAAGGAACCAACCCGTCTGTAAAGCATCACCAGCATTGTTGTGGCATGGAAAGCGTGCTTGGTCGAATCTGCCAGCACCAATCCGATCATTCCCAGCGGGCCCACAAGGGGCAACGCAACCAGCAAATACGCTCCCACAGCTCCGATCCCAACGATGGTCGGCGTGCGGGTATCTTGCCTGGCGTAGAATGAGTAGTTGAGAGGCCAGTCCAGGGATGCGAAGAACAGCCCTGGCAGGTATCCCCAGAGGGCGTAGGCAGTCCAGCGGGTGTCCACTGGATGGAATGCTCCACGCTGGAACAATATCCTGACCACCGGGAAGGCGAAAACTGCCAGTGCGGTCATGGCAGGCAGTGTCAGCACCGTGACCAGCTTCAGCACGTGCCCCAGGGTGGATCGGTAGCTTTCCATGTCCTCTTCCGCAGCATGCTGGGAAAGGCGCGGGAGCACAGCCGACGAGATCGCCATGGCTATCAGCCCAAGGGGAAGCTCGCGGAGGGTGGTGGCGTTCTGCATCCACGCCAGACTGTGCTCGCCGGTACGGCTTGCCAGGTTCGTGTCTATCAGCACCTGTGCCTGTCCTACCAGCAGGCCCACCAGGAGCGGCAGGTAGAGATGCCAAACTTTGATGAGGGCGGGGTGCAATGGCTTCCATAGCGGGCGCAGGTGGGCATCCCACAGCCCTGGAATGAGCAGAAGTGCCTGGGCGAGGCCTCCCAGCACCGTGCCGACGGCCAGGGAGTACACATTTAGCTTACCTGCCAGGATTGGCACCGACACCACGAGGGTCAGGTTGAACACAGCAGAGGTCAGAGCCGGGAACGTGAAACGTTGTAGGGTGAAGAGCAACCCTGTCAGCAAGCCCGATATGCCGAAGAAAAGGATCGCCCAAACCATGAGGCGGAGCATCCGGACAGCGGAAGCCTGGTAAACCGGGGCCAGCCCGGGCACGAGCAAATGTACCAGGGGTACCACGGAAACGGATACCAGCAACACCACGGCTACCAAAATCAAGGTTACGATGGTGAGGATGGCGCTGGCAGTCTCCCAAAGGATGGATTTGTCCTCTTTTGCCGCGTACTCACTCAGAACCGGAACTACCGCGGCGTTCATCATACCGCCGACCAGCAAATCATAGAGAAGCCGAATCATCCGGTTGATAGAGCGGAAGGCACTCACATAGCCAGTGGTGCCGAAGAAATAGGAGATGACCATCTCCCGCACCAACCCCAGAACTTTGCTGGCTATGTTTCCGGCAGAGAGAAGAGCGGCGGAGCGTGCCAGGCTTGGGCTGGATGGTAGAGGTTCGTCGAGGGAGTGGTCAGTGTCCATGCTCGATCCCGCAGTACCGTTCGACTATGGTAGAAATGATGTCACTGGTGGATCGCTCAGGGACCGTGGGGACGAAATGTATCTCGCCGCCGCACCGCTTCACAGCATCGGATTCCGGCAGTTCCTTTCCGGCCCAATCGCCGCCTTTGACGTAGATGTCCGGCTTCAGGAGCTCGATGAGGCCAGAAGCTGTCGTATCCTCGAAGATGACTACCAGGTCGACGGGGACGAGGGATGCCAACAGCTCGGCCCTATCCGCCGCCGGCAGGATGGGGCGGAGAGGGCCTTTTATGCTGCGAACGGAAGCGTCGCTGTTAACACCAACGACCAGTTTATCCCCGAAAGCTTTGGCGGCCTGGAGGTACTTCGCGTGCCCTACGTGGAGCAAGTCGAAGATGCCGTTGGTGAAGACCAGCCGCTTCCCTGATTCCTTCCATTGTCGGCATATCGTCGAAGCAGTCTCGGGGGTAACAACTTCCGCCACTGGATCACCCCTGCGGGCCTGCGGCAACCACTTCTTTAGAAGCGTTCCCTTCGAACTGGCGGAAGTTTTTCCTGAAGTTCTCGGCCAGCCCACGGGCTTTTGCGTCATAGGCCGATGGGTCTTTCCACAATGTCCGCTGGTTCAGCACCTCCGAAGGCACGCCAGGACATCTGGTGGGAACATTCAGCCCAAAAATCGGGTCTTTTTTCATCTCCACGTTGTCCAACTCTCCACTGATTGCCGCCCTGAGCATCGCCCTGGTATACCTGATCTTGATGCGGGAACCGACCCCGTACGGGCCACCAACCCATCCAGTGTTGATCAGCCACACGTTGGCTTTGTGTTTCTTGATTTTTTCCCCCAAGAGCTCCGCGTAGCGCGTTGGCGGGAGCGGCAGGAAAGGAGCGGCGAAACAAGTGCTGAAAGTAGCGCTTGGCTCGCTGGATAGTCCTGTTTCCGTCCCCGCGACTTTCGCCGTGTATCCGGAGAGGAAATAGTACATTGCCTGCTCCGGTGTCAGCCTGGAAATTGGCGGCAGTACGCCGAAAGCGTCGGCGCTCAGGAAGAAGATGTTCTTCGGGTGACCGCCCATCTCCTCCGGCACGGAACCAGGGATGTGGGAAAGCGGATAAGATGCCCTGGTGTTCTCGGTCAGCAAGTTGCTGTCCAGGTCGACTCGGCGGGTTGCGGAGTCTATGTACACGTTCTCGAGGATGGTACCAAAGCGCCGTGTAGTCTGGTATATCTGCGGCTCGTCTTCCTCCGATAGGCGGATGACTTTCGCGTAGCATCCACCTTCGATATTGAAGACCCCATGATCCGACCAGCCATGTTCGTCATCGCCTATGAGCCTGCGCTCCGGGTCGGAAGAAAGTGTGGTCTTGCCAGTGCCGGAGAGGCCGAAGAAGAGTGCCACGTCTCCTCTTGGCCCCATGTTGGCAGAACAATGCATGGAGAGGACGCCTTGCTTCGGCAGGATGTAATTCATGTAAGTGAAAACGGATTTCTTCAGCTCGCCAGCGTAGCTGGTACCGCCGATGATGGCAACCCGCTTCTCCATATTCAGGATGATGAACACCTCGGAATTTGTGCTATCCAGTTCTGGGATAGCGTGGAACCGCGGCGTGTGGATGACCGTGAATTCGGGCACCATGTGCTCCGGCTCCTCCAGAGAGTGACGCACGAACATGTTCCTGGCGAAAAGGCTATGCCATGCGTACTCTGTGATCGCCCGAATAGGGATGGTGTATTCCGGATCGGCCCCGGCGTAAACGTCCTGAACGAATACGTCCCTACCCTGCAGGTAGCCCATGAGTCTGTCGTAAAGGTTATTGAATTTCTCAGGAGAAATCGGCTGGTTTATCTCCCCCCACCAGATCTCGTTCTCCGAGCTCTCTTCCCTTACAATGAACTTATCCCGCGGGGAGCGGCCAGTGTGGTGCCCTGTGCGGACGACGAGGGGCCCCAGGTGCGCCAGCAGTCCCTCGCGCCTCTGTATCGCCAGTTCGTACAATGATGGGGTGGGCAGAGACCAGTAGATAGTGTTGACATTGTATATCCCATGGTTTTCCAAACCATATTCGCTTGCGAATCCAATTGAGTTGGCCATAGCAACCTCCTTTTGTTTAGATCATGCAGTTTTTGCCAGTTCAAGCCGTAGAGAAGTATACCACGATGAAGCGGTTTTCGGAAGTCGTGGGATTGGCCGTTCTGGAAACCGTCCGGCAGGATACAGATGTAAAAAACAGGGCCGCCGGTCGTGCGGCCGGCGGCCCTCCGCTTCGAGTGGCAAAAATCAGAACAACCCGATGATTTTCCCTTCTTCGTCAATGTCGACATTCATGAACGCTGGCTTGCTTGGCAGCCCGGGCATGGTTCTCATCTCACCGCAGAGAGGATAAAGGAACCCGGCCCCCACGGAAGCCCGGATGTCCTTCACAGGAAGTGTCCATCCCTTGGGCACTCCCTTCAGCTTCGGGTCGTGGGTAAGGGAAAGATGAGTTTTTGCCATGCAGATTGGCATTTTGCCGTAGCCAAGCTTTTCGTACATGGCGATCCGCCTGTTTGCCGTCGGCGAGTATTCCACACCATCCGCCCCATAAATCTTAGTGGCGATGGTTTCGATCTTCTCCTTGATAGGAATATCCAGAGGATAGAGGAACTTGAAATTGCTAGGCTTATTGGCAGCCGCGATGACCGCCTCCGCCATCTCCAGAGCACCCTCACCGCCTTTCGCCCACACCTCAGACACGTAAGCGCCCTCAGCACCTGCTTCCTCTGCGATCTTCTTCACAACCTCGATCTCCTTGTCGGTGTCGGTGGTGAACCTGTTCACCGCTACTATCACTGGCACCCCGAACAGTCTCGCATTTTCAATCTGCTTTATCAAGTTCTCAGAGCCTTTCTCCAGAGCAGGAATGTTTTCCTCGACCAGTTCCTTGGGGAGTGGTCTCCCTGCTACTACTTTGCCTGCACCGCCGTGCATCTTGAGGGCCCTGAGGGTGGTAACTATCACTACCACGTTGGGTGTCAGGCCGGAGTAGCGACACTTGATGTCCATGAACTTTTCCATGCCAACATCAGCGCCAAAACCAGATTCGGTCACCACATAATCGGCGAGTTTCAAAGCAATCTGATCGGCGATGATGGAAGAATTGCCGTGGGCGATGTTGGCAAACGGCCCGGCATGGACGAACGCTGGCGTGTGCTCCAGCGTCTGCAACAGGTTCGGCATGATTGCATCCTTCATCAGGACGGTCATGGCTCCCGCCACGCCCAGGTCTTCTGCTGTGATTGGATTCTTATGCTTGTCCGTGCCGATGGTAACCCGTCCAAGCCGCTCCCGCATGTCCTTCAAGCTGGTGGTGAGAGCCAAGATGGCCATCAATTCGGAGGCGACCGTGATGTCATAGCCGGTCTCCCGAGGCCGCCCATCGGTCTTGGCCCCTAAGCCTGAGACGATATGGCGAAGCTGGCGGTCTTCCACATCCACCACTCGGTTCCAGGTGATGCTATACGGATCTATGTCGAGCCGCTTCAGCCCCATGGCGGCGAGTTTCTCATCGCTGAGCCTGCTTTCGTGATAGATGCGGGCGTCAATGGCCGCAGCCAACAGGTTGTGAGCTACACCTACCGCGTGAATGTCGCCAGTCAAGTGAAGGTTGAAGTCCTCCATCGGGACGATCTGGGCATAGCCGCCACCTGCAGCGCCTCCCTTGATGCCAAAGGTCGGTCCCATGGAAGGTTGACGGATCACAGTGAAGACTTTCTTGCCAAGCCTGCCGATGGCCTGGCTCAGGCCAACGGTTGTGGTGGTCTTACCCTCGCCGAGAGGGGTCGGAGTTATGGCAGTCACGTCTATGTACTTGCCATTAGGACGATCTCTGAAACGATCCAGCACGTCCAGGTGGACTTTTGCTTTGTACTTCCCATAGAGCTCGAGGTCGTCTTCTTCCAGTCCCAAGGATCTGGCGATTTCCAGAATGGGTTTGATCTCTGCTGCTTGGGCAATTTCCAGGTCACTTAGCATGTTTAAGCCCCCTTCAAGTGTACTTTTTGTTCTTTTGACTATTACCCGGTAGACCAAGGCTTCCTGCCCGGTCTGAGCACATTACTTTTAAATTATACTATCAGGTTTTGTTTATGTCAACATGCCTGCCGAGGAAGCGCGAAGCAAATCGAAAGCTCCAGGAGCCTTCTCGACGCACCTGGGGCAAATCACGGCCTGCCATCGAGGTTGATGGAGACCGACGACGGCTCAGAGGGGGCCCTGCGGGCCCCAAAGATTTGCCTCGTGCTCCCCAGACTCCGTCAGTTTGACGTAACGGGAGGATTTTATTATACTATGGGTGAGAGTCAAGCCATGTATGAACCGGGGCGTGGCGCAGTCCGGTTAGCGCGCAGCGTTTGGGACGCTGAAGTCGGAGGTTCGAATCCTCTCGCCCCGACTGAGAAAAGCCTTGCGGGTGTAGCTCAATGGTAGAGTCCCAGCCTTCCAAGCTGGTCGTGGGGGTTCGATTCCCCTCACCCGCTCTATCACGGGCCTCTAGCTTAACAGGTCAAAGCAGCGGTCTCATAAACCGCCGAGTCTGGGTTCGAGCCCCAGGGGGCCCACTGGAGGGGGCGAAGCCCGTATCATGTTGAGGAGCGCATAGACGCTGCCTCTCTGAAAATGTGAGATTGCGCGTGGCACAAAGGACCTCCGCTGAACGTGCTGGCCGGCACAAGGTGTGATGTCCTCCTGCTTTACGCAGGGAGCGCAAGTCTCCGATGAAAAATGGGATAAGCCCCCTCCAAACCTACCCAGAAGGCGGTGAACGATGCTCGTCAAAGAAATCATGAACCGGAAAGTCGTCACCCTCGATGCCGACACGCCGGTGCAGGAGATAGCCAGGGTCTTCCGGGAGCACAACATCTCCGGAGCGCCAGTGCTCGAGGACGACAAAATCATCGGTATCATCACCGGCATAGACCTGATCGCCCGCCACGCCCGAATCCATTACCCTCGCTACCTTCCCTTCCTGGATGCCAGGATACCGCTGGAAAACCCGGCGGAATACAAAGAAATGCTTCGGAAAGTGCTTGGCACCACTGCGAAGGAGATCATGACGAAGAAAGTGGTCACCATCTCGCTGGATGCAGACCTGGAAGAGCTGGCAACGCTGATGGTAGAGCGGAAAGTAAACCCCGTGCCCGTGGTGGACGACGGAGCCCTGGTGGGCATCGTCAGCCAGGCAGACGTCCTGCGGGTGATCGAGGAGCTGGAAAAGCCTGAATAGGCCTCACGTCGTACCTGCTCGGAAAACAGGGGCCACGCCACGAGTTGACATCGGGCACCTCCAAAAGCCACACAATGCAGAACCAGGAGCATTTCCACACGTATGGCGTCAGGGTAGGAGCGCATTCGAGCGTGGAACAGACTTAAGCCCGCTCCACGTCCCCGCATTTAGTGCATCATTATGTGCATTTCAGATTCTGGACTTTTGACAATCAGGCTGCCCTGCTGGGCTGGGTTCTTCGCCTTGAAGGCGTGAAGGCCCAGCAAGCTCCGTTTCCGCTTTGTCAAAAGTCCATTCAGATTGCAAGGAGGCAATTATGAAAGAACCCTTGTGGATCCCCTCGGAAGAGCAAAAGTCTCGAGCCAACATCACCCGCTTCATTCAGCATGTCAATGCGCGCTTCGGCACCAAATTCAGCACCTATCGTGAGCTGTACGATTGGTCAGTGGCACACATCCCGGACTTCTGGGCAAGCATGTGGGACTTTGCGAATGTGCGGGCGTCGCAGCCGTACACTCAGGTGGTGGACGATTTGAACCGGTTCCCTGGTGCTCACTGGTTCGTTGGGGCCAGGCTCAATTTCGCGGAGAATCTGCTCCGCTATCGGGACTCGCACCCGGCGTTCGTCTTCCGGCGGGAAGACGGCCTGGAACGCACGATTACTTATGAGGAGCTCTACCAGCGTGTGGCGCAGGTAGCACGTTTCCTGCATGACGCAGGGGTGAAAGCGGGCGATCGGGTCGTCGGCTACATGCCGAACATCATCGAGACCCCCATCGCAATGCTGGCCGCGACGAGCCTGGGCGCAACGTGGGCTTCCTGTGCCCCAGACCTGGGCGCGCAGGCGGCCCTGGACAGGTTGGGCCAGCTGGAACCCATCATCATGTTCACCATCGATGGTTATTTTTACAAGGGGCGGCGTTTCGATACCCGTGCCAAAGCGGCCGAGGTCGCCGGAAGCATTCCATCGCTGCGGCATGTGGTCGTCGTGCCCTATGCTGAGGATTATCCCGATATCAGTGCCATTCCCCACGCGGTGTCCTACGCGGACATTTTGGCCCAGGAACCACCCGGCGAGATGCAGTTCGAGCAGGTTCCGGCAGACCAGCCTCTCTACATCATGTTCTCCTCAGGGACCACCGGAAAACCCAAAGCTATGGTCCAGGGCGCGGCTGGCGTGCTCATCAACCACTTGAAAGAGTTGATCCTGCACACAGACCTGAAGCGGGAAGACCGCATCCTCTACATTACATCCCCGAGCTGGATGATGTGGAATTGGCTGATCAGCTCCCTTGGCGTCGGCGCGACCATCGTCCTCTACGATGGGAACCCCAACTATCCAGATGCAAGGAACATGTGGCGGCTGGTGGAGGAGTTGGGCATCACCATTTTCGGCACCAGCGCTACCTACATCCATTATTTGATGAAAGAAGGCATCCGCCCCGGTGAGGATTTCGACCTCTCCACGCTGAAAGAGATCTCCCAGACCGGATCTGTCCTTTCCCCGGAGGGATTCGAGTACGTGTACCAGGCAATCAAACAGAATTTGCACCTGAATTCCATTTCCGGCGGCACCGACATCAATGGGTGTTTTGCCGCAGGCAATCCCATCAGCCCGGTGTACACCAGCGAGCTTCAGGGGCCGGCCCTGGGCATGAAAGTGAAAGCATACGACGACCAGGCCAATCCCGTGTGGGATCGCGTGGGCGAACTGGTGTGCGAAGCGCCATCGCCTTCCATGCCGCTCTATTTCTGGAACGACCCGGACAACGAGCGCTACCTGAACGCTTATTTCCGGTATTATCCTGAGAAGCGGGTATGGCGGCATGGGGACTACATCCTCATGCACAGCGACACAGGTGGCATCACGTTCCTGGGACGGTCGGATGCCACACTCAAGCCGTCAGGGGTGCGCATTGGCACAGCGGAGATCTACAACGTGGTGGAGCAGTTGCCCGAAGTGGTGGACAGCCTGGCCGTTGGGCAGAACTGGCACGGCGACCAGCGAGTGATCCTTTTTGTCAAACTGGCAGAGGGCGTTGTCCTGACCGATGAGTTGAAAACAAGAATTCGCAGCGAGCTTCGGGAGAAAGCATCGCCGCACCACGTGCCTGCCAGGATCATCCAGGTGCCCGACATCCCATACACTTTCAGCACGAAGAAAGTGGAAATCGCCGTCAACAACATCATCAATGGGCGCCCGGTGACCAACCGAGACGCACTCACCAACCCGGAATCCCTCGACTACTTTGAGGCCCTGCGGGAGGAACTGGAGAAAGGGTGAGGTGAGAGGACAGCCCTGGGGTTTGGTACCTGAGGGGTCGCTGTACCTTACGCAGGGGGCATGCCAGGCAGTAAAATAGCCCCCGACGCGAACGAGGAAGCAGATGAAACACAAATTCATGCCCTCGGGGCTCTGCCGAGAGCATCCGGAAGAAACTTTTCTCAATCTGAACCTCTTCGATGGTGATGGGTTTTACGGCAGGCTCCTCTGTCTGTCGAAAGGAGCAGACGTGCCGGTTCACATCCACGATCACAGGGACGAATGCTTCGACGTGGTGGAAGGGGAGGGTACGTTCCTGGTGGACGGCAAGGAAATTCACGCCGGCCCTGGCTCTTTCCTGTACATCCCGGCCGGGGTGCGGCATGGCCTGCGCGCCGACGGCACGGAGCGGTGGGTGCTGCGGGAAACGGTTAGCGACAGAGTCTATGCCCGCCGTGCCCTCGGCCTGGTCTTGAAGGCAATCCTGAAGCGAGTACGCGGTCGGAAGG
>CAZDOZ010000092.1:0-9627 GCA_964507175.1 uncultured Anaerolineae bacterium
CCCTAGCCCCTGCTCCCTAATCCCTTGTGTGGCGTCTCCAAGTGCCAAATTCATTGGTAGCGCTCAAAACTGTTGGGATAGAGCGGATCTTAGCCCTTACCTACCCCAACCCCTCCCTCTCCCACATCCGTGGAGGGGGAGGGGCCGCATCGGGTAGCCCTGATGTTGCGTAAAGGTTCGTCTCAGGGTAATATTTATGTGTGTGTTTCGGTTGGACTTTCGACAAGGCGGAAACGGGGTTTTCTGGGGCTGCACGCCTGGTACATGACTGGGAAGAAATGGTACATTTTATAGTCGGGCGAAGCACGACTACAAGATGTACATCCCTTCTTTCTTGCTTTCAAGGCGAAAAACTCAGCCCAGCAGGGCAGCCCGATTGTCAGAAGTCTCCAATTTCGGAAATGTGGTATCCCGGCAGCCAGACCGGGGGAAATATATTGCACGCAGATTCGACAACAACGCCTGCGTGGAGAAATTCGACGGCACAACAAGGTGTAAGGTAATATGGAGTATCGAGCGGACAATCCTGTTGTAGTGCAGGGGGACAAAACAGTTTTACTGGAAGTGAACAACCCTCTTTACGAAGAAGCGAGGGATTTTCTGGCACGGTTTGCCGAACTGGACAAGAGTCCAGAGTACGTTCACACGTATCGTATCACGCCGCTTTCTCTCTGGAATGCAGCGGCTGCAGGCGTGAACGCAGAGAGCATTGTCGAGGGGCTGGGCCGCTATTCCAAGTATTCCGTCCCTGACAATGTGCGCGTCGATATTTTCGATGCAATCTCCAGATACGGCCGCCTCAAGCTGGTGAGAGGGCCGGACGGGCGATCGCTTCTTTTGGTCAGCGATGATCCCCTGCTTATCGTGGAGGTAGCACGCCACAGGCGAATGAAGCCATATATCATCCGCCAGGTAGATGGACAGACACTGGAAGTTGACCCATCTCGGCGTGGACACATCAAGCAGGCCCTGGTACGGATTGGCTATCCGGCGGAGGACCTGGCAGGGTACGTGGAAGGCACCCCTCTCAGTTTCCATCTGCGCCCCGTCACTCTCAGCGGGGAGCAATTCAGGCTGCGACATTATCAGCAGGAGGCGACGGAGATTTTCTGGGCAGGTGGCTCGGCCAGCGGTGGGTCAGGCGTGGTCGTCCTACCATGTGGCGCGGGCAAGACGATGGTGGGGATGGGCGCTATGGAGAAAGCCCAGGCTAACACCTTGATCCTGACCACAGGCAGTGTGGCGGCGCGCCAGTGGAAGCGGGAACTGCTGGACAAGACCACTCTTACCGAAGACCAGATCGGCGAGTACAGTGGTCAGAGGAAAGAGATCAGGCCCATTACCCTGACTACGTATCAGATCCTGACAACGCGAAAGCGAGGGACCAAAGGGAAAGGGCTGCCAATGGAGGAGGAATTCCCCCATTTCGCCATTTTCAACAAGGGGGACTGGGGATTGATCATATACGATGAAGTGCATCTGCTGCCCGCGCCGGTATTCCGCATTACAGCAGAAATCCAGGCGCGCCGGAGGCTCGGCCTCACAGCCACTTTGGTGCGGGAGGATGGGCTTGAGACGGACGTTTTCTCCCTTATCGGTCCTAAGAAATACGACGTGCCGTGGAAGGACCTGGAAAGGGAAGGCTGGATTGCCCCTGCGGTTTGCTACGAGGTACGCACACACATGCCGGACGACTGGCGTCTGCTCTATGCAACCGCCGAGAGACGGGACAAGTATCACATCGCCGCTACGAATCCGAGAAAAGTAGACATCCTGAAAGAGCTGGTAAGGCACCACGAAGGTGATCGGATCCTGATCATCGGCATGTACTTGAATCAGTTGGAGAAAGTGGCGAGAATGCTCGACGCACCTATCATTACAGGCAAGACGGCTATGCGGGAAAGAGAAAAATTGTTCGATCAATTCCGCAAAGACGAGTTATCGGTGCTTGTTCTTTCCAAAGTCGGTAATTTCTCCATAGACCTTCCTGACGCCAATGTGGCAATCCAGATATCCGGCACTTTTGGCTCGCGCCAGGAGGAAGCGCAACGCCTGGGACGTATCCTCCGTCCGAAGTCCAACGGAACCCGTGCTTATTTCTACACCATTGTCTCCAGGGAATCTGTGGACCAGGGGTATAGCGCGAATCGTCAGCTTTTCTTGACGGAGCAAGGGTACGAATACCACATTCTATACGACGAAGAAATCCCTGATGCCTTGCCTGAGCCGAATGGCAAAGCGGGCACGGGTGTGTGACGATAGCAGGACGGAGGAAATTACCATGGATTTGTACACCGCCATCGAGCGTCAGGAAAAGGAATCGCCCCCCGTCTTACCTGTGGAAAAGTATGCGGAATATTTCGACAAAGAGCTCTGGAAAGCAGCCAAAGATCTCGTCAAAAGGAAAGCTGCTAAAGAGCTATACAGGGTAGGCAGGTGGCTGGTCGGAAGGTGGGAAAGCAACTGCTGGGCCATCCTTGTTCTGAATCGCAAGGGAGAGCCCGAGCTCGAGGATTGCACATGTGTCACTGAAAAGGGGGAGTGCAAGCAAGAAGCTGCGCTGGCGATCTTATGGGCAAACAAGTCCAGTGCTTTCAAGGAGCAGCATCTGCCTGTTTCCAAACAGATGGTAGTATGGGATGGAAAGCCATCCTCTCTGGTCGACTTTCCGTCAATGCTGAAAAGTCGCAAGGAAATACTGGAAGAAACCGCCAGAAACATAGATGCCAAGTACAAACTGCAGGAGGTACGCGCTCTAGGCAGAGCATTCAAGGTAAAACTGGGAAGTGGCCGGAAAGTGGAGCTTGTAATGCGCCTGGCGCAGTACATGATGGACGGGGAAGTGCTGTTCCCATTGATACGAAGCCTTACCCGTGACGAACGTCTCGCAGTTGCAGCGATGTTCTTGGATTTAGAGTCCCCCTATGCCCAAAATGTGGCGGGATTTCTCTATAGGGGCTTTGAGCCTGAGACGCCTTGGAAGGATGTCTGTGATTCTCTGGCAGATCGCGGCCTCTTCGTATACCCAACTACTGGCATAAGCCCGGCCAAGCTCATCCCGGGTTTGGGAGAAGATCTGTTTCAGATTTCTACAGTTGAGCTGCAGGGAGAACCGGCCACGTCCCACACCCCGTGGGATCTTCTAAAGATAGCGTATCAGATCATTGCGGCAATCGACTCTAAGGAATACTATCTTGAGGAAGTGAAGAAACCCAGTTCTCTACCTATCCAGTATATATCGCATAGCCTGTTCACCTGGCATCCTGAGTGGGCTATTTTGCCGAGGAACATATCGCTTTTCCCGGTTTACTTCCGAGTGAAGGAACCCCGGCCTCGGGACATGGATGCTCTGTCTCAAGGTTTTGGCATTCCGGCGTCCGTAATACAGGCGATTTTGGAGTCGCTCGAATCGCTGCATGTCCTGTACGTACATGAAAACAAGTGGACCGTCAATCACAAGAGTCTCAGGCGTTTCATCGAATGGCCTCAGCGCTACCAGTTACGTGGATTGGCCGTGGATATCATCCAGCGCGCGGGCAGATATGCAATCCATAGCGTGTCCCAAAAGTATAGCTATCGCTTTGCTGCTCATGCAAGAAAGGACATTTGGTGGCGCTTCCCCGCAGAAATGGATGATTGTGAAGCCGATCTGGTTGCCGTTATCACTGGGTTTTTTGCGATGTTGCCGCCCGGCAGATGGGTGCCATGGGACGAGGTAAAGAGGTTCCTGAAAGTATGGACGAATATCCGCGCTGCAATGGCGGCCCACGTGCTGAGGTTCTTTACCGATCCCTTGGAGGACTGGCAGGATTTCTTCTGGCAGTTCGTATCCGAACTGCTCTTGATAATGGAACATATCGGCGCTCTGGACGTGGCGAGGCGGGACGGCGAGATAACGCACATACGTGTTACCTACCTTCACGAGCTTACCTCCGTGGTAGAGGAGATGGACGGGGCGTTGAGGGCGGGGGGCGCTGAGGTCCAATCCGAGGGTGACATACAAGTTTTGGTGCGTCGTGATCATGTCCGCATCGATCTTCCGCTAACAGCCTCGGCTCGCATCATGAGCCTTTTGGAAAAATGGAAAGCGTCGCCAGAGTTCAAATCCGGCAAATTGCGTTTCACCTGGACGTTGCCGGCCATGGGCGAACTTTTCCAGAAGGGGGAGACGCCGGAGACCATTTTTGCCAGATGGGAGGAGGCTGCTGGTTCCGCCATGGCTGCTACCATGCAGGAATGGGTGCAAAGAACTTTCGATCGCTTTGGTAAGGTGCACCTGTACCCCGATGTGTTGGTTGTCCATTTTCAGGACGAGATTACCCGCCGCCACATAGAGGCCGCCCTGCCCGATTTGCGCAAGCATATCCGTGGTGAGGTAGATGGCAATACCATACTCCTGGATGCAGGCAGTGCAGATGAGTTGTACTCTGTGCTGAATAAAGGAGGCTACACACCCAAGCGGGTGCGTGTGGATATAGGAGGGAGAAAGGCATGAAATCGATCTCCCTTGAGGATCTGATTAGCGTTCAGCCAGAGAAGCAGCTGAAATTGTGGACAGAAATCTACCGGCCCAAGAAGCGGTACAGTTCCAGATACGAGGCTGGGCGATGGGTGAAGAGAATAACGTGTGACCCCGTTGACGTCGTGAAGCGGTGGGGGGACATAAACATCGAAGAACGAGCGCTGTTTGGATTGGTGATGGCTTTCGGTGGGTGTGTGATTGGAGACAGGCTAGAGCGTCTAGTCATGGATCTGGGGCTGGGACACGAGGAAAAAGGCGTGGTGATGGTGGGCAAGCGTCCTGTGAAAGATCTCCTGCAGTCGATCTACAATGCCGCTCTCCTCTTTCGTTATACGGGCACTTGGTACTACACAGACTACTACGTGGAAGTAGGCGGGATGTGGTCCATCCCTGAGTGTGTGTCGGTGCGTCTGGCAAGCGCGGGGAAACAGGCAGTGGATTTATGGCTCGAGAAAATGCCGCAGCTGAAGGCAGATACGGTTCAGAGCGCAGATCCGGAAACGATCCAGAGGGATATGGTTTTCTACTGGGGTGAAGCATGGCGCAATCCCATGCAGGTTTTGGTCTCCGGGAACATAGGCAAGCGTAGTTTCCAGTCAATCTATCCCGCACTCGGAGGTATCGAGAAAGATGCTTCTTCCGAGAAGGAGTCCATCTACGCCCGGTTTCTCCGTGACCTATTGCTCGGGCTCAAGCTAACGGAGGAGACGGGCTCCCATGTGCGCGCTACGATTTTGCCAAAAGGCCGCCCGCCGGAGTTCTGGAAATTTCCGCCATCGAAGAGATTCAAGCGCATGTGGCGCACGCTCCCTAAAATGGAGTGGAGTTTTATTCTCCCCACCGAGGCCCGCTCTTTTATCAGATTGTATTACGGCGACCGCACCAATGAACGAACTACTCCCTGGTTTGCCAAGCTGTTGGGTTACCTCACTGCACATCTGAGGAAGAAAGAGCGGGGCGATGTGATCCGACTTGGATTGATGTGGAAGTTGATGCTGGATATGGACAATCCAGTTGAGTGCATCGCAGTTGATACTCGTCCCAGCAAAAACGACCCTGTCTACAATGGGAGGGCAGAAGAAATCGTCCTGGAGACAGTTGCAAGGATCTGGCATTGGCTCGGGGCTGTGGATCTGCTATGGCAGGAAGGCAGCCTGGCTGGCGTAAAGATTACCCCTATGGGTGAGTCTTTATTCAGAGGTAAGGTCCCGAGCACCGTGCGAACGAAAAAGGCTGCGCCCATTGTGCAACCGAATTTCCAGGTGCTCGCCGTGGGTCCTGTCCCGTTGGAAGATTTGGCTCTGCTGGAAATGGCGGCCGATCGAGTCAAGGTGGAGCACATGGTTGCGGAATACAGACTGGGACGAAGGCGCTTCCTGGACTCCCTGGTCGCTGGCCTGGATGGGGAGTATGCCATAAAACGTCTGGAGAGCGCTGCGGCCGCGGGGTTGCCTCAGAATGTCCATCGAAGCCTTGAGGAGTGGCTGGACGAATACAACAGGATCACGGTATATGAGGGAGGTACGTTAGTAGAAGCGAATGACCCTGTCCTTCTCAGACAGATCACCTCTTTTCTGTCTGGCAATCCTGGGATCGTCCAGATAGGGGAACGGTGGGTGTTAATTCCCTCTTCCATGAGAGGTGACCTGAATAAGGCATTGACCCGCTTGGGGATGGTGCCGAACGTTGTGCACGATCCGGAGGCAGCGCTATCCGGGAGTGTGGAAGTGGACGCCGACGGCAGCATACGCCCGAAGATCGACCCTCCCAGCCTTTATGTCATCGGTCAGTTGAGGCGTGTGGCCGATCCTCGGCCCGATGGCACCTGGCTCTTGACCCAGGAGAGCATTCAGCGCGCCACGCGCAGCATGGACATCACGGAGGTCCTCGCATTGTTGAAGAAAATGTGCAAGCGCGCCATCCCAGCCCCACTGGAGCGACAGATTTTGGTTTGGGGAGATTTCTTCGGCGAGGTGAAGGTCATGCAATTGACATTGTTGCAGTTCCGGGATGGGAATGTACTTAAGGCCGCACGTAAGTTGCCTGGGCTTTCCCGCGCCCTGAGACCCTTCCCGCAGGCCGCGGACGGCGGGCTTGCCGTGGTTGATGAGAAGAAGCTACCCGAAGTTCTCTCACGCCTGAGATCGCATGGCATACGGGTCAATACGACCGCAAAATAGCTTCCGGCACGCGCGCTACTCTCGCCCCGGCCAGAGGCTTGCCAACAGCATCAACCGCATCCGCCCCTCGTGGCTGCAAAATGCCACGTGATTTACTCGCATACCCGGGAGGGCATAAACGATGGTAAATCTGCTTGTGGTCATACTCAACGACCCTGACCTTCTTCCGGACCTCTTCGAGGCCTGGCGAAGGATAGGGGTCCCAGGCGCCACGCTGCTGCACAGCCTGGGCGGATATCGCGTCAGGACATGGCTGGACAAGATGGGCCTGGGTGGGCTGAGCAGGCTTTTCGAGAAAGAAGAAATCCGACAGAGGTTGTTGTTGAGCCTTATCGACGACGAAGACCTGCTGAATTTGGCGATAGCCGAGGCGGACGAGGTGGTCGGTGGGTTCGATAGGCCCGACAGCGGCATGCTCTTCGTGGTTCCGGTGAGCCGCGCCTTGGGGCTGAAAAAATGGCACAAGCCGGAGGGAGAAGAGCAGGCAGAGCAGGAAGGCGAGAAAGAGGTCAGGGCGATGAAGATATCGGAGGTGTTGGACTTGCTGGGACTGGAACCCGCAAGAATTCCTCCAGACGCGTCGCTGGAGGATGCGGTGAACGAAGCCCTGGCCCATCGGGCCGCGCAGGTGCTGGCGGTGGTCAACGAAGAGGGGCACCTGGTGGGGGTGTTGGATAGGGAGACTTTGGCCAATGCCCTGCTCCTTTCCATTTTCCCGGAGGAATTCATCGGAAGCGTGCAGGATTTGGACCAGGCACTGGATTTCGCCGACCGGACGCGTATCCGCTCGGTGGCCGATGTGATGCTAGAACCGGCCTGGGCGCGTTTGGACGACACAATCAGAGATGCTTTCCATACCATGCGTGAGCGCAAGCTGCCGGGAATCCCCGTGGTGGACGACCAATACAGGGTAGTCGGGTATGTCAACATGCTGGATCTGATGGCAATCCATATTCAGGAGGTGAGGAAGAACAGCCACAGGGAATCCAATGACTGAGATGTTGGCAGCCGGAGCCCTTTTCTTCTTCACCTATGCCGTCATAGTCACCGAGAAGATGCACCGCACCGTGGCGGCGCTTGCCGGCGGGTTGCTCATGATTCTCGCCGGAATCGTGACACAGGAGGAAGCGTTCAAGTCCATAGACCTGAACGTGATTTTCCTGCTGGTGGGCATGATGATGATAGCGCACATCATGAGCGAGACCGGCGTTTTCCAGTGGATGGCGGTGCAGGCAGTCCGGCTGGGCAGGGGCAATCCGATTTACATCATGATGATTGTGGCGGCGATCACTGCCCTCGCCTCTTCCGTCCTTGCCAATGTTACTGTTATACTCCTGATTGCTCCTGTGGTCATCCTGGTCGCGTCCAACCTGAAATTGAGCCCCGTGCCTTTCCTGATATCCAGCGTCATGGCCTCGAACATCGGTGGGTCGCTCACGCTGATCGGTGATCCTCCGAACATTCTCATCGGGAGCGCCGCGGGCATAGATTTCATGGGGTTCCTGGCCAATATGGGTGTGCCGGTGATCCTGACTCTGCTGGCATACGCAGGCATAGCCGTGGTGCAGTTCAGGGACGACCTGGAAGTCCCGCCGGAGAGGCGGGCGGAGGTCATGGCGATCGAGGCCAAAGGGCTGATAAAAGACCCTGTTCTTCTCACCAAGTCCCTGGTCGTTCTGGTGCTGGTGCTCATCGGGTTTGCTCTGCAGGGCATCCACCACCTTCTGCCAGCCACGGTGGCCCTTTCCGGAGCTACGCTGCTTTTGATCTGGACAGGGAAAGACCCTCACTACGTGCTCCAACATGTGGAGTGGGATACGCTGATTTTCTTCGTGGGTCTTTTCATCACGGTGGAGGCTGTGGTGAAAGTGGGATTGATCGAGGCAGCCGCCAAAGGGCTGCTGGCGCTTACCAAAGGCAATCTGCCGATCACCACTATCTTCATCCTGTGGGTGTCGGCGGTGGCATCTGGCATCATCGACAACATTCCGTACACCGCCACCATGATCCCCCTGGTACAGAGCCTGGGGCGTTCGATGGAGGCCACTCCGTTGTGGTGGGCGCTGGCCTTGGGGGCGGACATGGGAGGAAACCTGACGCTGGTCGGGGCGTCTGCTAACGTCGTCGCAGCGAGTCTGGCCCAGCGGAGCGGTCACAAGATCACGTTCATGGATTTCCTGAAGTACGGAGCCATGACGGTGTTGGTCTCTCTCCTGATCTCCACCGTCTGGCTGTCCCTGAGATACCTGCTGTAGTACTGTTGGGGCGAGGCATCTCCTAACCTGGACGAGCCAGACGAATCAGCGACCGGTAGGATCACTGAGGAGGTCTCGCTGATTCGCTCTTCCGTTGATTTCTGATCCGTGGATCTTTGCGGTTCCCGAATGGCCACGAGCTGATCTCTCAAATTAGTCTTTTCGGAGTGTTTAGTGTAAAATGTCAGTAGTTTCGGTGGACTTGGGCTGGAAAGCCCGGCTGATCCTGAAGAGGGAGGGTATGGCAAAGAAAAAAAACACGGAGAAAAAGAAGAAGGATGTGATCGAGGCCGAAGGCGTTGTGACGGAGGCACTGCCCAATGCCATGTTCCGTGTGCGCCTGGATAATGGGCACGAGGTACTTGCCCACGTGTCTGGCAAGATGCGGATGTACTACATTCGAATCCTTCTGGGCGACAGAGTGAAAGTGGAATTATCCCCTTATGACCTGAGCAGAGGGCGGATTGTTTATCGCTACAAGTACTGATTGTCTTCCGCAGGTAGGTGCCTGCCGTGAAGGCACTTTCATCGTTTGCGTAGGGGCGAATAGCTCAGCTGGTTAGAGCGCCTCGCTTACACCGAGGAGGTCACAGGTTCGAGTCCTGTTTCGCCCATTGTTGCATGCTGTACCAACATAATCCCGGCGCTTCGTCGCCGGGAAACTTTTTGG
>CAZDOZ010000093.1:0-7142 GCA_964507175.1 uncultured Anaerolineae bacterium
CTGCTGCGTCGAAGCTTGGGCTCTACCGGGCGTATTTCTACAGCGAGGACGAAGCACGGCTGGAGAAATTCCGGCCGTATGGCCTGCCCTCGGACGAGTGGGTGAGCAAGGTATTGCACGCGATGCAACGGTGAAAGGACATCGCCCCGATGCAGCGCCCTGATGCCATTCCCGCCAGCGGGAACGGTAGGGGCGACACGCAGGTCGCCCCCGGTCGGGCCAGACGGCCCGACCTACAGCACAGCCCCGCGGTGAGCTTTGTAGGTCGAGATGCTAGCTCGACCTACAGCGCAGCGCACAGCCGCTCATCGTGGCTACTCCGCCTCTACTCCCTCCTTCGCCGCCGGCAATACCACGAAGAAAGTAGAACCTTTCCCGGGAACCCCTTCGCTCTCTGCCCAAACGCGTCCCCCGTGGCCGGCCACTATCTCTTTCACCAGCGCAAGCCCTATGCCCGCACCACCAAACTTCCTGGTAGTAGAGCCATCTACCTGATAGAAACGCTCGAATATCCTCTCCAGCTTGTCCGGCGGTATCCCTATGCCAGTATCACTGACACTCAACAAAACTTCATCCTTGGAATACGGTCGGAGCCTCACAGTCACCGTACCCCCGTCCGGGCTGAATTTTATGGCATTCCCCAGAAGGTTGCTCACAACTCTGGACAGGGATTCCCTGTTCCCATTTACCATGGGTGTATCCTCAGAGAAATCCAGTTTGAAGACTATGTGAGCTTCCTCAGCCTCCAACTTCAGCTCTTGCACCGTCTCCGAGATCAGATCGCCCAAGTCAAATGCCTCTCGCCTCGATAATCCTGCATGCGGGGCTTTTAGCATCAGCAAATCATTCACCATGCTGACCAAATCTTGAGACCTGCGCACCATAACCTGTAGCGCTTTCTCTTGTTCCGGCGTCATGCTCCCCAAAGCACCCGAAAGCATGAGTTCAGCGTATCCTCTGATCAGCGCCAGCGGCGTACGCAATTCATGGGAGACATTTTGCACCAGTTCTTCTCGAAGGCGCAGCGCTTCCTCCAGATCAGCATTAGCAGCTACGACTTCTTCGTACAAATGAGCATTCTCAAGGGCCGCAGCAGCCTGGTTGGCAAAAGTAGTCAGCAGTGGCACCTGTGCATGAAAAGCGTAAGGCTGGCGGCTGTGCACAAACAATATGCCCAGTGTCTTCCCTTTTGCCTGAATGGGCAAAGCAGCAAACGACCGGATACCGGCAGCGACAAGGGCAGGATTCGCCCCTATCAGCTCGCCATCCGGCCGCCGGAGCGGAGGGGTCATCGACCCATCGTCGGCGATCATGTCCACAACCGCTGGCCGCCCGCTATCCAGCACATGGCGGGTGACACCGCTGCCGCGGATACGCTGCGATACCGGAGGCACACCCCGGAAATCCTCAGTATCTAACACCGGCTCTCCATCCTCGTTCAGCAACACCACGCTGGTGTAGTCCGAGTTGACGACCGATCCCATCAGGTCTACGATCTGCTTCAATATCTCCTTCGCGTCTAATGAAGAGGCAATGGCCTGCGAAGCACGGTTGAGGTTGGTCAGGCTCTGCAGGTGGCGCCGTGTCTGCTCATACAGCTGGGCGTTGACAATGGCCACGGCTACCGTAGCAGCGATCGATTCCGCCAGCCGGCGATGCTCATCGTTGAAGAAGGCCTCCCGATCACTATAAATGCTAAAAGCTCCCTCTATTTCGTCCCCGCTGAGCAACGGCACACTCAGGGCGGAGCGGACCCAGTCGTCCACCCCAGAAACCGGCATCCAGTGCTCATCCTTCGTCACGTCATCCACCAGGGCCGGTCGCTGTTGCGCCGCCACCCAGCCAATCAGCCCGTTTCCCAAATGCAGGCCAAGCCTTTGATCCAAAGCATCCACCGACTCGGCACCATAACCGGAGACGGCCACAATTCGCAGGCGGTCGCTATCTGGCTCGCGCACCACAGCGATGCCGCGCATGGCACCCATAATGGCACACATATCGTCCAGCGCCCGCTGTGCGACCTGGCGCACGTCCAGGCTTTCGGAGATGTGCCGACTCAGGCGGTAGAGAAGTTCCAAACGTTCTTTCTCCTGGGCCAGTGATGTAAACAGCCTGGCATTTTCGATAGCCACGGCAACCTGATTCGCCAGGGCCTGGGCAACGGCGGCGTCCGCTTCAGTATACAAACCGGGCTGCTTGCTGTCGACCATGAGAGCGCCGATCATCTTACCACGTGCCAGCAGTGGCGCTCCGATCCAGGAGCGCACATGCTTGGCACCCGCTATCCATATCCATCGCTCGTCCCCCCGCACGTCGGGGATGACGACAGAACGGAGGTCACGAGCCATGGCTTGCAAGATAGGGCTGTTCTTCAAACGCGAGGGTATCTCTGTCTTCACGAGCTCCTCGTCCTCATAGCCAAGCACGGCTGCCATAGAAGGTTGACCTCCGTTGAAAAGCAAAATGGAAGCGGTGTCATATGTCAACACGCGCTTCGCCTGGCGCAGGACGAGGGAGAGAACCTCGTCCAGTTCCAGGGTGGAGCCCACAGCGCGGGAAACCTCACGCAAGGTATCGGCGTGCTCGCGGGCAACCTGCTCGGCCTGGTACAACCGTGCATTCTCGATAGCGGTTGCGGCGTGGCTGGCGAAGGCTTCGAGCTGTTGGGCATCGGCGGCGCTGAACTGGCCCGGACGGGTACTGACCACGCTCAAGAAGCCTATCGTCCGGCCCTTCACTCGGATCGGTGCAGCAACATAGGAACGCCGCCACTCCTGACCATCCAGTGGAACCCAATTGGAATCAGAGGCTGTATCCGGGATAACCACCGGTTCCCCACTCTGCACCATCTTCATCAGGTTGGGATACTTAGCGATAGGGATGGCGAGATGGGCAAGTTGTTCATCCGCACCCAGATGATCGTACCCACGCCAGCGGACCAGCCGAGCATTGTTTCCTTCGATCAGCATGATGTTGAAAGCATCCCCCTCGACGACCTGCTCCACCTGCTCCAGGATGCGGTCTAACACCTGATCAGGGTCCAGCGTGCTGCTGACAGCGGCAGCGGCCTCCTCCAGTGCCTCAGCCAGTTCCCGTTGCTCACGCTCAGCCTCGAAAAGGCGGGCATTCCTGATGGCAATTGCCGCTTGCTCGGCCAGAGCTTGGACAAAACGAAGATCGTCCTTGTCGAAACCCGAGAGTTCCATGCTCTCCAGGTTCACCACCCCTATTGCCTTGTTCTCCAAGATGATAGGAACGGCCAATTCAGAGCGAATCTGAGGATCGCCAGCGAGACAATAATACTCCGCCTGGCTCACGTCGGGAATGATGACCGGCTCACTGGTCCTAAGCACCCTTCCGTGAACGCCTATATCCAGGCTGAGCTTCCTCCCTTCCCAATCCTCGGCCAACCCTCGGACAGCTCTTATCTCCCAAAAACCCTGTTCGAGGTCGGCCAGGGCCACATCGGCCGTGGCAGCACCGGTGGCCTTCATCGCTTCCTCACATATCGCATCCAGAATGCGATCCAATTCTAGGTTGGTGTTGATCTCCTTGCCAATCTGATAAAGGGCCGACAGGCTTTCGGCATGTTGCCTCGCTTCGTCAAAGAGCCTCGCATTCTCGACGACATTAGCCAGATGGCTGCCCAGGATGGAGAGGAGATGCAAATCGTCCTCGCTGAAAGCAGCCAGATGGCGGCTCTCCAGGTTCAGGGCACCGATGACCCGGTCGCCAGTTTTCAATGGCACACAGACCTCGGAGCGCGTATCGGGATCACAGGCACTGTAGTGTTCGCTCTGGCGCACGTCGTCCAGGAGAAGCGGTTGCCCGGTCTGGACCACCCAGCCTGGGACGCCTACACCGATAGACCTGCGAACCAGCTTTGGCCCGCCAGGAAATCCGGTCCAGGCGCGTATGACCAGTTCGTTCGTCTCCGGTTCCACGAGCAAGATAGCGGTGTCGTCCGGGTGCATCGTATCCTGCAGAGCGGTCAAAGCGCGGTCGAGGACTTCATCAAGGCGGATAGAGGAAGCTGCGGAGACAGCCACATCGGAGAGAACACCCATTTCCGTCGCCCGCCGGCGCGCTTCCTCATACAGCCGAGCGTTTTCTATGGCGACGGCAGCATGATCGGCCAGAGCAGAGAGAAGCGCTACATCGCGTGAGGAGAAAGCTCCCGGCTCCCGGCGCCACAGCACAATCCCACCAAGCAATTCTTCCCCCTTGAACATCGGCACAGCCAGGATAGAACGAATGCCATCTATGGCAGCATTCTCCTTGAAACGATAGTCTGGATCAGCCTCGGTGTCGACCAGTTGCGCGGGTTCGCCGGTTGCCACTGCCCTGCCGACAGCCCCCTCCCCAATCCTGACGCCAACTCCGTTTACTGCTTCCACGAACTCAGGGCTGGCGTTGTAGCTGGCGATGACGCGCAGCATGCCCTCCGCTTTGTCAAATTCGAAGATGCCTCCTTCATCCGAGTGGGAGAGAGCAACGGCGTGGGCAGCAATGGTATTCAGAACCTGCTCCAGGTCGAGCGTGGAACTGACAGCACGGCTTACCTCGGCAAGGGCTTCCATTTCCTCGGCCCGCCGTCGCTCAGTCTCGAAGAGGCGAGCATTCTCGATGGCAGCGGCAGCATGGCTGGCAAATGCCCGAAGCGGCTCAAGATGGGCCTCTGTGAAGAAGCCAGGGATGCCACTATCCACATTCAGAAAGCCAATAACCTTACCACGCACGACGATTGGCGCGGCTGCGTAGGAACGCAGCCACTCCTGCTCCGGCACGTGGACCCAGCCAGGGTAGACAGCGGTATCGGGAACGACCAACGGCTCCCCCGTCTCGATCATCTGCCGGAGGGTTGGAGTCCTGGAAATGTTAAAGACACCCGTAGAAACAAATTCCTCCGCACCGAAGCGCTCGTATCCCTGCCAGCGTAGGATGCGCGCTTCGTCGTCGCCCTCGATGAGCATAATGTTGGCAGCATCGTTGGGAACAACACGACCTACCTGCTCCAGAATGCGGTCCAGCACCTCGCGGGTCTCCAAAGTGCCACCGAGGACAGCGGCGGCTTGTTCCAGAGCCTCTGCCAGTTCCCGTTGCCTGCGCTCGGATTCGAAAAGGCGGGCATTGTCCACAGCCACGGCCACCTGGTCGGCGATGGTGGAGAGCAACAGCTGCTCCTCCTCGCCGTAGGCATAGGGGCGGTACGCTTGCACCGAGATGACCCCCACCACCCGGTCGCCGATCAGCATCGGTACCCCCAACCAGGAGGCAGGAGCCTCCATAGTTCCCCACAGCCTGGCCAGCTGTGACAAGTGCTCCTTCTCCTTCTCAAAATCTCTGATGAGAAGCGGCTTTTTGCTGCTGATGACCTGGCCCGTCAAACTCCTCTCCATGGGCCGACGCTGCGGGGGCTCCCGGACGCCCTCGTCGATGCGGATCCGAAAATCCAATTCGTTGGTCCCCTCGTCGTAGAGCGCAATGAAGAAAGCATCGGCGGAGAAGACCCGTGCGATCTCCTGGTAGCTCGTCTCCATCAAGTCGTCCAGATGGAGGGTAGCGCTGGCCGCACGTGCAATGCGATTGACGACCGCCAGACGCTCAGCCCGGCTGTGAGTCTCCTCATATAGTCGAGCGTTCTCGATAGCCACCGCTGCCTGATTGGCAAAGAGGGAAAGAGCCTGTATTTCTTCCTCAGAGAATGGATGAGGCTCGGTGTAGCGGACAAACAGCACCCCGATGCACCGCTCTCTGGTTTTAAGGGGCAGGCCGATGAAGCTCCTGATCCCTTTCTTTCGCAAACAAGGGGCCAATGATCTCTCTTCTTCCAGGCCATTCACTGCCAGGGGTGCGCCTGTCCGATAAACGCTCATCGTAGCGCCATCAGGGCGGGGCAGCGGCTCGTCCTCCAACAATTCCCCATCAGCCCCTATCCCCAGCCGGGACTCCAAATGCCCCCGTTGATCGAGCAAGTTGATCACAGCCGAGTGCGCATCGGCAGCTTCGATCACCTTCCGGACCACCAAATCGAGGGTTTCTTCCAGGCCCAGAGCTTCATTGATCCGGATACTCAAATCGTAGAGACGGCTGATCCGCTCTACCAATTCCTGCGAACGCTGGTACAACCGAGCGTTTTCGATAGCGATGGCGGCCTGGTTGGCGATGGTGGAGAGGATTTCCAGGTGTCCCTCGTCATAGAGGTTTTCCTCGGTATAACTCTGAACGCCTATGACCC
Source organism: uncultured Anaerolineae bacterium (assembly GCA_964507175.1). Classification (GTDB taxonomy): domain Bacteria; phylum Chloroflexota; class Anaerolineae; order S016-19; family S016-19; genus S016-19. The sequence goes on from CAZDOZ010000093.1 coordinate 6,239, forward strand.
CTACCACCTTGCCGCCGGCGACCATCGGTACCCCTAGCCAGGACCTGGCCGGCTTGCCGAAAAGCTCACCAACCCCCAGTTGTCTCAACCTCTCGCTGTTTTCCTCATCGCTGACATTGGAAAACATCAGGGGCTTCCTGGTGCGGATGATATACTCTGTCAGTCCGCTCCTCCCACGCCGGGGAGGAGGCCATACCGGCTCGCCCAGATCGTAGTAGAGGGGAAAACTTACCTCATCCTTTTCCTCGTCATAGAGGGCAATGTAGAGGTTTCTGGCATCCATCACCTGGTTCACCTGGCGATAGATCATCTCAAGCAGAGCATCGAGCTCCAAAGTCGAACTCAAAGCCTGACCTATCTGATTGAGGGTAGCTAGCTCAGCAATACGGCGCTGCCGACCGGCGTAGAGCCTGGCATTCTCGATGGCAATGACCACCTGACTTGCAAAGAGGGTGGCCAGCCAGATGTCGTGCTGGCCAAAACGCCTGCCCTTGGTGCTTTCAACGAAATCCAGGACGCCAATGACCTGATCGCCGCGCTTGAGCGGCACGCCCAAGATGGCAGCAATGGGCTCGTCCTCCCAATTCGGTGACCGCCCTTCCCAATGCTGATAATCGTCCACGACCAGTGGTCCGCCGCTTTGCAGCACTTTGCCTGCAAGCCCTTCGCCGGGGGCCAGGCGCGTACCAGTATAATCTCTCGTATACCCACGACTGACAACCAGTTTGAGATCACCCTTCGTCTCATCAAGAAGGTAGACGCTACCTGCCCCAACGCCCAGCAGATGGCACCCCTGCTCCATGATGTTCTGCAAGAGTTTGTCGATCTCCAGTCGAGAAGTGATCGCCAGGGAGATCTCTCGCAGAGCCTCCAGCTCCTCAACCCGCCGCTGCTCAGACTTGAA
>CAZDOZ010000093.1:7242-9590 GCA_964507175.1 uncultured Anaerolineae bacterium
ACCCGCCGCTGCTCAGACTTGAAGAGGCGAGCGTTCCCGATGGCAATGGCGGCCTGGTTGGCGAAGAGGGTAGCTAACCAGTTGTCATGCTGGTCGAAACTCCTGGTCCGGCCCACCACGGCGAACTCCAAAACGCCGACGTTCTGCTCGCCATATTTGAGGGGCAGGCCGAGGACGGCGGTGAGTGGCTCGGCCTGCCAGTCCGGCGACCGTCCCTCCCAATGCTGATAATCGTCCACAGCCAGCGGTTTACCGCTCTGCAATACCTTGCCGGCAAGCCCTTCGCCGGGGGCCAGGTGCACGCCGGTGTAGTCCTTCCTGTAGCCGCGGCCGACAACCAGCTGCAAGTCGCCTCTTGCCTCATCGACGAGATAAATACCCCCGGCATTGACCCCTAGCAAGCGACGGCCCTGTTCTATAATGTTCTGCAAGAGTTCGTCGAGCTCCAGTTGAGAGGTGATCGCCAGGGAGATCTCCTGCAGCGCCCCCAGCTCTTCAACCCGCTGTTGCTCGGCCTCGAAAAGGCGAGCGTTCTCGATAGCAATAGCGGCCTGACCAGCAAAGAGGGTAGCCAGCCAGATATCGTGCTGATCAAAATGCCTGGCACGGGCGACCTCGGCGAAGCCCATGGTGCCAATAATCCGCTCACCATACTTGAGGGGCACGCTGAGGAGGGCGGTGAGCGGCTCATCCTCCCAGTCTGGCGATCGTCCATCCCAATGGTGATAATCGTCCACCACAAATGGCTCACCACTCTGCAACACACGACCGGAGACCCCTTCTCCAGGGGCCAGACGGGTGCCAGTGTAGTCCCTCGAGTATCCACTGTTGACGATCAATTCCAGGTCACCCCTCGTCTCGTCAACGAGGTAAACGTCTCCCGCCTTGACATCCAGCAGGCGGCAACCTTGTTCTACAATGTTACGCAGGAGTTCGTCGAGCCCCAGTTGGGAGGTGATCGCCAGAGAGACCCCCTGCAACGCCTCCATTTCTTCGACCCGCCGATGCTCGGCCTGGTACAGGCGGGCGTTTTCCAGCGCGGCGGCCATCTGGTTGGCGAAGGCGGCGATTGACGGTACATCTGCCTCGGTCATGCGAGCAGCAGAGACGCCAAGGCAGCCGATGACCTTACCCCCGACCGAAAGGGGAGCGACGACGCTCCGCGGCGTCCCTACCATGCGAATAATCGTGGGCATCAGGGGGCGCACTGGCGTCGGGACGATGGGGGCCAGCGCCGCCGCGACATCGGGGATGAAGACGGCCTTACCCGCCAGGACCTGTTGGCTTATGGCTAGTTGCTTCACCGAGAAGGCATAGCCCGCAGCCTTGATGCCCGTCAACTTCTCGGCCTGAGCCAGGATATGGGAAGCGACCGCCACGTAGCGAAGAATAAACTGCTCTCCTGTTTCGTCCAGCAGGGCGACAGCGCCAGTGAACCCCATGGCCTGCAACTGTTCCATGACGGCGGCAAAGACTGCCTCCGGGGTGCGGGCAGCCCGCTGGATAGCAGCCGCAGCCGCATTCAGGACGCGTAGCGTCTCCTCCACCCGCTTGCGCTCAGTAATGTCGCGCAGGATGCCCTGGGTAGCCGTGCCGCCACGGTAAGGCACATAGGAAACAGAGACCTCCACCTCGATCTCATTGCCCCTCTTGTCCAGTGCCGTGAACTCGTAACGGGGGCTCACCTCCTCACCCCTGGCCAGTTTTCTCTCCCGCTCCTCGATCACTGGCAGACTCTGAGGCGCCACCAGGCTTCTGAAGTCGAAATCCGGGGCCCGAACCTCTTCCGCCGTGACGCCAAACAGTTCTTCGAACTTGTGATTGATGAGTTCGAATTTATTGCCGTAGAGCAGGTAGATGGCGTCGTTGGACTGTTCGATCAGAGCGCGGTACTTCTCCTCACGTTCACGCAGTGCCTCCTCTGCCTGCTTGCGCTCGGTAATGTCACGCAGAACCGTTTGAAAGCCAACGACTTTCCTCCCCCTTCTTATCGGGTTGCTTCTGTACTCTCCAAACTTCTTCCCTTTCGGGGTGTCTATCGTAATCTCGCCCTCAGCCGATCCTCCTCGGGCTATTTTCGTTAACTCCTTCAGCAGCCTCGGCCAGTACCTCCTGGCAACAAACTCGAGCATGTTCTTTCCGACGATTTCGCCTTCTTTGAAGCCATATTCTGCAGCAGCCCTGTTTACAGAGAGCACATCCCCTTTCAAATTGAACGTGAGGATGACATCTCTTGCACTCTCGACGATATTCCTGTACTTTTCTTCGCTTTCCCGCAGCGCCTCCTCCGCCCGCTCGCGTTCGGCAATTTCCTTGGCCAGCTTGAGATTGTTATAAGCCGCTGAAGA
>CAZDOZ010000094.1:0-9574 GCA_964507175.1 uncultured Anaerolineae bacterium
GAGTTTGTAATTATGGGATAATCTTTGCGCCCTGGGGGGAACGCAGATCTTTCTGTTTTGCTCCAAGCTAGGGTATAATATCAAGAGTGTTCCGGGCTCTGGCTGTTACCGCCCTGCCCAGGCGCTTCGAGTGACCAACGGAATGAAAGGGACGATCCTTCAGAGGACCGGGGAGCCGATCTGGGGGCCGCCTGTGCCCGATGGAAATTCATCTCACCTTCGGAGGAATCATGGAGTATGAAGCTATCATAGGTATGGAAGTCCATGCCCAATTGCTCACAAAATCGAAGATGTTTTGCTCTTGCGACGCCGATTTTTTCGGCGCGGAACCGAACACCCACGTCTGTCCCGTCTGCATGGCGCTGCCGGGGGCACTGCCGGTGATAAACCGGGAAGCGGTGGAGAAAACAATCCTGACGGGGCTGGCACTCAATTGTAGCATAGCCGAAGACGCTGTCTTTGCCCGGAAAAATTACATGTATCCCGATCTGCCGAAAGGATACCAGATAAGCCAGTACGAGCTTCCCCTGACTGTCAACGGCTGGCTGGAGATCGAGGGGGACGACGGGAAGCCGAAAATCGTCAAGATCAGGCGGGCACACCTGGAGGAGGACACCGGCAAGCTGGTCCACGTGGAGGACGCAAGCCTGGTCGATTTCAACCGCGCCGGCGTGCCGCTCCTGGAAATCGTCTCCGAGCCGGATATGCGCTCTGCCGATGAAGCTTATCGCTACCTGCTAAAACTCCGCGCCATCCTCAGGTACCTCGGTGTCAGCACTGCCGACATGGAAAAAGGGGCCATGCGGTGTGAGGCAAATGTCTCCGTCCGCCCAATCGGCTCTGACGTGCTGGGCACCAAAGTGGAGGTCAAGAATCTGAACTCTTTCCGGTCAGTGCGGCAGGCGCTGGAATACGAGATCAAACGCCAGATCGAAACCATCGAAAATGGCGGCAGGGTCGTCCAGGTCACCATGGGGTGGGACATGGCCCACGGGCATACGGTGGTACAGCGAAGCAAAGAGGAGGCCCACGATTACCGCTATTTCCCGGAGCCTGACCTGCCGCCATTGCACGTAGAGCGGGAGTGGGTCGAGGAAATCGCGAGGCGTCTGCCGGAGCTTCCCGATGCGAAAAGAGACCGGTTCATGCGCCAGTACGGGCTGGAAAAGCCTGCCGCGTCCACGTTGGTAGAGGATAGAAGCGTTGCCGATTATTTCGAGGAAACGGCATCCCTGGCCGAAGGGATTCCTCCTGCTCAGGTGGCGAATTGGATAGCCGGGGAGCTGTTCCACCTGCTGAACGCCGCAGGCGTCGGCGTCGCCGACCAGCCGGTAACGCCGGGAAGGCTGGCAGGGTTGTTGAAACTGGTGGCATCAGGCACCATCAACCAGAACACTGGAAAGAGTGTCCTGAAGAAAATGTTCCAGACAGGCGAAGATGCCCCGACAATAGTCGAGCGGGATGGCCTGGCTCAGGTGCGGGACGAGGATGCCCTGCTGGGACTGGTGCGAAGAATAATCTCCGAGAACTCGAAAGAAGCGGATCGTTACCGCTCCGGAAAAGTCTCAATCATTGGCTGGTTCGTGGGACAGGCGATGAGGGAAACCCGTGGGAAGGCTGACCCCAAGCTTGTGCGGGAACTGTTCCAGAGGGAACTGGGTGGGTAATCAGGGGGTCTCTCGCTCAAACGTATAACCACCAGAGATCTACGCGAAAAAGCCGGGGGTGCAGCCCCCGGCTTTCATAGTTCATCTGCCCCTAGCGTTATACCCAACCACGCAACTTCATCGCTCTGACAACTCTGTCCACGGATACCAGGTAAGCGCCCATCCGGTTGTGCACGCCTTTTGCTTTCGCCATCTGATCCACATCGTGGAACGCCTTGGTCATGATGGCATCGAGCTTGGCATTGACCTCGTCCTCGCTCCAGTAATAGTTGTAGGCATTCTGCACCTGTTCGAAGTAGGAAACAGTCACGCCGCCGGCGTTGCAGAGGAAATCCGGGATGACGTAGACGCCGTTCTTATGCAGGATCAGGTCTGCCTCAGGGGTGGTGGGGCCGTTGGCCAGCTCAGCAACGATCTTTGCCTTGATGTCGCCGGCGTTTGCCTCGGTGATGACCTCTTCCAGCGCCGCCGGGAAGAGCACGTCCACTTTCATCTCCAGAAGGTCCTCGTTGCTGATCTCCTTGGTGCCGGGGAACCCGACGACGGAACCGGTGGATTTTTTGTGAGCCATCACGGCATCGTAATCGAGGCCGTCCGGGTTGTAGATGCCCCCCTTGGAGTCGCTGACCGCCACAACTTTCAGGCCAAGGACGTTGACGCCGAGCATGTGGGCGAAGGACCCCGCGTTGCCGTAGCCTTGAATCGCCGCGGTAGCACCCTTGGTATCGATTCCCAGAACCTTGGCTGCCTCACGGACAGTGTAGATGCCGCCCATAGCAGTGGCATAACCACGTCCCTGGGAACCACCAATTTCAAGAGGCTTGCCGGTGATGACCCCGGGAAGATGCTCCTCGCGGATTACCTCGTACTCGTCCATCATCCACGCCATGATCTGAGGAGTTGTGTAGACATCGGGGGCAGGTACGTCGCGATGCTCGCCGATGAGCCTGGCAGCGACCCGCATGTATCCGCGGCTCAAGCGCTCCAGTTCGCCCATGGACATTTCTTTCGGGTTGCAGATCACTCCGCCCTTGCTGCCGCCCAGCGGGATATTCACCACAGCCGTCTTCCAGGTCATCCATGCAGCCAAAGCGCGAACCGTGTCAATAGTCTCCTCAGGATGGAACCGGATACCGCCCTTTGCAGGCCCACGGGCATCGTTGTACTGAACGCGGAAGCCATGAAAAACCTTTATAGCGCCGTCGTCCATCCGGACAGGGATGGTGAAACGAAGCTCTCGCATAGGCCATCGGAGCATTTCATGAGTGGCGGAGTCGAGTTTGAGGATTTCCGCAGCCTCGTCAAGCTGCCTTTGAGCAATCGTAAAGGGATTTTCCTTTGCCATAACACTTCTCCTTTGAAAAGATTTTTTCGGGCCTCGTTGCCCGCTACTTCTCCGGGCATTTTTTACCACAGGCTTCCAGCATTGGCAAGTTTTAGCTATGTGGGGATTTCCCCCGAGCTGTCGTCGGCCTCCATCAACCCCGATGGCGAGCCATGATTCCCCCAAATGCGTCGAGGAAAACCCTGGGACAGCTCTGGGCTCTCGATTTGCTTCGAATTGCAAAAAGAGCCGGGGAAACGCTCCCCCGGCTCCATGTAACTAACGAAAATCCCATATCTCACGCCAGCTCGGGTTGCAGTAACCCGTAGTTGCCGTCCTTCCGCCTGTACACCACGTTCATGCTGTTGGTATCGGCGTTATAGAAAACGAAGAAATCGTGCCCCAGTAGCTCCATCTGGTCTATCGCCTCCTCGACATTCATGGGACTGGCAGGGAACTGCTTCACCCGGACAATATCCGGCCCGGATGTTTCCTCTTCCTCATCCTGCTCAAGTGCCCCAGAGAAAGGGCCTGCCGGAACCGCTTGCTGTCTCCGACGTCGCCTCTTTCCCTTGAACCGCTCTATCTGCCGTTCCATCTTATCCGTCACAGCATCCACCGCAGTAAACAGGTCTGCGGACCTTTCCTCCGCCCGCAGGATGGACCCGTTGACCCAGATGGTTACCTGCACCGTTTCCCTGGCCGTAGCGTTCCTGGTCTTCTCCCGGGCAAGCTCCACCCTGGCTTCATTTGCCTCCGGAAGGTAACGGGATAACTTACCTACCTTCTTGTTGACGTAGTCTCTGACCCAGTCTGTAACTTCCACATTCCTGCCTGTAATGATCACATCCATCGTTCCACTCCTTTCTACCACAGAGTTCTGCGGCCCCAGATACAGCAGATCAGGCCACAGTTTGCCTACTTTCTCGCACGATAGTCAACTCCATGGGAACCGACTTCGTGGGCTCCCACACTGCACGCGCCAGCGTAAGTCCCCACACGCGCTCTGGATGGCATTTCCACAATGCTTGCGCTGCCGCGTCCATGGTCGCCCCAGTGGTGCATACATCGTCCACCAGCATCACCCGTTTACCGGCCACTTTCCTCTCGTTGCACTCAAACGCCCCACGCACATTCTCCATCCGCTCCCTGGCGCTCAACGTAACCTGCGGCCTGGTGTACCTGGCGCGGGCCAGGACGCCAGGAGCCATCGGCACCCCCGTTCGTCTGGATATCTCATCCGCTAGAAGCGCAGCCTGGTTGTATCCTCGTTCTTTCTCTCGATCCGGGTGCAGTGGAACCGGGACGATGATGTCCAGTGACTCCCTAGGGCGTGTCAGGTAGCTTGCCATCAAGCTACCAAGGGGACCAGCAACCTGTTTTCGGCCCCGATATTTCAAAGCATGGATGGCACTTCGGAGAGGTTCTTTGAAGAGAGCTACGGAGCGGACAGCGTTCAGGTGCAATGGATGACTTCTGCAGAAAGGACAAACCTGGCCATCAGGGGTGGGGCGGCCACAAATTGGGCACACTGGTTCCGGGACCGGTTCTACCGCCGCCATGCAGCGATCGCAGAACCAGCTTCCTACCCGACCGCATCCAACGCAGCGAGGCGGAAATATCAAATCCAACGCCTCATTGCCTATGCGCAGTAACTTTTCTCGCCACGGAGACAACGGCACGGGTGGGGCGTCTGGAGTTGACCACAGGTGTTCCATCGGATTCTCCCAACGCCCTGCGCTGGGACGATTCTTCCGGTCAGGGAGTGCCTGCCCAGTTTCGCAAGATGGCGTTTACGAAAGTGCGGATGTCGTCCCCCATTATCAGAAAAATCGCCAGGACGACGATGACTACCAAAATCAACATCAGAGTGTATTCGATGAAACTATCTTTGGTGTCCTGTTGAATAGGCTTCGGCATCGCGAGCAATCCTCTCGTGAAAGGTTTCTTTGTCAAAATTCTACCACATATCTCCAGATCGCACAAGAGCAACACGAATCAAGGACGTTGCTTCCATTCATAAGCTCTTGCCAGCCCAGGAGCCACCACAGACCAATCGAAATGTTCTCTCACAAACGAACGTGCTGCCTCGCCCAGGTCTCTGCGACGCTCCGGAGACTCCAGCAGATCAAGCACCGCGTTGGCGAATGCGTCCGGAGCATCTGCCAACACGATCTCTCGCCCATCTTCGGCGCCTATCCCTTCAGCACCCAGAGGCGTGGAGACGATTGCTTTCCCCATCGCCATCGCCTGGAGTACTTTCAGCCTGGTGCCGCCGCCCATCCTGAGAGGAACCACGTACACGTGCGCACGTGCGATATACGGTTTTATCTCTGGCACGAAGCCGGTGATGGTAATCCCCGCCATGTGCTCGAGGCGCGCAACCCTGGCATGGGGCTTCTGCCCCACGATGAACAGCATCACATCAGAGCGCTTCGCCCGTATTCTCGGCCAGATGGCGGAAGCAAACCACGTCATGGCGTCCACATTTGGCCTGAAATCCATCTTGCCAGTGAAGACCAGCGCTGGCGGGTCGGACTCCGGTTCACCTTGGTGACACTCGTAGCGGGACATATCCACGCCGTTAGGCACGACTATTGGGACGATGGCACTATCCAGCTTCCGCAGCATGTTGGCATCCTGCCCGGAGACTGCCACGACTGCATCTGCCTGGAGGCATACTTCCCGTTCATACCTCCGTAGTTTTTGCCATTGGATGAGTGAGTAAATGGCACCGGGCCATCGGAGCGGGTCACGGATATCTGTAAGAAACGCCCTTTGCTGTAGGACGTACTCTGCGTTGTGGTCGTCGAAAATGACCCGGGGGTGTCCACCCCGCTCCCGCATCCAATCTGCCGCCAAAAACCCGTAGGGAGCCATCTCTATCCCTTCGATTTGGATGGCATCGTAGCTATGCTCTTCCAGCAGCAATTGAATTGCCTGTGCCATCCCATCGGAATGGAGACGCAAGGCCATATCGGGCATCGACGACAGGAGGGTGGTGCGTATGCGCTGCCCCATGTTCCTGGAGGGCGGCCGGATGGCGACGATCTGATCGCAAAACCTCCACAGGGGGGAATCATCCCCAAAAGGCGCATCGGCAAACGTTGCCAGGTCTACCCGATAGTTCCCTGCCAACCACCGGAGCAGGTGAAAATTTCGGATTGCCGTCCCCTGGTACAGGGGGTACGGCGGTTGCGGGGTAAGGAACAGCAATGATCCAGCTGACATGGTGGCTGTCAGTCACCTATCTCACTCTCACTGAAAGCGAGAACGTGAAACCGCTTGATGGTTACTCCGGGGTATTTGTACGCATCCGATGGCAGGCCAGCTTTCATCGAGAGGTGGGTCATGAACTCCTGTTTTCCCGGAAGCTGCTTCCATACCTGTGGCAGGAAAAGTCCCCGAAAATAACCATATTCCAGGATCAGGCCATCCACTCCAGGCTGTATCTGCCGCAGCAAATCCTCCGTGTCGGTGAAGGAGATCGGCTCCGGATGCGTCAGGACGGATACCTCGATCTCTATGGCGTCCAGTTCAGGATGGCTCAACGGTGGGAATCGGGGATCGCCGAAAGCCGCCTTAATGGCGTTGTCCCGGACATCCTCCACCAGCGGCTGATATGCCTCGACGGAGCCGATGCACCCACGGAGCTGACCGCCGATCGTCAGGGTAACGAAGCTGGCGCCTGGTTCACGGAGCTGCTCTGGGAAGTCCGCCGGGTCTATGGGCAGCGTCCTGCCTGACAGAACCTTCTCCTCAATGGCCTGCCGGGCCACTCGCAGCAAAGTTTTCTTCTCTCCGGTGCTCAGTTGAGCCAAATCATTTTCCATCGCTCGCCTCCGTGTAAACAACGGCTGCATACCCGACGACCCTGCTGTGGTCTCCAGAGGTATCGCCAGAGTTGCGGTAGTTCAGTAGATGAGGAACCCATCCCTTCTCTTTGCCGATCTTCATCAATGCCAGGATTGGGATGATTCCACACGCTTCCCCTCTGGACGCGTCCTCGAACCTGTAGTCCACCACGCTCTGGAGAAACGCTGTATCCTTGGATCGGGCAACGTCGTACCGATGGTAATGGCTCAGGTCAGAGCTGACTACAATCAGGTCATCGGGCCGGAGTACCTGCCTCAATCCCGCTGCCACATCTGCAGGGTCGGCGTCACCTGCAAGCATTGGCACAGTAGAGAACTCTCCCGGAACAGTCATTTGCAGAAAAGGCAGCTGTACCTCCAGGCTGTGTTCTGGCTCATGGGCTGCTGGCGCGGGGAGGAATGGCTCTCCAAGGCCAAGAAGTTCGTCCACGCGGTCGACATCCACAGGCACCTCGCCCAGCGGCGTCAGCAGCCTATGGTATGTGCCGACTGCCACCCCATGAACGTAAACGTAATGCGCCGGCCCGATGAGATATATCGTCCGGGGCTCAGGCGTCAGATTCTGCAGTTGTTTGTACGCGTACGCCGCTACCGGCCCGGAGTAGACATAGCCCGCGTGGGGGGCTATCAACGCCCGAATCCCTTCCATCGCCGACAGAGGGACGGCATCCAGGTATCGCCCCAATAGCCCGCGGAGTTCGTGCGGGTCGGATGGGTAGAAAGTACCGGCGACCGCCGGGTACCGCACGGCTATGTATCCTTTCATGCTCATATTTTCACCTCCAAACACCTGCCAAATGATATCCGCAACGCGGGCAAACCCCAGGCTCCTTCCACAACGGCTTTACGTAGTAACCATATCGCTGTATTACCGGAGCGCCGCATTTGGGACAGTAAGTAGTTTCTTTCTCTGGTGCCAGCACGTTTCCGACATAGACATAGTTCAGACCTGCCTCTTTGCCTATTTCATGGGCTCTGAGCAAGGTATCCAGGGGTGTCGAAGGTTTATCCAGCATTTGGTAATCCGGGTGGAAGGCGGTCACGTGCCAGGGGAGGTCAGGGCTCACCCCGGCCAGGAACTGGGCTATGTCCCGCATCTCCGAGGGCGAGTCGTTCAGCCCGGGGATGAACAGGGTCGTCACCTCCACCCAGATGTTGGTTTCCTTGGTGGTGTACTCGATGTTGCGGAGTACTGGCTTGAGCCGCCCCCCACTTATCTCCCGATAGAACTTATCGCTGAAAGATTTTAGATCTATGTTAGCGGCATCCAAATAAGGGGAGATCATGTCTATCGCCTGCTTTGTCTCGAATCCACTGGAGACGAAGATGTTCCGGATGCCATGCTCGTGGGCCAGTTTCGCCGTATCGTAGGCATATTCAAAAAAGACTATCGGTTCGTTGTAAGTGTAGGCAATCATGGGGAGATGTCGGCGGATGCTGTACTCGACTATCGCCTCCGGCGACCAGTCCTCTCCGGTGTAGTCATGTTGGTCGTCGAACTGCCTTACCTGAGATATCTCCCAGTTTTGGCAGAATTTGCAGGTAAAGTTGCACCCCAGGGTGCCCAGCGAGAATACCGGCTGCCCTGGCAGGAAGTGAAAGAGAGGCTTCTTTTCCACGGGGTCTATGTGCACGGCGATTGCCTTCCCGTATACCACCAACATGAGCTTACCGTCTATGTTTCTCCTCACGCCACATTTACCCATGTCGCCAGGAGCAATTGCGCAGTAGTGCTCGCAGGCGAGGCACTGGACGTACCCTTTTTTGAGTTTCCTGTAAAGGTAAGCTTCCTTGCGCATGGCATTCCCCCCGTTGGCACATTGATGTACAAATTGGGATGCACTCGACGTTAACACCCCTACTCATGCTACGCAGCAAGCGGTTGAAGAGGGAGTTGCTGCCGAAGCGAACGCAACTCCCTGAGAGCTTGCTGCACGGCATTCAAGTAAAAAAGCGTTCGGAAACTCTTTCCACGTTGAGTCGTCCACCCCAGGGAAAGTGTCTTTCGACTGGGGCAAGGCTTGTCCTTGCCCCAGGTCGAGCCGTCCGGCTCGACCAACTTCCGGACATTGCAAGATTCTTCACCCCGGCTCAGAATGACGCGCGGTACAGGGCGCTTGCATTGCCATTGTGGGGCAACGCTTGGATCCAAACGCCATCGGCGCCCATGCGCCGCTGTTCCACCTCCTGCGCGCAGTTTCCGAACATCCTCAAATACATTATAGCGCCCATAGGGCAGGATTTCAAGGTGCATCTTCAGTGGTGATTACCCCATACCTTGCTTTCCTACACCATTCGGAGTAACTCCACAGCGCGCGGCGCTGCTCAAACGGGGAGAAACATCGCCGAATGCGATAGGAAGAAAACGCAAGGCTGCAATGGAACGAAAGACACAAAGAGATCTTAAAATCCTTTGCAGCTTTTCTTCGCTGCTCTGCATTGGGAAAAATGGATCTCTTGGCACTTTGTTTCTTAGCAGCCGAGCTTTTGCAAGGCGAGGAATCTTGCCCGCGATCGGCGAATCGTGGGGCGGGCTGACAGCCCACCCTACAAAAATGCGCCGCGGGGTTGCGCTGTAGGGCGAGCCGTCTGGCTCGCCTGGTCGAGCTAACACGACCTACGGCACAGCGGTAGGGCGACCTGCAGGTCGCCCCGGTAGCCCTTCCCTCGCGCCCTCGGAGAGTGCTTAGAAATGTTTGAAAAGGTGC
>CAZDOZ010000095.1:0-9543 GCA_964507175.1 uncultured Anaerolineae bacterium
GATTCGCTTGATTCGCCGATTCGCTTTGATGCCTTTGTTTTTCTCTGCATCCTCAGCAGGCTCCGCGGTGAGAGGGCTTTTTTCAGTAGAGTCTTCCTTGCAAGGCAAGCTCATCCCACTGCTTTTGAGCGCCACCAATCCATTCAGCGTCCCGGTCAGTTCACCCCTGCACTTTTGCCGGCTTCAGATAGTATTGCTCCAGTTTATGAGAGAGTTCGTGATACTCCAGGTTCGGCTTCTTGGTGTTGGATGCCACGTCTTTCAACGGTACTGGCACCAGCTCGTGTCCTTGAAGGCCAACCATGAACCCGCTCTTCCCTTTTAGGAGCCACTCCACTGCCGCTGCTCCCATCCGGGTAGCCAGCAGACGATCGAAAGCGGTCGGGTCGCCTCCCCGCTGCACATACCCCAACACCGTCACACGGACGCGGAACCCCACTTCTTCCTGGTGCTCCTTCAGGTACCTTGCCAGGGCACGTGTGCCCGGCTTCCACCCCTCCGCCACCACGGCCAGAAAATGAGCCTTACCCTTGTCGTAAGCCTTCGCCATGGCGTCTTTTATCTCTTCCATGGTTGTCTCCACCTCTGGAATCAGGATTGCCTCCGCGCCTCCACTCAGGCCGGAGGCCAGCGCCAGGTATCCTGATTCTCGGCCCATCGTCTCGATCAGGAAGGCTCTCTGATGGGAGGATGCTGTGTCCCGTATCTTGTCTATGGCGCCCAGGATCGTATTCAGCGCCGTGTCCACGCCTATGGCCATGTCCGACCCGAAGACATCGTTGTCTATGGAGCCGGGTATCCCGGCCACCGGGAAGTCATCGCTCAGGATAGACGCACCGGTGAGGGAGCCGTTTCCGCCGATGATGACCAGCGCATCTACGCCGCGCCGGTACAGGTTCCGTATCGCCAAACGCCTTCCCTCCGGCGTCATGAAGCGTTGGGACCTGGCGGTCTGGAGGATTGTCCCACCTTTGCCGATAATCCCCCCTACATCGCGGCCCTCCAGAATCTTCATATCGTCGTCTATGAGGCCATCATATCCCCGATATACGCCCAACACCTCCAGTCCATCGGCGATGGCCGTCCTGGTTACCGCACGAATGCACGGATTCAGTCCAGGACAGTCGCCCCCGCTGCTAAGCACTGCTATCCTTCTAAGGGTCATTTTTCACCTCCTGAGAGAACTTCAACCTTCGGCCCATCCCAAAGCTGTTGCTCCAGGTCGGGCGACGCCTCTACCCTGATCTGCGGGAGGCGCAGGGCTACGGAACTCCCGTCTGACTTGACTGTCAGGATAACTTCCGAATCCCCGGGGTGTCCACGCAGGATTTCCATCAGCCTGTCCAGACGCCCCATATCCTCGGCGTCGTCTTTGCCACGCCTGAAACTAATCCGGACTGGTGCTGGCGGGGTTTTCCCCTGAGGCGCTCCTTTGGGGGCCTCCTCTGTATGCTCGACCGGCGGTTCTGGCTCCTCCGGCTGTACTGGATACTCTGTCTCTGATTCCTCTACCCACGCCGGCGGTTCGCTCCAGAAAGGATTCGCGTCTGCCGGGCTGTCTACTTTGGCCCCTTCACCTGCGGCCTGGTACAATCTGATCCGGTCGGTGATCTCGTCAGCTATCACGCTGGCCCGCCCTTTTCTGTCGTTGATCTTCCCTTTCACCAAGAGAATCCTGTCCGGAATGAGCAGGTCTCTGACCTCCTCGTAAACCCTGGGAAAAACCACAACCTCGAACTCTCCCTGCAGGTCTTCCATCCGCACGAAAGCCATCGGGGTGCCGCTCTTCGTGATATGGGTTCGGGCTTCCAGGAGCACCCCGATCATCACGACTTTCTTGCCATCGTCCTCCGGCCTGATATCCGTCGAGAAAGCTGTCACTCTATCCCGTATTTCTTCCATCATTCCCTGGAGTGGGTGAGCGGAAATGTAGAAACCGATCAGCTCCTTCTCCCAGGATAGTGCGACTTTCTCGATTACATCGTCCATCTGGGGCAGCGGCGGCAGCATTCCCCGGCCGCCCTCTTCGCTTTCCTCCAACAGATCGAACATGGAAAGCTGCCCCATAGCTTTCCGCTCTTGTTCCTGGTGGCTCAGGTCCATCATCGCGTCGATCATCTCCAAGAGCTGCATCCTGTTTCCGAACTGGCTCAGAGCCCCAACTTTGATCAAGCTCTCCAGCGCTCGCCGGTTTACCATCCGCAGGTCGACCCTGCGGCAGAGGTCCTCCAGGCTGGTGAACGGCCCGCCCCGTCTTCTCTCCTCCAGAATGGCAGCGACAGGGCCCTCTCCTACGTTCTTTACTGCCTCCAGGCCGAACCGGATTGCAGCACCCGGGGGCACAGGGAAGGGATATCCGCCTTCGACAGGCTCTGTCGTCGGCGCAGCCTCTCCAGGCAAGACCTCGATGGTGAAGGTTCTGTCGCTTTTGTTGATGTCAGGCGGGAGCACCTCGATTCCCATCCGACGTGTCTCCGCAACCAGGAAGCCAATTTTCTCCGTGTCATGCCGCTCTATGGTCATGTAGGCGGTCATGTACTCCACCGGGTAATGAGCTTTCAGGAAAGCGGTCTTCACTGTAATCCAGGCGTAGTCAGCGGCGTGGCTCTTGTTGAACCCGTATCGTGCGAAGTACACAATATCGTCGAAAATCGACTCCGCCACATCCCTGGGCACACCTCGCTCTACGGCACCGTCGACGAATTTTTCCCGGTGGGCCAACAGCGCCGCTTTCTTCTTCTTCCCCACGGCCCGCCGCATCAAATCTGCTTCGCCCGCTGTGTACCCGGCCACCTGCTGGGCGATCTGCATGATCTGCTCTTGGTACACAATCACGCCATAGGTCTCCCGCAGGATTGGCTCCAGGATCGGGCTTTTGTACGTAATCTCCTTTTCTCCGTGCATCCGGTCGACGAAATCGCCAATGTACCCCATTGGGCCGGGGCGGTAAAGCGCGACGGTAGCGATGATGTGCTCGATCTTCGTCGGCTTCATATCGGTCAGAACCCGACGCATTCCCGGAGACTCCACCTGGAAGATGCCGGTCACATCGCCGCTGGCCAGGAGCTTATAGCTTTCCTCATCGTCGATAGGTATGCTTTCCAGTGTGTAGTGGTGACCATGGTATTTTTCTATCAAATCCACCGCTGTCCGCATGAGAGTGAGTGTGGAGAGGCCGAGGAAGTCTATTTTCAGCAACCCGATGGATTCCAACACCTCGCCAGTATGCTGGGTCATCACCCCGATGGCCCCCTCCTTAGTGGGACGATGCAAAGGCGTGTAGGAAACCAGTGGCTTGTCGGAGACGATGACCCCGGCAGCGTGGGTGGAGGCGTGTCGGCTTATCCCTTCCAGCGACTGTGCAACATCGATTAGCTGACGGATGTAGTCCTTCTTCTCGTATGCCTGCCGCAGATCCGGCACCTCCTTCAGTGCGTCCGCAATCTTGACTTTCGGCCCGGCAGGCACCAGCTTCGCCAGCCGGTCCACCTCCGGCAGCGGGATGTCCAGCGCCCTTCCCACGTCCCGGATGGCAGCCCGGGCGCCCAGGGTCCCGAAAGTAATGATCTGGGCGACTTTGTCCTTGCCGTATTTCTCCGCTGTGTACCGGAGCATTTCGTCTCGCCGGTTGTCCGGGAAATCCAGATCGATGTCCGGCATGGTAACCCTGTTGGGGTTCAGGAACCGTTCGAAGATCAGGTCGTACCGGAGAGGATCCAGGTTGGTAATCCCCAAACTGTAGGCGACAACACTGCCAGCGCCAGACCCACGCACGTTCCACCAGATATCCCGTTCTTTGGCTGCCCGGCAGAGGTCCCAGACGATGAGAAAATAAGTGTCGAAACCCATCCCGTGAATGATCCCAAGCTCGTGCTCAAGGCGGCTGCGCACCTCCTGGCTGTCGGCCCGGTCGCCGTAGCGCTCCCGCAGGCCGATTTCGCACAGGTGGCGGAGGTAAGTGTGGGCATCGGGGAACTCCGGCGGGACTGGGAAATGTGGCAGGTGATATTTTTCCTTGGGGTCTTTCGGTGCATTCTCTGGCAGGTAGTGCTCCAGGTAAAGCTCCACCCGCTCGGCGATTTCCACAGTGTTCTGGAGTGCCTCTGGCACCTCGGCGAAAGCCTTTGCCATCTCCTCCGGCGGGCGGAGGTAGTAGGTATCGTCTATCGGAATGGCGCTGAAGCGAAGCTGGCCGTCGGCACGCGGCGTGGCTCCCTGCTCCAGGGCAATATAGTCCGTCATCCGCATCCGCTCCGGATCGGTCACCAGTGAGCCGGTCCCGATGCAAAGAAGCACGTCGTGGATGGGCGCATCCTCCCGTCGAATGTAGTGCACATCGTTGGTGGCGACCAGGGGCACGCCCAATCGGTTACCCAGATCGACCAATTTCCGGTTTAGCCTGTGGAGATCAGGAATTCGGTGGTCCTGAAGTTCCAGGAAGAAATTTTCCGGGCCAAAAACATCCCTGTACCAGCCGATCATTTCCACCGCTTCATCGTCCCGGTCGGCCATGAGAAGCCTGGGGATAAGGCCGGAACCGCAACCAGAGGTGGCGATGAGCCCTTCGGCATGCTCCGCCAGGATCTCCCGGTCTATCCTGGGTTTGTAGTAAAACCCCTCCAGCTGGGCAATGGTAGCCAGTTTCATAAGGTTCAGATATCCCTGATAGTTGTATGCCAGCAGGAGCTGGTGGAAGGACTTGCGGTCCACTTTCTCCCTGTCAGTGATGCGCCGTGGGGCCATGTATGCCTCTATCCCGATAATCGGCTTTAGCCCGACCTTGCGGGCGGCCCGGTAAAATTCGATAGCGCCGTACATCACCCCGTGATCCGTCAGGGCGACGGCGGGCATCCCCATTTCCGCGACTGCGGAGACGAGTTGCGGTATGCGCGCCATGCCATCCAGCAGGGAATACTCGCTATGCACGTGCAGATGCACGAAATCTGCCATCTGAACCTCCTGAACCGAAAAAGCTGTTGGACGACATCCTGTAGCCGTTAGCGCGGTTGCATGGCGGGATTTACAGGGGCAAGGTATCCTCGCCCTGGGTGGTTTCTGCGTTGATTTTCGTTCTCGCTAACTCTCGCCCGCTTGCGTCTCTACGTGGAGGCTTTTGCTCCCGATCCACGCCCCCACGCCGAAGATCAGCAGACCCAGGAAGATCGCCAGCAACAGCACCGTGGAACCTCCCACGATCTGCGCCAGTTCCTGGCCGGGCCAGTCGGGCTTGTTTCCAAAAGCTACCAGCAGCCCGGAGACGCCTTGTCCCGGCACGCCCATGTAACTTTCGGCACCGATGCCGTTCCAGCCAACGCCGGAAGCGCCGTCGGCGAATATCCCCAATGCCACCAGGCCCCACGCTCCCGGCACCAGGAACGTCGCCACTGCCCCAACAGGATCGTCCCAACGTGCCACGCGATCCGCCAGGTACGTCACCAGTGGCACCAGGATTCCGGCTATCCCACCGATTGTCACCGCGGCCCATGGCGGAACGAAGCCGAAGGACGCAGCACCGGCCACCCATCCTGCCACGAGGCCGCGGGACGCCATCAGTGGATCGCTGCCTCCTCGCACGAACCAGAGATAAAGGGACGGTAGCAGCGCCCCCGCCAGAGCCGAGAGGATACCGTCGAGGGCTGCCAGGGAAGGGGGAACGCCCTCCGAGAGGGGGTTTGCCAGCGTCCACCCGACGCCCCCAACCAGCACCATCGTCGCACCCAGGCCTGCCAAGAGCGGTAGGTGGACTGGCGGCAGTTCAGCGTCGTCGTGCGGAGTGGCTTTCCTGGGCAGTATCGCCTGTATCGCCGCCAGAGAAACCGCCCCGGCCATGAGGAACAAGCTGCTTCCCGCTGCATCCACGAACCCGTGCCCCAGGCCCAGGTCACGCCCCAAGTTGCTCAACCAGCCATCGCCCCACAGCCAGCATCCCATTAAGGGGTAGAGCACGCCGCCGCTCAGAATCGCCCCGCCGAGGGATGCCCATAGGGGCGCCCTGCGCCGGAGAAGGAGCAGCGGTATCATTGCGGCAGTGACCGCGCGAGGGAGAAATGCCAGGAAAAGCAGGTATGCTTCCGGCGTGGACGCCGGGGGCAGCAGCCCGAACCCTCGGATCCCTGCCATCCCCCAACCTGTTCCCCATTTCAGGTCCAGTGGCGTCCAGAGCCACACCAGCCCCGAAAGCCCCTGGGTTCTGTAACGTATCCCCACGCCGCCGAACTGAAGCGCGAAGCCATAGGCGAAATAGAGGGCCGCCGTGACCCCGGCAGCGATGAGAAAAGTGAGTGTCGCCTCCCTGGCCTCCTCCTCCCTCATGCCGGATGCTGCGATCAAGAGCACCCCTATGGGGAGCAACCATCCCAAAGCGGCCAACAAAGCCTGAGTCGTACCTGTCTCCAATGGCAGAATCGGAGAAAATGCCAGCACCATTGAGTGAAACAGCATGAGTTCTCCTTGTCGTCTGAGTCTCCATCAAATTATAACCCTGGAGCAGGGTTTTGAGCTAACTCGCGCAGATAGCGGTATCGGCCCTACGTGTCCCCTTCGCATTGCTCCAAATCCTCCATCACCGTCCTCGACATCTCCCTTGCCAGTTGTGGTGCAGCGCCCACATACGAGGACACGTCGAAGATAGAACGGATTTTTTCCCTATCGAGCATGGAAAATCTTGGGTCCTCCGACAGGAGCGCTGGCAATGGATTCTCCATGCCTGCTTGCACTGCTCCCCAGGCTCGGAGGCTCAGCTCCCGCAGTGCTTCATGAAGGATCTGACGATCCCCACCGGCTCTGACCGCCTCCATGAGAATGGCCTCCGTCGCGGCAAAAGGAGCGTGGAGGGCCAGATTCCGCTGAACTGCCTCCTGATCTATGCGGATCTTGGAGATCACGCCTGTTGTAGTGCGAAGCATCTCGTCCACGGCTAGAAACGCCGTGGGGAGCATTTCACGCCGATTGGCGGAGTCGTCCAGCGTCCGCTCCAGCAAGCTATGGGCGGCGTTGTCCCAGGCCACCTGTGCTAGATGAGGCAGCAGCCGCGCCAGGCTGGTCACTTTCTCCATCCGCACTGGGTTCCGCTTGAAAGGCATTGCTGACGATCCTACCTGTCTCTCCAGGAACGGCTCATTCCACTCCCCGGCCAGCGGGGATTGGAGAAGCCGCACGCTGAACGCCAGCCTGTACAGGCTCCCCGCGAGGCCCGCCAGCACCGTCAACACTTCCCAATCCTGCCGACGTGGGTAAACCTGCGTGGTTGCCGGGTATGCTTCCAGGCCGAGGATATCCAGCGCCATTTGCTCCATCTCCCGTGCCTTGTCCACGCTCCCAAGAACATGGACGTAGGAAGCGCAGGTGCCTACGGCTCCTTTGAATCCCTTGCCCCTTAGCCTATGTCTGACCTCTTTCAGTGCCTGGAAGTCCTCCCATACCTCTTGGAGGTGTACAGCCATGCGGTAGCCTATAGTGGTTATCTCGGCTCGCTGGAGGTGCGTAAATGCCACACACGGGATGTCCGACCAGCGGTCCGCCTGCGTTGCGAGGGATTTGAGCAGGCCCTTTGTCCGCTGGATTGCCAGGTCGAGTGCCTCGCCAATGCGGAGGACGTCCGCGTTGTCTGTGATGTCGGCACTGGTAGCCCCCAAATGGATGATTCCCCCGCCCGCCGGACATTGCTCTGCATAAACTTTGATCTCAGCCATCACATCGTGGCCTATCTCTGCTTCGATTTCCAAAGCGCGAGGGAGATCGATGTCGTCCATGTGCGATCTCAAATCCTCCACTTTCTCCCGGGGGAACAAGCCCATCCGGTACTGGGATTCTGCCAGGGCCACCCATACCCTGCGCCACAACTGCCTCCGATGGATTTCTGACCATATTTTCCGCATCTCTGGGCTGCCGTACCGCCACGTGAATGGGGACAGATAGGTATTGTGATCGAACATCGCTATCTTTCCTTCACGCGTACGATTTGACCTCTTTCCGGACCTACGGAGACATACACGATGGGCACGCCGGACAGATCCTCCAGCCTGCGGATATATTCTCTGGCGTTCAGAGGCAAGTCTTCCCAGTGCCGTGCGTTGGATGTGTCCGTTTTCCACCCAGGATGACTTTCCCAGACAGGTTCGACGTGCTCCAGCATCCAGGTATCCGGCATTTCCCGGGTGACCGATCCATCGGGGAGCCGATAAGCGACTGCCACTTTTATCTCAGAGAAGGGGTCCAGCACATCCAGCTTGGTGACGACGATATCTGTCAGCCCGCCGATCCATGCGGCGTACCTGATGGCGACGGCGTCGAACCAGCCCGTGCGCCTTGGTCTGCCGGTGGTTGCGCCGTATTCATTGCCCCTCGCACGCAAGATATCTCCGCTCTCGTCCGTCAGCTCTGCAGGAAATGGACCCGCACCCACAGCTGTGGTGTACGCTTTCGCCACCCCCCATATCTCGCTCAGGTGCCAGGAGGGGAAACCCACGCCTACCGGGCTGTACCCACCAACGGGGTTCGACGAAGTCACGAAAGGATACTCGCCCCAGTCCAGATCTCGCATTACGCCGAGTTGCCCTTCCAACAAGACAGGCTCGTCTTTCTCGATAGCAGCTTTCACCATCGGTACAGAATCAACGATCCGACGTCCTATCTGCTCCCGCCAGAGATGAACTCTCTCCATAATATCCCCGAGAGGAACCTGCGGATGCCCGTAGGTGGAGAGCTCTCTATTCACCGACGCCAGCGCCTGCTCCAGGCGGCCTTTTAGCCATTCCTCGTTCAGGATATCCCCCATGCGTATGCCGATCCTGGCGGCTTTGTGGGCATATGCCGGGCCGATGCCGCGCTTGGTAGTGCCGATAGCCCCTTTCCCACGTGCCGATTCCCGCAGATCATCCAGTGTGCGGTGATACGGGAATACGACATGGGCACGTCTGTCCACGTAGAGGTTTTCCGTGGATACCCCGGCCTTTTCCAAAGCGTCGATTTCTTCGAGTAGCGTGTCAGGGTTTACGACGGTGCCAGCTCCTACCAGGCAGCGTGTATCTGGGTTGAAAATGCCGGATGGCACGATGTGAAGCCTGAAAGTTCCATGCTCATTGACCACAGTATGGCCTGCGTTGTCGCCTCCCTGGTAACGAACCACCCAGCGGGCGTCCTGCGCCAGATAATCCACTACTCGCCCTTTCCCTTCGTCCCCCCATTGAGCACCTACCACAGCCGTAACAGCCATTACTCACCTCCAAAGAATGTGGGCGGAGCGCGCTCTGCCCCTGCACCCCCGCCGCACCTGCGATATTGTCAGGACAATTTGTCAATCTGCAACAGTAATAATGCCACGTACTCCTATCGATGCAGGAAGCACGTGGCACCATTGGTTTACAGCGCCGGAACATTCCGGCATGTCACATCTTGTCGGCAACAAGCGTTTACGATTGCACACTTGCATGGGAAGCGTGCGATACATCTTTTCCGTGTTTTTTTTCGATACCTCGGGGTGGAGATGGGTCCTGTGTCATCCCAAACATCCACAAGGCGCGGCGCTGCTCAAACGGAAAAAAA
>CAZDOZ010000096.1:0-9350 GCA_964507175.1 uncultured Anaerolineae bacterium
CTCCTCACGCAATGCAGCAAGCATCTCTTCCAAACCTATGCCTTTCTCCTGCCATTGAGAGGATATCCGGTCGGCGATGACATCCATCCGGGATCGGTAAGGTGCCATCACAAACACACCGCCGAGGTCGACGAATGTCATTACATCGCCCGGCTTTATCCCGTATTTCTCCCGCACGTCTTTTGGAATCGTGACCACTCCTCTTTTCGCGACCTGCACCGTCAGGCTCTCCATAGTTCACCTCCATCCAGGGTTCTCAGCATGATCAGTATATCAGAAAATCTGATTTCGCGCCATTCCGACAAAAACGCCATCTGGTCAAGCCGATGGGCTTACCTCCGCAGGGTGCGTTATCCGGCCTGTGATAGCGCTGGCGGCGGCGACGGCAGGACTCGCCAGGTAGATCGGCGCATCCGGCGTGCCCATGCGCCCACGGAAATTCCGGTTCGCCGTGCTCAGAGTCACCTCTCCAGGCGCAGGGATCCCCATGTGGTTCCCCATGCACGGCCCGCAACCGGGCACGCCGATCATCGCCCCTGCCTCTACCAGAGTCTCGATGTATCCCGCGTGGATCGCTGCCTTCAAAATCCTGGACGACGCTGGAATCACTAATAGTCGCGTTCCGGATGCCACGCGCCTGCCGCTCAAAATCTCCGCTGCCGCGGCGATGTCTTCCAGCCGCCCGTTGGTGCACGTGCCGATGAACACCTGCTGCACCCTGGTGCCCGTGACCTCGGCCACCGGAACAGCATCGTCCACACGACCCGGCCGGGCAACCATCGGCTCTACCGCCGATGCATCGAACACGTGCTCTTCGACATATTCGGCATCCTCGTCCGGCAGGAACGGCCTTTCCATGACGCCCATGCCGGCCTGAACCCGCAGCCACTCCGCCGTGGTCTCGTCCGGCGGAATCCAGGCGTTCTTGGCACCCATCTCCGCCATCATGTTGGTCAACACAAATCGGCTCTCCATGCTGAGCTGCTTGACAGCCACTCCGTGGAACTCCACCGAGCGGTAGATGGCGGCATCAGCGCCCAGGGAACCGATGATGTACAGTGCCAGGTCTTTGGACGTGGCCCAGCCACGCAGTTGCCCCTTCACCACGATCTTCATGCTATCCGGGACCCGAAGCCAGAGCTTCCCCGTGGCCCAGATCGCGGCCATCTCGCTCCGGCCGACGCCCGCACTGAACGCCCCGAGTGCACCGTAGTGCGTCGAATGGCTGTCGGCGCCCAGGAGCAGCGTGCCGGGGCGGATCAAACCTTCCTCGCTCAGAACCTGGTGGCAGATTCCTCGACCGGCGTCGTAGAAATGCTCAATCCCCTGCTCCGCCACGAACTGGCGGATTTCAGCGTGATTCTGAGCATGGCGCGTGGTAGGCGGCGGGACGGCATGATCCAGCACCACGGCCAGCCGCTCCGGATAACGCACTTTTTCGACGCCGATCTTCTGGAAGATCTGCACAATGGCTGCAGTGTTGTCATGGCTCAGCGCCACATCTGGCTCCACTACCACAAACTGCCCGGCCCTGGCCGGGCCGGAGCCGGACTTCGCTCCCAGAATCTTCTCGGCAAAAGTGAAACCCATCACCGCACCTCCCGCCGCGGGGCATTCCTGCGGTCCATCATTTGGAGCACCCGCCCCTGGAACCCCTCCGGAACCTGGATTCTCTCCAACCGGAATTCCTTTTCGGCGATCTCCATCAGCAGGTCCGCCGGGGAAACGCCTTCGCCAAGGTCGTAGACCCGTTCTTTGAAGATTTTAGCTATCTGGCGGGCGGTCTGCTCATCCAGCAGGAACCCCTTGATCTCTTTCAGGAAGTAATGTATGACGTTCCACCCGCTCAATGGTCCGAGCAGGATCTCAGACTCGACGACACCGAACATATCCAGCGGCAGGGCTTCGTAGGTGGAGGCGTCGTTGAGAACCGCTTTCTGATGCACTCCTGCCGTGTGGGTTCGGTTGGTGAGGCTTACCGGTTCGCGGCTTGGCACCAAAGAATGCAATTTGTCTGCCAGCATCACATTGATGGGATACGACGCCCGCAACGTATACCCCTCCAGCATGTCGTACTCTTTTTCCAGATAAAGGTTGAAGAGGAGCGCCGTCATGGAGGTGATGCCGGATCGCTCGCCGATCCCCAGAATTGTAGTGTTGATGTACTGCATCCCGCTGCGGACTGCTTCCAGCGAATTGTAGAGCGCAAATCCCCTGTCTTCGTGGAAATGTCCCTCCAGCGCCACGTGTGGATACCGCTCCTGCAGCGCCGCCACCCGCTCACGGACGACGACCGGCGTCGCCACGCCCACGGTGTCCGGCGTGCCGAAGCGATCCACGTAAGGCTCCACCTCGTCGTAGACGCGGACCAGATCTTCCCACGGTGTCCGGAAAGCATCCTCGCCACTGAATCGGAGTATCAGATTTGGATGGTTCCTTCGCACGTCCCCGATGAGGTTGCGGGCGCGCCGGACGATCTCGTCCAGATCCTTGCCGTGGTTGTACCTCCGGGACTGTTCCGATGTGCCGATGTAGAAATTCAGCCCGTCGAACCCGGCATTGATGGCTGCCTCCACGTCTGCCGGATGGGTGCGCACGTGGGCCAGCAGAAAAGTGTACCCTTTTTGCGTGATGAGGCCATCCCTGGTTTCCTTGATTGCCTGAAAATCCTCCTTTTCCCGCGGGCTGACGATGGGGGCGAAAAGCTCCATGAACTTGACGCCATAGGTGATGAGTGCTCTGGTAATTTCGATTTTGTCCTGTGTGTCGAAGAAATACTTGTAATGGTCGTGTAACAACGATGTTTGCTGGCCCTCCCGCAGCGTGGTGTCGATGATTTCCAGCGGCCTGGGCGTGTAGTCCCTGAACCTGAACATCTGATTTGACATTTCCTCACCTCCATTTTATCGCTGATTCGTTCATTCGCCGATTCGCTGATTCTTTCCTCCAACAAAAAACGGCTCGCCGATGGTCCGGCAAGCCGTTGATAGCATCTTTCGCAGGGCAGGAACGACTAACCAGACCTCCGGTCCGGCATCTGCTTCTTGCCCTGCTTCTTCTCCATAAAATAGGTGCTCATCTATCCCCTCGTACGTTCCCGGCAGCGGCTACCAGTCTGGTAACCGGCACCCACAATCACGTTCCTTCCGCCCAAATGTCATACTACTGATTTATTTTCCACAAAACGACCAAAGTGTCAAATCCTCTCGGATACAAGGGCGATGCACCGGTAGTTGCAGGTTTTGTCATAATCCATGCACAAGCTTTTCATCTGACGTTCATATTGTTGCTTTACAATTCTTTTTGGAGCAGGTAATTTTTACGTTACTCAGGACATCGTCAGTGCGTCGTGTTTTGTGGAGGCGTTCGTATTGGAGGGCACAGGATGATTCATCTAATACACGGGGTTGGTATGGAATCGTTGGACTCGAGCAGAGTGCTGCTGCTGACAGTGGGATTATTTGTTTCTGTATTGCTACTGACTTTCTCGAGAGGCAAATCGTAAGCTCTGGGCATGAATGCCGAGCGCCCATGGCAAAAGTTAGGCAATATTATCGATTGACCTTTATCATCACATGTAGCAAGATGGGAAGTGACAGCAGGGAGAAAAAGATGTTTAGGAAATGGATAGTAGCGGGAGTAACGTTATTTTGGGTCACATCCGCACCCACAATGGCATCTTCAGGAACTGGGGCAAGCGGGGCAGATGATGTTCCTACATGGCTGTTGGTACTGTTCATCACGGGCATTCTCGTAGGCGTTCAGGAGATGGTAGCGGGCAGACATCTCTAGCGAGACAACATATTTCACTCCTCCTTAATGTAGTAATCGAGGGACGGCTCGGGCAAGCCGTCCCTCGATTTTCACCCCAGACCAGATTCTCTCCTGAACATCATTACACTCGCTGAGAGTAAAAACGCCTCACTTTCGGAATGATAGAGAGCACGTAAGCACGCCTGAAAAGGGCAAAGAGCTTGGCATCAAGCAAAACCTCAGGGACAGGTATGAACAAATGGGCATCTGCGCCGGAGCCATAGAGGTCAGGAAGAGATGCTGATGCAGTCTTGGAAACCAACATCAGCACAGGCAACTTAGAACGGCTTCGGAGGCGGTTCAAGAAAACCCTCGCTTCCCTGGTTTCAGACCCCACATCCAACACGATAGCTTTGTACCGCCCGGTGAGAGCCATGCCTATGGCTAAGGAGACATCTGGAGCAACCTCCACGCCCGCCACGCTCAACAACGGCGGGTCCGCTTTGCCCTCACCCAAATTTAAGTAAATAATCCAATTTCCCTCCCCTATGGTCATCCCACACCTCCATATACTTCACGATCATATTAGTACAGTCTTATTGAAACTTCAAGGGGTTCCACTTTACAATTAGATTACAATCCCGGGCAATGCGCCGCACACCGATGCCCAGATCGACCTCGCTCGTTGAATTTTCATCTCTCTATTGGCTCACCATCAAGGGGTGAGGTATAATTTTTGTTGGGTTCCGGCACTTGCCCGGACCACGTTGTCAGTCATAGCCCACTTCGCCAGAACGCGAAGCAGAAGGCCGTTCGTGAAGCGCCAGGAACACGACGACCCACCGGCCATCATGTGCGGCGCTCCACGACATCAGGACAAGCAAACACTTTCACCGATTCCATTAGAACCAGCCAACTGAGAGAAATTCGTCTCAAGGGAAATCTCAAAATCCTTCACTTTAGGAGAAAAAAGATGACCACAAAGAATTGTTCCAACCTCTTCGGTTCTCGCTCTACTTTCGAGACAGGCCAAGGTCCTGCGATTATGTACCGCCTGGATGCGCTGGAAAAGGAAGGTATAGCCAATGTATCAAAGCTGCCCATCTCCATCCGCATCCTCCTGGAATCAGTCCTGAGACAGTGCGATGGTTTCGCCGTCACCGAAGACCACGTTCTAACGCTGGCCCACTGGAATGCCAAGGCCGTGGGAAAAAAAGAGATACCGTTCAAGCCCGCCCGGATAGTGCTCCAGGATTTCACCGGCGTGCCCGCGGTTGTGGACCTTGCGGCCCTGCGATCTGCCATGCACAGGATGGGTGGAGATCCGAGCAGGATCAACCCTCATGTCCCGGCAGACCTGATCATCGACCATTCAGTGCAGGTGGATTATTTCGGCGTGCTGACCGCCCCGTATCTCAACGCCAAGCGCGAATTCGAGCGAAATCGCGAACGATACGCTTTCCTCCGATGGGGGCAGGCTGCTTTCGAGGACTTTTCCGTCGTCCCCCCCGATACCGGCATCATCCACCAGGTAAACCTGGAGTACCTGGCGAAAGTCGTCCATCTGCGAAAGCAAAACGGCGAAGCGGTGGCCCTCCCCGACACCCTTGTGGGAACCGACTCCCACACCACCATGATCAACGGCCTGGGCGTCCTGGGCTGGGGCGTCGGCGGCATCGAGGCAGAGGCAGCAATGCTCAGCCAGCCGATCTATATGCTGGTGCCTGAGGTAATCGGCGTCAGGCTCACGGGCGAGCTGCCGGAGGGCACCACAGCCACCGACCTGGTCCTCACCATCACCCAGATGCTCAGGAAGTACGGCGTCGTGGGCAAGTTCGTAGAGTATTTCGGACCCGGAGTTGCCAAACTGAGCCTGGCGGACAGAGCCACCATCGCCAACATGTCGCCGGAGTACGGCGCGACCATGGGATTCTTCCCCGTAGACGAGGAAACGCTACGCTACATGCGGCTTACGGGCCGGAGCAAAGAGCAAGTCGAGCTGGTGGAACGGTACACGAAAGAGCAAGACATCTTCCGCACACCCGAGTCCCCCGACCTGGAGTACACCGACGTATTGGAACTCGACATGGGCACTGTGGAAACGAGCCTGGCCGGGCCCAAGCGCCCGCAGGACAGGATTCCGCTCCGGGAGATGAAGAAATCGTTCCACATCTCCCTGAAAGCTCCTGTCTCGGAGCGCGGCTTTGCCCTGCAAGAGAAAGACGAGGAAAAAGTCGTCCCGGTGGATATGGACGGAGAGACCTACGAACTCCACCATGGCTCTGTCGTGATCGCCGCCATCACGAGCTGCACCAACACCTCCAATCCGTCGGTGGTGATCGCCGCGGGGTTGGTGGCGAAGAAAGCAGTGGAGCACGGCCTCCATGTCAAGCCATACGTCAAGACAAGCCTGGCACCTGGTTCCCGCGTGGTGCCGCAGTACCTGGAAGCGACAGGGCTTCTGCCGTACCTGGAGGCACTCCGGTTCCATGTTGTGGGGTTTGGCTGCACCACCTGCATTGGCAACAGCGGCCCATTACCCGAACCGGTCGCCAATGCCATCAAGGAAAACGACCTGATCGCCGCGGCCGTCCTGAGCGGCAACCGGAACTTCGAGGGGCGGGTCAACCCATTGACCCAGGCGAACTACCTGGCGTCACCGCCGCTGGTGGTGGCGTATGCCCTGGCCGGCACTGTGGACATAGACCTGACCAAAGACCCGGTCGGATATGATCCCAACGACCAGCCGGTGTACCTGAAGGATATCTGGCCGACTCAGAAAGAGGTTCAGGACGCCATCGCCGCAGGCGTGAAACCGGAGATGTTCGAGGAAAAGTACAGCAACGTTAACGAGGGCAACGAACTCTGGCAGTCACTAGAAGTCACTGGCGGAAAGATTTATGACTGGGACCCCAAGTCCACGTATATCCAGGAGCCGCCGTTCTTCATCGGCATGACTCCGGAAGTGCCCTCGGTAAAGCCGATCAAAGGAGCGCGTGTCCTGGCGCTTCTGGGCGATTCCATCACCACCGATCACATCTCGCCCGCGGGCACGATCCCTGTGGATAGTCCAGCCGGACGTTACCTGATCGAGCATGGCGTGAAGCCGAGGGATTTCAACACCTACGGTTCCCGCCGGGGTAACCACGAGGTGATGATGCGTGGCACTTTTGCCAACATCCGGCTTAAGAACCTGCTGGTGCCCGGCACTGAGGGCGGAGTCACCGTCTACCTGCCCACCGGCGAGCGGATGAGCATATACGATGCCGCAATGAAATACCAGGCCAATGGCACACCACTGATCGTCCTGGCGGGAAAGGAATATGGCACCGGCAGTTCCCGCGATTGGGCAGCCAAAGGGACATACCTGCTGGGCGTCAAGGCGGTCATAGCCGAGAGCTACGAGCGAATCCACCGAAGCAACCTGGTGGGCATGGGAGTACTGCCGCTCCAGTTCCAGGAGGGAGATAGCTGGAAATCTCTGGGCCTGACGGGCAAAGAGGTCTACGATATTGAAGGGCTGGGCGATGACCTGAAACCACTCCAGGCGCTCATTGTCCATGCTCGCGAAAAGGATGGCAGCGAGAAGACCTTCCAGGTTACCGTCCGCCTGGACACCCCCGTGGAAGTAGAATACTACCGCAACGGCGGCATCCTCCACACCGTGCTCCGGAACATGGTGAGGGAAAGCCTGTAGAATCGGAATCTGTGGGTTTCACGCGCCGTCACATCCACTGTATCGAGCAGGGGCTAGGGGGCGGGAGGATTCGGGCACTCAAATCCTCCCCGCCCTCTAACCCTTTCCGCCCGCGAGATGATGGGGGCTGCCGCTTGGCAGCGGCACCCGACCGTAGCCTGTCGATTGCATCAGCGGGCATCTTCGTCCCCCTCCGCGCCACCGATCAGGTGGAATTGTCTGGAGCCAGGCGGAGTTGGGAACATAGTCGGCTGCGGGATCTGGCGATACGGATCGTAGAGATTCCCTTGCGGGAGGGCGTTCGTGCCCGGAGCGACAATCACGACTGGCGGTTGCTGGCTACGAGACGACTCTTTGCCTGCGCTGGCAGCAGCCAGCATCAACAGGCCAAGAGGGACAATCCCCATCACGCCCAACAGCACACCCACGACAACCGCCAGCGTCTCCGCTCCCAGCTTTACCACTATGCCCAGGCTCAGTACGCCGAAAAAAGTAGCAACACCTACTGTGATCACTTTGTTTGTCATCCGGACACCTCCTGAAAGAACTTCACGGCGAGCCGACGAGTCCGAAAGCCTACCCATGAAAGATCCCGGCTCGATTTCCTCTTCTACCCAGCCTAAGGACATCCTCGATTTCCTGCGGCCCGATGTAAGCGCCTTGGAACCGAATCATCTCCCCTCGGTTCACCAGCAGGAAATCCCCCTGCCCACCAAGTTTCTCCGCCCCGGTGCCAGCCAGTCCAGTTGCAACTTTCGCCTCTTCCGGACTGACCACAGCGCCCACGAGGCGCAGAGGAAAATTCGCCTTCCCCAGGCTACCGAGCACCGCTGCTGTTGGCTTCTGGGTAGAGGCAATTACATGAACCCCTGCCTCGCGTCCCCGCTGCGTGAGGCGCTCCAACGCAGAGATCACCCGCTTCCCGGCGCTCATGGTCAGCTCAGCCAGCTCGTCTATCGCAATAACCAGCCGGGGCAGGGAGATGCCTTCGTCGTCACGTCGCACCATCTCATCCACCAAGCGGTCGAGAACATCAGCAGCATCCTCAGAGGCTCCTACCGGCGGCATAGCCAGGTGCGGCAGGAAATGCACCCCTCCAAACCCTTTTCCTTTCGGGTCCATGAGCACCATCTGAAGCTTATACGCCGGATTGTAAGCCGCAAGGCTGAAAAGGATGGATCGTACCATGACTGTCTTTCCGCTTCCCGTCCTACCCACTACCAAAATATGGGCGACATCCGGGCTGTTCAACCGCACCAGCATTGGCACCCCCTCTTCGTCTATCCCCAGCACCGCAGAGAAAGGTGGAACTGGCGGCAGTTTTCGCATCAAATCCAGCAGCATGACCGGTTCGGGATCAGGACGGGACACTTCCACAGAAATGACCCCGCCGTTCCGATGCACCCTTACGGCTTTTGCCCCCAGGGCAAGGGCAAGCTCCTCAGCCAGTCCGGCCACTTTGCTGACTTTCGTGCCAATGGCGGTGGTGAGCTGGAATCGGACTGTCCTGGGCGTTACAGATCCCCCCCATACCCGCGCCGGAACCCGATGGCTGGCGAGAACGGATTCGATCCTGTCCGCTTGCATCTCCAATTGTCGTCTCATAACTCACCTCCCGACTTCGAGGCAATCTGCCTATGAGCGAAGATTACACCCGTGCCAAACGCCCATTCGCGCTTGGGATACCCCACAATCCTTTTGGGATATTTCTTGGGATATGTAGAACATGTGTACTATTTTGTCCTCCAAAGTGTACCACAGAACTCCGCAGGATGTCAAATCGGGGATATCAACTTCCGGAAGCGCGCGCCTCGACGAGGTACACCACAGGATCCAGGGATTTCGAAGCAAATCGAAGCCAAAAAGTGCTCCTGCAGACCCTCACGCTCGATACAGAGCT
>CAZDOZ010000097.1:0-4523 GCA_964507175.1 uncultured Anaerolineae bacterium
CCCGATCGGACAATCTTTGCCCAACATCGCCTCCGCGATGTATAATGTGTCCCATCATGGAGAAAGAGAGCTCCTGGAAGACCATTGTCGTGATCCCGACTTACAACGAGGTTGACAACCTGCCGTTGATTGTTGCCTCGGTGTTGTCCCTTGGTGTGCCGAATCTGAGTGTCCTGGTAGTGGACGACGAGTCCCCCGACGGGACAGGGGAGGTGGCGGACAAGCTGGCAGCGCGCAACCCCGGTCTGGTCCAGGTGATCCGCCGGAGCGGCCCGCGGGGATTGGGCAGGGCGTACATAGCCGGGTTCAAACGCGCTTTGTCCCTGGGCGCCGACAGGATCATCCAGATGGACGCTGACTTCTCCCACTCGCCTGACTGCATCCCGGAGATGCTGGAAAAGAGCAACGAGTACGATGTGGTCGTGGGCTCCCGGTATGTGCCTGGCGGGAAGCTGGATGAGAATTGGGGTATAGGCAGGTACTTTCTGAGCTGGTGGGCGAACGC
This sequence comes from uncultured Anaerolineae bacterium, assembly GCA_964507175.1. GTDB lineage: Bacteria > Chloroflexota > Anaerolineae > S016-19 > S016-19 > S016-19. Next base: position 506 of record CAZDOZ010000097.1, read on the forward strand.
AGTTTACGCGAAACTTGTCCTCGGCTTGCGAGTTCGCGACGCCACCGCTGGCTTCAAATGCTGGCGGAGGGAGGTGCTGGAAGCGATAGACCTGGATTCCATCCGTTCCAACGGATACGCTTTCCAGGTAGAGATGGCCTATGTCACAGAGAAACTGGGCTTTCGGGTCCTGGAAATACCTATTTACTTCGAGGACAGGCGCAAGGGACAGTCGAAAATGTCAGTTCCGGTGAAGCTGGAAGCCGCCTGGCGCATCTGGGAAATAAAGTGGCGGCATCGACATGTCCGGCCTCTGAGACGATAGCAAAGCCTTAGGGCGCAAAACGCCTGTCTCATTTGAATGCCCTGTGTGCCAGATACCGAAGGACGCGCCACGCCAGCCCCGGTTTCTTGATCACCACCCACGGCGATACCACCCCAAGATTGATCCCTGTCACCGTCCTGGCAAGCGCCGGATCCCGTGCTGAGCGCAAGATCAGGGAATCCAGTACGCCGGGTGCCATGGCCCTATCCCGCAAGATTCTCATACCGCGGAAGTATCCTTCGAACCGTCGACGGAGCCTGCGGTCGTACTCTTTCAACGAGCGGGCACCCGTATTTCCACGTTCCAGTGCCGATAGCGCAACAGGAGCAGCGATCTCCGCGCTCTCCAGTGCCAGGTCTATTCCCTCGCCGCTTACCGGGTTTACCAACCCCATGCTTTCACCCAGGAGGATAAAGCCATCGCCGCAGGCATCGTACAGAGGATAATCTGTGCGCAGAGGGTACCCTTTGATCCTGCCATCCAGTCGCGCACCGCGGAACCTGTCCGCTGCGGGGCCGGAGCGCACGAAATCCTCCAGCATTTGCCGCGGCGATCCCCGCTGTCCCTTCGGAAACATTCCCATGCCCACATTTGCCCTGCCGTCGCCCATGGGGAAGACCCAAGCATAGCCGGGAAGCATATCACCCTCGAAATAGAACTCCAGGGAACCCTCCAGGCCGGTTACGCCGGAGTAGTACCCCCGCGCTGCCAGGATGACCGGAGGCATTCTCTGGAGCAGCCTCAGGCGTTTGAGCAAGGAGATGCTGGCGCCAGTGGCTATCGCCGTCAGCGGTGCGAGGATTTCCTCTCGCCGCCCGTCATGTCTGGCGGTCACTCCGACGACGCGCCTTCCTTCCATCATCAGGTCTGTCACCCCCGCCCCGGGCCGGAACGACGCACCCGCAGCAACTGCCTGCTCGACCAGGAACTCATCCAGCTTGTAGCGCGGCACGATCAGACCGAAAGGGGGAAGGCCAGAGTCTATCTCGTCGAACTCCATCCGCCAGACATGACCGGAGGGAGATCGGAGGTGGGCACCGGTCACCCGTTGGGCAGCGATGGATTCTACCGCTTCCAACAGACCAAACCTCTCGAGCACTGCCATGGCGCGGGGCGTAAGCCCACCGCCGCACGTTTTGTCGCGCGGGAATCGGGCTTTGTCCAACAAGAGGACGTTCGCACCGGCACGCGCCATCAACAATGCCAGAGATGACCCGGCCGGGCCTGCTCCTACGACTACGATGTCCGGTGTGGCTGTGTGTGCCATCCGCAACCTCGCCGAAATCAGATCCCCACACCCAGGATCAAAGCTGTCTGGTAAACCAATATCCCTGCGCCAAACGCAAGCAACGAGAGAAAAACGATATCGAACAGGAGCCAGAGCTTGTTCTCAAGTTCCTGGTACATGGCTGCGACAGTGGCTACGCATGGGATAAAAAGCATCTGGGTTACCAGAAACGCCAGGGCCCCCGCGGGGGACAGGGTGTGAGCTAAAACCTGGGCCAGGCTGCCCTCACCACCGGCCCCGTAGAGCACCCCCATGGTAGCAATGGAGTTTTCTTTCGCTATGAAGCTCGCAAAGAGCGCTACCAGCATTTTCCAATCCAAGCCCATGAGATGCCCAAGCGGAGCCATGAAATGCCCGAGGACCGCCAGGTAACTTTTCTCGATTTCGCCGGATGGGAAGTAGGAGAGCACCCAGATCAGTATGGCGGCCAGGAAGATGATGGTACCCGCCTGTTTCACGAAGATCATGAGCCGCTGCCATGCCCGCAACGCCAGAGATTTCCAGTCCGGCGTGTGGTACAGCGGCAGTTCCATGATGAAAGCCGTCCGATGTCCTTTGAAGACGATCTTGTTGATCAAATAGCCGCTTATCGCTAGAGCTATCAGGTTAACCCCAACCAGCCCCCACGTAACGAAAGGTGCCGCAGATCCGAAGAAGATGATGGTCATAAAGTTGAGCACTACCATCCTGGCGCTGCATGGAACCAGGGGTACCAGGAGAAGAGTCAACAACCTCGCACGGCGCGACTCGATGATCCGTGTTCCCATCACCGCCGGAACGTTGCACCCAAATCCAAGGAAAAGGGGCATGAAGGACTTCCCATGGAGTCCCAGCCTATGCATAAACCTATCCACGGCAAAAGCGCCCCTGGCCATGTAGCCCACATCTTCCAGAACGCCCATTGCAAAGAAGAAAATAAAGAGGATGGGGGCGAAAGTGATCACCAGGCCAGCGCCTCCAATCACGCCATCCACCAGGAGGTTGAGAAGCCACGGAGGAAGAGCGGTGCCGTAAGCGGTCAGCCAGGCGGACGGAACCTGCACCAGATATTGGTCCAGCAGGTCCTGGAGAGGAGCGCCGAGAGTGTAGGTCACCCAGAAAATGACCCCCATCACCAGGAGCAGGATTATGGGGCCCAGGATAGGGTGGGTTGCGTATTTGTCCAACTGCCTTGTCGTGGACATCTGCCCGTGGATCGGTCTGATGACCGCAGCCCTGACCATCCGATTGACCCATCCATAACGAGAGCTGGCGATTTTCAGGCTCATATCCTCGTGGGCCATGAGGAACTCGTTCGTCCTCCGCCAGAGGTCCGGGGGCATGTGCTTTTCCAAGTAGCGCAAAAATACTCGATCCCCTTCCAGGATCTTCAGGGCGGCCCAATCTCGAGGGTATTCCGGCGGAAGATACTCGCCAGCATCGTCGAGGAATTCCTCGATCACTGCCTGGGTCTCCGGCGTTATCTTTGGTTTATTGGGGGATTTCGGCGGGGAATTCAGGACATTTTGAACGGCAACCGAGAGGTCGTCCGTCCCCTCCTTCCGACGGGCTACCATCGGGACGACAGGGATACGAAGGGCCGCCTGGAGCACCTCCGGTTCTATGGTGATCCTTTCCTCCTGTGCCACATCCATCATGTTGAGCGCCAGGATGACAGAATCGGAAAGCTGGAGCAGCTCACCTACCAGGTAAAGGCCGCGTTCCAGGGCAGCGGCATTGGTTACCGCAACTACGACATCGGGCTTTTCCCGGACGATATAGTCCCGGGCGATCTCCTCCTCGGGGGAGTTGGCTGTCAGGCTGTAGGTGCCAGGCAGATCCACGATCTCTGCGACGCGCCCGTCTGGCAGATTCATATATCCGATTTTCTGCTCTACGGTCTTGCCGGGCCAGTTTCCCACATGCTGATCAAGCCCGGTAAGGGCGTTGAACACTGTGCTCTTGCCGACATTGGGTTGGCCCGACAGAGCGATGGTGACGTCTTTTGTACTGCCGGACATCACTCCTCCGTGAGCGTAGCGAGCACCCGTCCAGCCTCGTTTCTGCCTAGAGCAATCTCCACACCTCGAACATTAACTATGACCGGGCCGCTTCCGTAGTTCGCTTCCATTTCCACCTCGCTTCCCGGCGTAAAGCCCAATGTCGCAAGACGATTGACGAACCCCCGACCACCGTTGATCTCTTTGACAATGGCCCTCTGGCCTGTGAGAAGTTGAGCGAGGGAGATCTCGCCTTTCGCTGTTATCGTCAATGTGTTGGTCCGTGGGGAACCCCACCTTGGGCCAAATCCCATGCTTTATCCTCCGCTTGGACTGCTTTGCTTACTTCGTAGTGCGCCATTATAGGCCCATTCGAAAGTTATGTCAAACCGAAAAACTTTTTTGGAATTTCGAGGCAAATCGGAAGCCCAAAGCCATCTCAGGAGT
>CAZDOZ010000097.1:4623-9252 GCA_964507175.1 uncultured Anaerolineae bacterium
GACGGCTCAGAGGATCCTGGGGCCCCTACAGGCCCCAGGATTTGCTCCGCTCTCCCCATGCTGCCCAACCTTGCCTTCAGCAGGGCGCTGGGGTTATAATTATGTGGTTAGAGGTCTTACCAGTCGAACAAGAAGTCAAAGGAGAGCGCGTGAAAGGATCGTCAAGGCTAATCAAACCTGCTCTGTATGTCGAGGAAGCACTCGTGAAGGGCTTTTTGAACGGCACCTATCCGCCGGGGACGGTCTTGCCGTCCGAGAGGGATCTCGCCGTAACGCTCGGCGTCACGAGACCAACATTGCGGGAGGCGCTGCAACGTCTCGCCCGCGATGGCTGGATCACCATCCACCACGGGAAGCAGACACAGGTCAATGATTTCTGGCGATGCGGCGGCTTGCGAGTTCTGAGCTCCATTGTACGCTACGGGGAGTCGCTGCCGCCGGATTTCGTACGCCAGCTTCTCGAAGTGCGTGAAGTCCTTGCCCCGGCTTACACCAGGGCTGCCGTAGAGCGGGAACCGGGGCAAGTGGAATCTCTCCTCGCGGACTACACCGGCCTGCCGGACACGCCGGAGGCTTTTGCCTCTTTCGATTGGAAGGTACAGCACCACCTGACCGTGCTTTCCGGCAACCCCATCTACTCGCTGATACTGAACGGCTTTGCGGATTTCTATGAGCGGATAGCGCGGATCTATTTCGATCCTGTGGATGCGAGGGATGCTTCACGTGCTTACTACGCGGCGCTCTTGAAAGCAACCACGGAGCGGGATTGGAGAGCAGCAGAAGAGATCACGAGAAAGACCATGCGCCTGAGTGTTGAATTGTGGAAGAAAGTGTCATCCAGCAAGGAGAAGGAGGGACCGGAATGAGGCGCTGGAACGGATGGGGGGACGATTCCGTCGGCTACGAACTGCCGCCGAAAGCATCGGAGTTTCTCAAAGCCGTCCTGGGGCCGGGGGAGCACAGAAAGGACGCTGTGCTGGAAGAAGTCGTGGCGAGCGTCCCGGAGTCCAGACTGCCGGGCTCGGCGTTCGTGGTGAAAGATCCGGAGTCCCGTCTGCGCCATGCACGGGGGCAGAGCATGCCGGACTGGATAGCGCTGCGCAGCGGGCGTATTGGTGCGTTCCCCGACGGAGTAGCTTATCCGATGGACGAGAAGGACGTCCACACAATCCTGAGATACGCCCGCCAGGTGGGAGCGATTGTGATTCCTTATGGTGGCGGCACGAGCGTCGTGGGGCATGTAAACCCTCCTGCCGACGGCAGGCCGGCGCTCACGGTGGACATGGGCCGGATGAACCGCATGATCAGGCTGGACAGCACGAGCCATCTTGCCACGTTTGGCGCCGGCGTGGCAGGCCCCGACCTGGAAGCCATCCTGCGGGCGCAAGGATTCACCCTCGGACATTTCCCTCAGTCTTTCGAATACTCCACGCTCGGCGGGTGGATAACGACCCGCTCCAGTGGACAGCAATCCCTGGGCTACGGGAGCATCGACCAGCTTTTCGCTGGGGGGAAGTTGGTGTCGCCGAGAGGGACCTTCGAGATGCCTCCGTTCCCCGATTCTTCCGCTGGGCCGGATTTGCGCCACGTGGTGCTGGGTTCCGAGGGAAGGCTCGGCATCCTGACGGAAGCCACTGTCAGGGTATCCAGGCTCCCCGAGCGTGAAGACGCGTTGGCGATTTTCTTTCCCGATTTCGCCAACGGAATGGATGCAGCGCGGGAGATGCTCCAGTCCAGGTTGCCGCTTTCCATGCTCAGGCTGAGCTCGGCGGAGGAGACAAGGACCACCCTGATCATGGCAGGCCATGAGAAATTGATCGGCGCCCTTGAGCGGCTGCTAAGCGTCCGAAAGCTCGGAGAGGACAAGTGCCTCATGCTGGTGGGGCTGGCGGGCAATGCCAGCATCGTGAAAGCATCCCGCAAGAGATCTGCCGGGATTGCCTCTGGCCACGGCGGGGTGAACGTGGGGCGGATGTTCGCCAGAGAATGGCTGAAGAACCGATTCCGCACCCCTTACCTTCGGAATACCCTGTGGGAGATGGGCTACGCGGTGGATACTGTCGAGAGCGCCACGTGGTGGTCGAACGTGCCGACGCTAATGTCGGCCATGGAGCACGCCCTGCAAAGCGCTATCTCCGATTCCGACGAGCGGGTTCACGTTTTCACGCACCTTTCCCATCTCTACCCGACCGGTTCGAACGTGTACACTACTTTCATTTTCCGCATCTCGCCCGATCCAGACGAGACACTGGAGCGATGGCAGAAGCTGAAAAGTGCTGTGAGCGAAGCGATAGTGGCTCACGGCGGCACGATCAGCCATCAGCACGGCGTCGGCACCGATCACCTGCCTTATCTGGAGCCGGAGAAAGGGCAATTGGGAATCGAGGCGATCCATTCTCTTTTGGAAACGTTCGACCCCAAAGGGATGATGAACCCCGGGAAGCTGGTGCGATAGGCGCAAATGCCTGAGGAGAGACAATGGCATACGGCGATTACAGGTGGGATCTGATAATCATAGGGGGCGGGATCACCGGCGCTGGGATTTTCAGGGAAGCCGCCAGAATCGGGATGAGAGTCCTCCTGGTGGAGCAACAGGATTTCGCCTGGGGGACATCGAGCCGCTCTTCGAAGATGGTTCACGGCGGGCTCAGGTACCTCAAGGAAGGTGACCTGAAGCTGACCATGCTCTCCGTCCACGAGCGGGACAAGCTCCTTGCAGAGGCACCCGGCTTGATAGACCCGATGGGCTTTCTGCTGGTGACCTACGAAGGGGAGAGCCCAGGCAGGTGGACTTACGACGTGGGCCTTTCGATTTACGATCTCCTGGCGCTGCGATGGGGGCATCGGTACTACAGTGCTGAGGATTTCGCCATGCTCGCCCCTCATGTCAGCAAGGATGGTCTGAAAGGTGGATTCCGCTACGGGGACGCCAAGACAGATGACGCGAGGCTGGTGCTCCGGCTCATCCAGGAAGCGGAAGAGGATGGCGGCGTGGCGCGGAGCTATGCGAAAGTGGTCGGTTTGCGGTCTGGCACCGACGGCCTCGTCCACGGCGTGGCAATCCAGCATCCCGAGGATGGTGATGTCTCCGAGGAATGGGCGCGCATGGTGGTAAACGCCACGGGTGCATGGGCGGATGGCCTGCGGGAGCGGGTTGGCGGCAAGCCAAGGCTAAGGCCGCTCCGTGGAAGCCACCTGATCTTTCCGTCCTGGCGATTCCCAGTAGCGCAGGCGGTCAGCTTTCTGCATCCACTGGATGGGAGACCTGTGTTCGCTTTCCCGTGGGAGGGGATCACCCTGGTTGGCACGACCGACATAGACCACCGAGAGTCGTTGGATCGGGAGCCAAGGATAAGCCCGGAGGAAACGGCATACCTGATGGCTGCGGTGGAATGGCGGTTCTCGTCCCTGGGACTGGGACTGGACGACGTGATCTCCACCTACTCCGGCGTCAGGCCAGTCGTCAACACCGGCAAGGAGGATCCGTCGAAAGAGCCGAGGGATCATGTGATCTGGGAGGAAGATGGTCTGCTGACGGTGACCGGCGGCAAGCTGACCACTTTTCGGCGCATCGCCCTGGACGCGCTCCGCAAGATGCGTCACAGGCTTCCGGAAATCCCATCGTTGGACGACAGCATCCCGGCCCTCAACTCGGTAGACCCAGCCATCCTGAATGGGGCCTCGCTGGACGAATCGGGGCGCAGGAGGTTCCTAGGTCGTTACGGGGCCAAAGCACCCGATGTCGTAGCCCTTGCCCGTTCCGGAGAATTGGAGCGGATTTCGGGGACGGACACTTTTTGGGCCGAGCTGCGGTGGGCCGCCAGGGCGGAAAGCATCGTCCACCTCGACGATCTCCTGCTGCGCAGAACGCGCATCGGGTTGCTTTTGCCGAACGGCGCCGAGGAATTGTTCCCCCGCGTGCGTGAGATATGCTTGGCTGAGCTTGGCTGGGATGAGGCGCGATGGCGTAGGGAAGAGGCGTCGTACAGGCATCTGTGGAACGAATGTTGCAGCCCCCCACCGGGGGAGAGTGTGCCGGACTGGAAGGGAATGCTCCGTCGAGCGAGTGAGCATCGGATTATCTCATTGGCCAAGAGGCGGCGCAGACGTCGTCTCGCCGCATTATTTGCGTTCCTGGGAGCAACTTTGGCATGGCTTCTAAAGCGGAACCGGCCCGGGAAACGGCCCCAGGATGATACGCCATCGGAATAGTGCGCTAGTCCACGCAGATTTCTGACGGAGTGCCGGGGCGCTTTTGTCGGTATTTGCGCCGATGTAAGCGCCCAAAGCGCTGGACGCGCTCTCGGCGGAGGGGACGATTCTTCCTTCTCGACGCTTGCCCATGACGACAATCCCTCGCTTCTCCAAGTCGATGTCACCTACTTTGAGGGTTACTACTCAGCCTCCCCAGCAACAGGACGCTGATGACGCTAATAGGCGCTGATCGCCGCTGATCTTTTCCGTTTTTATCTGCGAGAGCGTTCGGGAACTCGATTTACCCCTGAGCAAAGCCTGCCTCAGAGAAATGCTGTTTTCCCAGCCAAGTCGAGCCAGACGGCTCGACCTACATTCTACATACCTCTACACACTTCTCGTCATTCTGAGGAGCGCCAGCGACGAAGAATCTTG
>CAZDOZ010000098.1:0-9214 GCA_964507175.1 uncultured Anaerolineae bacterium
CGGGAGCGACGGGATTTGAACCCGCGATCTCTGGCTTGACAGGCCAGCGTGTTAAACCGCTACACCACGCCCCCAAACAACACCAATAGTATACCCCACAGTCTTCCTACCCGTCAAATTCCGTAAAGCGCAAATGAGTGCCACAATCCCATTCGGACACAAAAACGCCCCCGACCAAGCGAGGGCGTTTCTGAGACGCAACATTCCTGCAACTAGAACTTCAGCTCTGCCATCGTCGAACGCAAAAGCTGCTCGGAACGCTTCATCGCTTCTTTTTCCTCGTCTGTCAGATCGATCTCAATGATCTCCTCAACACCGCCCCGACCGAGCTTTGCTGGAACGCCGAAGCAGATATCATTCATCCCATACTCGCCTTCCAGGCATACGGAGCACGGCAGAATCTGCTTCTTGTCTTTCAGGATTGCCTCTGTCATCTGGGTGATCGCCGCACCAGGGGCATAGAAAGCACTCCCCTTCTTCAACAAGTTTACAATCTCACCACCGCCGCCGCGCGTACGCTGAACTATAGCATCGATCTTTTCCTTGGGAAGCAGTCGAGTGATCGGAATGCCCGCTACCGTCGAGTACCTGGGCAGAGGAACCATCTCGTCGCCGTGCCCACCAAGCACGAACGCATGTACGTTCTCAACAGACACGTTGAGCTCCATGGCAATGAACGCCCTCATGCGTGCACTGTCCAACACACCAGCCTGTCCAAACACGCGCTCCCTTGGAAGGCCGGAAACTTTCTTCGCCAGGTAGACCATCGTATCCAGGGGATTCGTAACCAGGATGATGATCGCATCCGGAGCGTACTTCATGATATTTTCTGTTACTTCAGTGATGATCTTCTGGTTCGTGCCGACTAGATCCTCACGGCTCATGCCAGGCTTCCTGGGCACGCCAGCAGTCACGACTACCACATCGGAGCCCTCGATGGCATCATAGTCGTTGGATCCTTCGATCTTGACATTGAGCCACTCGATGGGCATAGCTTCTGTTAGATCCAGCGCTTTCCCCTTGGGCATGTCCGGGATGATGTCAACCAGAACCAGATCGGCGACCTCTTTTGTAGCCATCCAGTGGGCAGCAGTGCTCCCCACCATACCTGCACCGATAATGCTAACCTTGTGTTCCATCGCATATCCTCCTTTTTGCAAAGTTTTCTGAAACAAAAAAGGGACTCACCACGGCCACCCGATGCACCCGAAAGCCCCTCTCTTCGACCTAGTACCTCCCGTCGCAGTTACTCCTTCGTAGCACAAATGCCTTTTCTTACGAACCTTGGTTACGCCTTGGACAGCACCAGCATAGTGCTTTCTTCCCTGCCTGCTGGAATTGAGACCCCATCCGCTTCCAGCACAGGCTTGAGCGCTGATATCCCGACCTCCAGCATGTCCGGGTCTGGCTCCCTGGTGGTGAGAGACTGGAGCATCAGGCCAGGCTTTATTACCACCCACCACATCAGGCGATTGTCCTGATGCGCTGTGCTGAACCGAATCACCTCATATGCCAGCGACGCTATCACTGGCACCAGCACCAGCCTGGAAAGCAGTCTGAGGACGATACTATTGAACTGGAGCGGGGCAAATAAAATTATTGAGATGACCAGCACATCCAGCAGGAAAGTGGTCCCACAACGTGTGTGCGCTGTCGAGTATTTTGCCGTGGCCTCGGGGACTAAGGGCTCGCCTGCCTCGTAGGCATTGATAGTCTTATGCTCTGCTCCGTGGTAGGCAAAGACGCGCCGGATATCTGACATCATGCCGATGGCTACTAGATAGCCCACGAAGAGCGCCAGCCGGATCAGGCCTTCCACTATCGCGCTCGCCAGGTGGCTCAAGCCAATTGGCCCTTCCATATATTTCGCCACCGCTGAGGGAAGCAGGAAGAAAATCACCGTCGCCAGCGCCAGCGACAGGAAGATGGAACCCCACGCAACGGGCTTTGAGAAAGAGGCCTCATCGTCATCCTCTTTCGCAGCCATGTCTGCCGACCACATGAGCGCCCTGGTACCCAGCACCAGGGCATCCCACAGAACGACAAGACCGCGGACAAATGGCCATTTACCCCAAGAATGGGTGTAAAGCGCTCCTGTCAGCGGTTCCTGGTGAACGACGATTTTCCCGCCAGGTGCCCTGACCGCAACGGCCACTTTCTTTTGGCCACGCATCATTACCCCTTCTATTACAGCCTGTCCGCCGTAGTAAAACTTACCCACTCCCCAGCCCTCCTTAGTTAGTATTTTACTTCACGAATGATATAATGTCAACAGAAGTTCCGTTTGGGAGATTTCGAAACAAATCCTGGCCCTACAGGCTCCCGGGATTCCCACTAAGCACCTTCGATGTTCATCAACCCGGAGCGATGAGTCGTACCGGGCTTCAGGCGCGCCAAGATAGCTCCAGGAACGGTTATAGGCTTCCAATTTGCTTTGGAGGCCCCATTTGAGAGACCTTATCGCCTTACCAAATCGCAAATCCATTTATCCCTTTCGCTCCAGGATACCCGTGAGGCACCCGATTCCACCAGCGGCTTTCGAAAGCTCATCCACTTGCACCGTCCGGCACTCTACCCCTGCGGACTCGTAGAACGCCTGTGTTACCGGGTTGCCTGCTGGCATCAGGATACGACGGGGTGCCAGAGTTACGAAATTGAGCGCCATCCCATACACGGTTTCCCTCTCGTCCGGCAGGAAAAGCACCCTGTACCCCCGCCGTTGAAGTGCTTCCACTGCTGCGTACGGCACTCGCCCCGGCCAGGCCACTGCCATATCGCGGTCGGCGAACCGCAACGTCCCCATCAGGTGCATCGCGCCAAACGGAAGCCCCACGCGGATGACATCCACGCCCATCTCCCGGAGCAGCGATTCTACTTGATCGGCACCCTCATCGTTTGTTCTGAGACCGGTTGCCAGGATCACCGTTCCCGGGTCTATCCAGGCAGCGTCGGCCCCCTCGAAAGTTCCACTGCCGCGAACGCTCCGGAGGATTGGCACGCCCATCTCCGCCAGCCTCCGGGCCACAAGACGCTCTTCTCCGGCCCGAACCGAGGATGCCGGTCGGCCTAGCACAGCCCCTTCGGGGGTCATGAAGAAGAGATCCGCCACGAACATCAGGTTTGGTGGTGGCTGATCCGGCGGTTCCACATAGTGGACGATAACCCCCTCATTCGCGTATGCTGTAGCCAGGGCATCGTGCTGTGCTCGTGCCCGCTCCATGTCCACAGGGGCCAGCATTTGTACCTCGTTGGGATCTTCCTGTGCGACGATCTCCGGACCAGGCCGGTGCAGCAGTACCGACACGAGGTTGCCCCATTCTGTGTCGATGCCACATCGCCCCCACAGTCGCCCGATTTCTTCCCGCAACGATGAAGAACGAGGATGCCATCCATCGCCCCCGTATGCGGCTGGCACGCCACCCATCGCCTGGTGCTACTCTTCCCTGAGCACGGAGACCGCCACGTTTGCCGTGACGCTGCCTGCCAGCTTCACAGGCACGGTGTAGTCCCCCAGCTCGCTTATGGGGCGATCCAGGAGGATTTTCCGTTTGTCTATCTCGTGGCCCAGGGCCGCAGACAGCTTTTCGGCGATATCTGCGTTGGTAACGGAGCCGTAGAGAGTACCGCTCTCCCCGGCTCGCGCCTTGAATTCCAGCTTGGCCTCGCTGATTCTCTCCGCCAGACCTTCTGCGGTCTCCAGTTCTTTCTTGAGCCGCTTCTCAGTGGCTTTCCGCCTTTGCTCCGCCTCCGCTATCACGCTCTTGGTGGCGACTCTCGCTATCCCTTGAGGGATCAAGTAGTTCCGTGCATACCCGTTGGACACACTTTTGATGTCGCCCTCACGCCCCAAGTTAGGCATGTCTTTCAAAAGCAATACTTGCATACCACACCCCTTTCCGATGAGAAATTCGGTGGACAATCCACGTGGAGAAGTTTACACCAAACCACGGCTATGAACAAAAAATCCCACGCCAAGGTGCTGTGAGGTCTATTCCAGCGAGGCCTCCTCCGGAGTCACGAAAGAGATTTTCTCCCTGGCAAATCTTTCACGGTGCCGATTGTCGGGAGAGACCACTATTGCCCGGTAAGGGATCTCCTGATGCCAGTTGAGGTAATGGAGGTACCCTTTCAGATGTTTCAAGAACTCGTAGAACGAGGGGATCTCTACTTGGACCCATACAGCCGCCTTGACCTCATCTTCCCAGACGCGGCGCATGCCTGGAGAAGCTTCACCCAGTCTGCGGGTCCCATTCCCAAAATCTGCAAGCTCCAAGAACCGCACCGGATTCCATGAGCCGCGTGCCTTGATGCGACCGGCAATGTCCACATAGCCCACTACTTGTCCCAGAGTGTTGACCACGGGGTACGCCATCTCCGTTTCCACCTGTACCTGGGCGGTGTCTATCCCTTTGACGACTTCGGTCTCGCTGGCGGAGGCTACTGCCTCGGCGAAAGCAATCTCCCCGGATAGTCCGAAGCCCCGGGCTTCTCCGTCGGCGAGGGTCGACGGATGTGACTGAAGCCCTCTATCCAGAGCTGCTTCCTCCCGGAGGCGAGATAGGCGCTGGTGGTATTCCCACATTATTTCCTGGATGATCAGTCCCTTCATCTCCTCCTGTGATTCGGGCCCCCGGTACACACCTGCCACTTTGCACAACCTCACGAAAGCTTTGTGGGAATGGAACTTGTCGAGCAGACGTTCTTTCTGTTCCGTCAGACTTATCTTAGTTTTCTCGGTCACGTTTTCGCCTCCTGGAGTGCTGGGTCATTCCTGTTCCCAGCCCCACACCAATTCTGCGTCGCCTATACAGACTGTGTCGCCCTCCTGCACGCCGGCATCCTCCAGTGCCTGGGATATCCCCATTGCCTCCAGGATGCGCTGGAAACGCATGGCGGCTTCGTAGTAATCCCAGTTAGTCATCGCAACGACCCTCTCTATTCGTGTGCCACGGACTCGCCAGCAATTTTCCTCCCGCTCAATGGTGAATGCGTCCTCGTTTTCATCGGCCCGGAAGACAGCAACTTCTTCCTCAGGTACCTCCTCTGGCACCTGGGAGAGGGTTTCCGCGACCCTGTGCATCAGTTCCTGCACCCCTTCCCCCATCAGGGCGGAGATTGGAAATACCTCCTGTACGCCTCGATCTCGCAGTGCCTTCGTGATCTCGGATGTGCGCTCGCGTGCTTCCGGCAGGTCTATCTTGTTGAATGCCACCACCTGCGGCTTCCTGGCGAGGGCAGGCTTGAACATTTCTAGTTCCTGGTTTATCGCCTCCCAATCGCCAACCGGGTCGGGACTAATGCCGTTGAGTATGTGGATCAGAATTTTGGTGCGCTCTAAGTGGCTCAAGAACTGGTCTCCCAATCCTATGCCCCGGTGAGCGCCTTCGATCAGCCCAGGGACGTCCGCGAGCAGGAGGTCCCTGCCGTCCACCACCGCCACGCCGAGCTGCGGCACCAGTGTAGTGAAAGGATAGCTGGCAATTTTGGGCCTGGCGGCGGTTACTTTCGCCAGCAGCGTTGATTTCCCTGCATTCGGCACGCCGACGATTCCCACATCTGCTATGAGCTTCAGCTTCAAGATCAGCCACCGTTTCTCTCCCGGTTCCCCTTTCTCGGCGAACCGGGGGGCTTGCCGGGTGGAAGTGGCAAAAGCAGCATTGCCGCGGCCGCCCCGGCCTCCTCTGGCTACCAGGAAACGCTGATCGGGCCTGGTTAGATCGGCCAGGAGCTTGCCGGTCTCCGCATCATAGGCCAGGGTCCCGGGGGGCACCATCACCTCCAGGTCCTTCCCGCTGGCACCGGTCTTGTTCTTGCCTCCACCGTGGGCACCCCGTCCTGCTTTGAAGTGGACTTTGTACCTGAAGGGAAGGAGCGTATTCAGGTTTGGATCGACCACCAAGTAGACATCGCCGCCCTTGCCGCCGCTGCCGCCGGCGGGCCCGCCGTATGGGACGAATTTTTCCCTTCTGAATGCGACAATGCCGTTTCCCCCATCACCACCCTTGACATAAATTTTCGCCCGGTCGTAGAAGAGCGGTTCTTCGCCCATTATGCATCCTCCAGCGACAGCAGCGGGTGGTAAGCGCGAATCTGGCTTATCAGGCCACCCACATCCGGCTCCGGTATGGTCCACCCGCCCATCGTGTCTACCATATTATCTATTCCGAGAAGTGCGTACAAAGTGTTGGCAACCCCCTGGGAGAGCGCGTCCAGGTGGTAGCCTCCTTCCAGCGTCACGGCAATCCTCCCTTCGGCGAAAGCCTCCGCGATCCGTACTGTCTGCCGTGCGAGAAAAGTGTATCCCTCGAGGGAGAGAGTAAGCCCTGCCAGCGAGTCGGCCCAGTGAGCATCGTATCCGGCGGAGACCAAAACCAAATCCGGCTTGAAGGCCTCCGCGGCAGGCCAGAGGATATCCTGCCACACTTGCCGGAACCCTGCATCCCCTGCGCCCTCCGGAAGGGGCACGTTCAATGTGTACCCTTCGCCGCGCCCGGAACCTATTTCCCTCCAGTGGCCGGAACCGGGGTAGTAGGGGTACTGGTGAGTCGAGAAATAAAGTACTCGGTTTTCGCTGTAGAAGATGTTCTGGGTCCCGTTGCCGTGGTGCACGTCCCAATCCACAATTAGCACCCGCTCGAACCCCATTTCCTCCACGGCTGCTTTGGCGGCGACGGCCACATTGTTGAAAATGCAGAATCCCATCCCACTGTCTCGCAAGGCGTGGTGTCCAGGCGGCCTGACCAGCGCAAACCCCCTGTCTATGCTCCCTGTGGCTATTGCCTCGATCAGGGAGACCAAGCCTCCCGCAGCGGTGAGAGCAGCATCGTAACTTCCGGGAGCGACGTAAGTGTCTGGGTCCAACTGCCCGCCGCCGGATGCGTCTATTTCTCGTACGCGTTCTACATAACGATCCCCGTGCACCGCATGTAGTCTTTCTTTCTCTACAGGGACTGCCTGAATGCGTTCCAACACAGGCAGCAAGCCGATCTCGCCGAGATATTCTAGCGTGAAATCCACCCGTGCTGGATGTTCTGGATGCCCTGGTTGGTTGTGGTCCCTATGGTTTGGATTCGTGACTAGAGCGACCCTCATTGCTCTTCCTCGCTTTCAGATGGCTTGCCTGCACTGCGGATGTGGATCACTTCCATTCCCAGGGAGTAATAAGCATTGGCGGCTCGTTGGAGTTCCGATGCAGCAGTCTCGTCGAAGGACATCACCTCTACCCTGACGCCGCGGGCCTGGAGAAAAGCCACCAGGTCGACGAAGTCGCCGTCCCCGCTTACCAGCACCACTGTGTCAAGCTTGTCTGCCATGGCGATGCTGTCGGTGGCTATCCCCATATCCCAATCTGCTTTCATGGAGCCGTCTGGCAGGACGCGTGCCCATTTCGCCCTTACCTCATACCCAAGCCGCCGTAAGACTTCCAGGAAGCCGCTCTGATCCACATCCTCAACCAGTATCGTGTACGCTATGGCCCTCACCAGATCCCTGTCCCTGACCGCTTCGGCGAGCAGTGCGTCGTAGTCCACCCACGCGTCCCGTCCGTAGATGCTCTTGGCCGAATGGAACAGGTTCTGGCCATCAACGAAAACCCCCACCCGTTGTGTGAGGTGGAATTTGTTTTCCTCTTTTGTCTCTGTCATCGTCCTCTCCTTTTTCTTTTATACACATCGTGGGCATCTTTTCAACGTTCTGTGGTAGAGACAGGCCTTGTTCTTGCCCAGGTGGGCGATCATAAGGGTCTTTCCTGCTTTTTGGACCGATACCACCACAGCCCATTATACCCTGCAGCGCAGGCTCCGGCAATTGGAGGCGCTGGGCCATGATGTGGCTGGGAGTCCTCTCGGCATGATGAATCAACGGGTTAGCATGGTCACGGGTTCATTGTCCTGTGTCTCCCGTCAGAGTATGCGGTTCGCCTGTATCTTTTCGATGTTTGACATTCCCGACGAGGACATGCTATAAAAGTCTTAGATTCATGCTTTCGCGAGGTCAACTTACTCCGTTCTCCCTCCGGAATGCCCGTTTGCCCGTTTCAGCGGGCAGCACTATAATTGGGCAATGTCATGTCCGGAGAAGAACGGCTTGTAAGTGACCGGGTGGAAAAGGAGAAGGGAGCCATGGCCGACATTACCCCTGAAATCTATGCCAGGAACGTTAGGGATTTCATGTCCAGCCTCCAGCCTCCGACCAAGGGCATCATCAGGGGAGGGAGAGGCATAGCCGCTGCGCCACCTATATCTGCTGAACAGGCGGACGCGCTGGCCGACAAAGCTCTGGAGCTGCAAATGCAGGGGGATGCTCTGAGCAAAGAATGGGAAAAAGACCTGTCGTCCCCCGATAAGGTGAAACGTCTGGCAGCGGAGCGGAGGTTGCTGGCCCAGATGGCTCTGGAAACCACACTGGCGTCCGCCATGCTGGGAGCGCAGGGAGGCGAAATAGCAGCGGTAGCTGGAATATCCAGGGGATTCCGTCGGGGGCCGGAGATGCCAGAGTTCATTTTGGTCTGGCTCCAGTCGCCACTGGCACCGATATCCGCCGTCCGGGGTGCTCCGAGGCCGTCGCCGAACCTGGAGACTGCCAAAGCCCGCCTGGAACACGAGGTTGAAAGTGCCATTGCCCTTATCGTGTCCAGCACTAACGAGACCGGGCAAAAGATCATCAGAGACCTGATGGCACAGGATTTCTCTGCAGTACTGGAGGGACTATCCCTCTTGGGGATTGGGCTGGCCGACAAGCTTGGGAAGGCAGCGACGAAGCTGGTGGTGCGGGCGCTTCAATTCCTATCAAGAGCGTACCGACGCCTGCG
Source organism: uncultured Anaerolineae bacterium (assembly GCA_964507175.1). Taxonomy (GTDB): domain Bacteria; phylum Chloroflexota; class Anaerolineae; order S016-19; family S016-19; genus S016-19. The sequence goes on from CAZDOZ010000098.1 coordinate 8,810, forward strand.
GGCGCTTCTGGGCGCTCAGGGCGTGGCAAGCGTCAAAGCCCAGATATCCACATGGGAGAACGCACTGGAGCACGGCACTTTGTTCCGCGATCTCATCGCACGCGTCTATGGGCTTGATTCCTTTGCCAAGGAGCGGGAGGTGTGGCTAAACACAGCTGCAGTTCCGCCAGAAGAACTGGACAAAGCAACCCAGGCAATCATCGCCCTCGGCGAAACGTACCCCCGTTCCATGGAAGCCGTGGATCAAGTGCTCAAAGGGCTGGCTTTCGTAAAAATGGTGCCGCTTTTCGGAACGCCCACGGGTCGGGTGGCGATAGCCGGGATGTACGCAGGTCTGACCGGCTATGTGACCTACACCGGGTATGATTACATCGGGTCTCAGGGCAAGCTGTTCGACAGGGTGGA
>CAZDOZ010000099.1:0-9170 GCA_964507175.1 uncultured Anaerolineae bacterium
CGATGGCCTGACCGATGGCTTCGAGGTTGCGCATGGCCTCGACCCGCTGAGCACCGACAGCGACTCCGATGGCCTGCCTGATGCCGACGAATACGCTCTCGGCACCGACCCGCTGAATCCTGACACCGACGGTGACGGGCTGTCCGATGGCATGGAGGTCAACACCTACGGTACTGACCCGACCAAGGCCGATACCGACGGCGATGGCATGCCGGATGGCTGGGAGGTCCAGTACACCTGTGTGGATCCTCTCGTGGCCGATGGCAGCGCCGATCCGGATGGTGACGGCTTCACCAACCTGCAGGAGTACCAGAACGGCACCAGCCCGTGCGAGTTCAACCTGCAGTACGACTTCAACGGCAACTGCCAGGTGGACATCTCCGATATCCAGACGGTAGCCGCCCACTGGATGGAGCCGGTCACACCCAGTAACGAGCAGTACGATGTGAACGGCGATGGTCAGATCAACATCGTCGATATCCAGATCGTGGCGAGCCACTGGATGGAGGCCTGCCCCGGTTCGTGAGCAAGATAATGGGAGGGAGCGCACTTTGTAGTGCGCTCCCAACCCCATGGTTTTGCTGAGGGCCAGGTATAAACTTGATGACCTGCAATCCATCTGACTCCGGCGATAGATCGTTCCGAAAGCGTCTTCCCCACTGCCGTTCTCGGCTCTGGGGGGCACTTTTGTTAACAGCTCTTGTGATATTTACCCTGCTTGTGTCGCCCTTCCCTGCGGTGGGCGCCCAGGTCCCGGTTCTCGTGTCGATCGAACCGGCCGACCAATCGGTCTTACCCGGGCAGGACTTCACATGCAGCATAAAGATAGATGGCGTCGAGAACCTGGGGGCTTTCGAGTTCAAGCTAAGCTTCGAGCCGAAGATCCTCGAGGTCAAGGGGGTATCGCTGGGAGATTTCCTGGCGAGCTCAGGGCGTCAGGTGGCGGTAGTAGGCCCGAAAATCGACAACGAAGGAGGGAACGTCTCCATTGGAGCGTTTTCTCTCGGAAGCGGAGCAGGGCCCAGCGGCAGTGGCGTGCTGGCGGTGGTTGCTTTCAAGGCGCTGAAAAGCGGACGTAGTGCTTTGAAGTTCGTTTCCATCACCATCACAGATGTGGATGGGAAAAACATCCTCGTCAGTCCTGAGGGAGGCGTTGTAGATGTTTCGTCTGGGGCGCCCACAGTAACGGCGGCACCGTCGGTATCCCCTACGGCAACCGCTACGCTGCCAAGGCTCCCGACGGTCACGGCGACTCCAACTGCTACCGAGACTGCCGAGCCCACCGCTACCAGGGCTGTGAAGTGGACTTCCACGGCGACTTCCTCGCCGACAAGACTTCCTGCTTCTACAGCCTCGAGTACGCCGGCACCGTCACCGACGACGACCGTAGAGAGCACTCCCGTTCCGACGGTGGAGACATCCGTTCCTTCGGAAGCCACGCCTGTGGCAGGGGCGTCTGCTGTTCCGACAAGGACGACGCCCGCTAAGGCTATCACTATGGTCACCGAAGGCGCAGCAACCGAGGTATCTCCAACGACGGGACAAGGGGGAGTGGAAAAAGTACCAACCCTTCCGCTTCCTCCTACGGAGGCCCCCACATCGCAGCCATCGCATTCTGCTGGCGGTGTGATATGGGGACTGCTGGTCGGGTTGCTCGTAGTAGTGGCCGCTTTGGGAGTTCTCTACGTCAAAAGAAAGAGTTAGATACTAACTCCGATGAAGGAAAGGAGCGAAGCACATGAAAGGACATGGCACGTATAGAAAACGTCCATTCTCCCTGTTGCATTGGTTGCTTGTCCTGGCTGTGATCGTCTCTCTATTCGCAGCGTGGCAGGTGCCCAGGCATGCACAGGCAGAAGGGACTTCTGCGGAAGCAGGGACTACGGTGCGCATCTCGCCGCTCACCCAAACGGCAAACGTTGGCGATACCGTCACCATAGAGGTATGGGTGGACGATGTGACCAACCTTGGTGGGTACCAGTTCACCGTTAATTTCGATCCAAACGTTTTACACGCGACTGGGTCGAGTGACGGAGGATTTCTGGGAAGTACAGGGCGTACTGTTTCCACCCTTACCCCTGATATTGACAATGATGCAGGCACGATAACCGTGGGAGCTTTCACCCTGGGGAGCGGTGACGGCCCCAGCGGGAGTGGAAAGCTGGCTACCGTAACGTTCTCTGCGGTGGGTGGTGGCACATCGGCGTTGAGTCTTTCCAACGTGCAGTTGACCCACCCTGACGGGAGCTCCATTACAGTCGACACGTTGACCAATGGCTCGGTAGATGTGACCGGGGCGACTTCCACACCGGCCCCACCAACCGCGACTCCTGAGGCTACGAGCACGGGAGTTCCTACGGAGACTCCGGCTCTGCCAACTGCAACACCGATCCCGCCAACTGCAACACCGATCCCGCCAACTGCAACACCGATCCCGGGAGCTATGGCTGTCTCCATCGATCCGGCCAGCTCCACCCAGAGCGCGGGAAGCACGTTCCAGTTGAATGTGATGATCTCGAACGCTGACAATCTGGGCTCTTACCAGTTTACCATTTCCTTCGATCCATCGGTAATGCATATAACCGGTGCAAGTGATGGCGGGTTCCTCGGCAGTACCGGCAGAACCGTTTCTACCGTCGGGCCCACCATGGACAACACCGCCGGAAAGGTAACCTTCGGTGCCTACACCGTCGGATCCGGCGCTGGCCCCGGCGGAAATGGAGTGCTGGCCGTCCTTCAGTTCCAGGCAGTAGGTGCTGGCACTTCGCCGGTGCACCTCGAGTCCCTGGATGTGACAGATGCTCAGGGTAACGCCCAGAACCCAGACCGATTCGACGGGAGTGTGACAATCCCTGGGGAGGGCGGTGCTGTCGTCAGTATCTCCCCCTTGTCTCCGTCGGTCTGCCAGGGTGATACCATCCAGGCAGAGGTCCGTGTGAGCGGGGCGTCCAACCTGGGCGCGTTCCAGTTCACGTTGACATTCGACCCATCTGTCGTCAACGTTGCGAGCGTGGCCCTTGGGGACTTCCTGGGGAGCACGGGGCGTGGCGTCAACGCCACAACTCCATCCATAGACAACAGCGCTGGAATACTGACTTACGGTGCTTACAGCACGGATAGTGGCACAGCCGGCCCGAGCGGAAGTGGTGTCTTGGCTGTGGTCACCCTCCAGATCGTGGGAAAAGGCATTTCGCCTTTGAACATGACCGGGCTCTTGCTGACGGATGTGTCGGGGGAGAGCCTGCCTGCTACAGATCAGGACAGCTCCATCACAGGCATCACCACGACAGTGAGCATCCAGAGCAAGAGCGTTCTCGTAGGTGCTGACTTCGATGTCGACGTGGATATCATGTGCGCTAGCAACCTTGGCGCATATCAGTTCACGATCGGGTTCGACCCCAACTTCGTGCAGGTCAATGACGTGACCGATGGTGGGTTCCTCGGAAGTACAGGAAGAACGGTCTTTACCGTCGGGCCTACCATCGACAACACTGGCGGCGAGGTAACCTTCGGGGCTTACACCACAGGTTCGGCTGCCGGTCCCAGTGGATTCGGAGTCCTGGCGGTCCTGCATATGCATGCAGTAGCTCCTACAGCAGGTGCGGCTACAGGCCTCGGAAACAAGGTCACGACGATGCTGCCCATGCGTGCAGCAGCAGCTTCTGCAACTGGAACTTACCTCTCCCTCGAGTCCGTGAGCTTGACTGACGTGAACGGCGAGAACGAGGAAACCAGCACAGCCTCAGGGCGGGTAGTCGTATCGTATCCGACACCCACGCCCACGACTGTGCCAGGTGCTTCGTGGCACTTCTGGGGCCAGGTATTCCAGGGAGTGCCGGGGGATACTTCTTCGCCGATCTCCGGTGTCACTATGAATCTGTATGGGTCTAACGTGCTTGGGGACAAAGGGACTCTGTTGGTATCCAAAGTAACGGACAGCAGCGGCAATTTCTTCCTGGTAGCTGGTAGCGCGTACAAGTATTACACTATCGAACAGGAGGTTTTGCCCGGAATGGTGGCTACTGGCGCACAGGCTCCTTCGTCACACGCTACAGTTGTCAGCCCGGCGGAGATTCGCTATGCTGATGTGTCCGATGGATACTACCTCGATAACTTCTTCTGGCAGGCCGAGCCTACACCGACGCCGACACCAACGGAGACGCCGACAGCAACACCTACGTCGACGCCGACAGCAACGCCTACACCGAACTATCCTGTGTATATGCCTCTGGTCGAGGTCAACGGGTAGGCCGGGAACTTGTTCACAGTAAGAGGGCTCCCTTCCAAAGGGAGCCCTTGCTGTATGTGCAAACTGGTGTAGTGCGACGCATTCGTTGTTTGCGGGAACTGTTCGGCCTTGAACAAATCTAACGCAGGTACCGGAGATTTCGCGCTGATATTCCGCAGATAAAGCAAATAAACCAGAAAAGATCAGCGAGAATCAGCGCCTATCGGCGTTATCAGCGTTCTATTGCTGGGAAGGCTGAGTAGTAACGTTTGCGGTACCTCCCCTCAGCCACAAAGCAGGGATGCCCCGCCCCTCATCTAGCTCGGGTCTCGCCCTCACTCGGGGGAGCAGGCGTTTCGGTAGGAGCTGCCGTGGGCATAGATGTGGATGTTTCGGTAGGAGCTGCCGTGGGGACAGGCGTGGGAAGCATTGTCCCCGGCCCATAGTCGAACCTGGCGGGCCACGGCGTGTACACGCTCACGAAAGAATCCTTCGAGATGACCTCGTCGCCTTTCACGACCTCCCGCACTATGGTGACCTTTTCTCCCGGCTTTGGCCATTCCACCTGCTTGATCGTCCCTTTCGGCAAATCCGGGTTTTCCTCGTAGAGTGGCGGTGGGGGAGGCTTTACGTCTTCTACTTTTCGCTCCGCAATCCGAACTTTCCACCCCGGCGATGTGCCGTAAAGGCGGAAAGTGAGCTTGCCCTTTTTCTCATCCACTATCGGCTTGATAAGCAGGTAGTGCCCGGTGTTGTTCAGGAATTTCAGGTCCACGTTTGGCGTGAAGACTGTAGCGTCCATGCCAGGTTCGCCATACCAACTCACGATGTAGCCGTGGGCCCACCGCTCCAGTATTTTCAGGCCTGCCCAGAACGCTGACTGGAACAGCGTTGTGGAAACCTGGCACACTCCTCCTCCAATCCCGACAGCAGTCCTGTCCCCTTTGATGATCAGGGACTCCACGAAGCCATGCTCTGCGTTTATGGGGCCGATGTGATCGTTGAAAGAGAAAACCCCATCTGGAGGAATTACCAGCCCTCGGAAGCGCTCCGCAGACACTTTGATGTTCTGCACGCGCCCCGGTTTGGAGCCGCGGAACGATGTGGTAGCCTCGCCGACTACCTCTCGGATGCCCATCTGGGGGATGTCCGAATCATCTACTTCTGGCTTGACCGGGAACACGGCTATGGTAACCCTTCCTCGAGAGGCCTCTATGGCAGCCATGATCCGCTTTACCGTGGTTTCTGGGTCCAGTTTCTCTCCTGGAACGCTGGGGGCGAGGACGACAACTTTCCCGGTAGTCTCGTCGAAATCGAGCAGTGCATCCTTTGGATCCCTGTATACTTCTTTCGACAACCCCTCGACCCACTGCGTAAGGGCATCCTTGTCGAGATCGGCTTCCCAGCGCACGCCATCCTCGCTGTAAACTGTTTTCCACACGATCATGCCGGCCAGCGTCCGTCGCGTCAGGGTGAAAGTCCTGGTAGTCTCGCTGCCTGGGATCGTGAGGATGATATCGTGCGCCAGCAGTTTCTGCACGCTCTCCCGGGTTCTTTCCAGGTCGACATGGATTGGCTGCTGGCGTTTCACCACAGCCTGCACTGTGCCGCTTTTCCCCTCGCGGAAAGCCCGATACAACTTTTTCCGCGTTGCGGATATGTCCAGAGCTTTCCCTTCCTGCCCCAGTTCTATGGCTACCTGGGAACCCGTGATGAGGAAGTGAGGCTTTCTCAGCGGTATGTCCACCTGCTGTGCCACATGGGCGAGGAAATAATCCGTGGTACCGTCATCGAACGTGTAGAGAAGGGGGATGCTGTAACCATGGAGTCTGACCTGTAGCCGCTCGCGCCAGCGATCCATCCAGCCCGGCTCGTGCCCGATTGCCATGGCCCGCTGGACTATGGCGTCGGCATCCACCTGCACGCCGAGTTGTTCGGGGCGCACTTCCCATGTTTTGCCGCCCGCTTGCAGCACAATCGGAGATGCCGGAAACGGAGTGAACGCACGGCGCACGGCGGCCTCGGCTTCCTCACGGCTCATGCCGCCCAGGGGCAGGTCTCGAACCACCACACCCGGAACTATACGGGTAGCGTAGCTGGCATCGACCTGCCATACCCATGCCGATGCCGCTGCTGCCACTGCTATCAAAATGGAAAAAGCTATCGCAAGCCGACGCACGGCCCCCCCTTAGCGATCATCAGAGCGCCTTGTAAGTCTTGGTCTCGCCTGAATCCAACACGAAAGCCCAAAAAGGCACCCATGCCAGAGCGAAAAACTGCACGTCGATATCCGATTTTCTGGGGCGTATCTCCACTTTCTTGATTTCGGACACCGCTTGTGCCCACTTGTCGCCGATTTCTTTGGCAGCCTCTTTTGCCTCCTCGTCCAGGCGCTTGATTTCTTCCTTCAGGCTCTCTATTTCCTGCTTCGCCTCTTCGACATTCGCTTTCGCCTGAGAGGCAATCCTTTGGCGGCGACTCAGGGTCGAGACCATCCTGGTGGAGCGCCTGCCGACGAGGAATCCCAGCACAGATTCCCCTGCCGTGAGGTAGGTCTCCCGTTTCAGGGCGTTGTACCTGTCCTCGCTCTCTTCCATTTTCATCTGCTGTTTCTCGATCTTCCTCTCCACCCGCCGCCGTTTCTTGTCGAATTTCTCGGAGAGGGCATCGATTCCTTCGTCACGCTTCTCGCGAGCGGCTTCCTGACAACGTATCCGGAAATCCCGTTCGCTTTCGTCCGGCTTGGAGTACATTTTGAGGGCCGGGTTGTAGAATAGATTTACCCTTCGTGTTCGGTACAGGTAATTGGAGAAGCTGCGGGCCAGCGTTTTGTACGCTCTCGACCTCTCCAGCCCTTTTGGCAGGTCCTCGAACAGTGCTTCACCCTCTGGTGCGTCCTCCAATTCGTCCGGCGTCAGTTTGCATTCTTCCGATTCGTCCCAATCCGGCTTGCCGCGGCCTTCCGGCGGCTCCGCAAGCAGAGCGATCTCCTCCCCTTTGTCCACGTTTCTCCGGCTGTCGTAGAAATGCACAGCGGCGCTGGCGTAAAGGTAGGGCCGATAGAGCAAATGTCGCTCTTTCGGACTTACGTCTCTGCCCGCGTCTTTCGACAGCTCCCGGATGGCGTCCTCCACAGCCCTGCGCACCGGCAGGAATGCCTGCTGCACCGATGGCTCTATCGCAGGCGGCGTCGAATTGATCCCCATCGGAGCACGTGCCGCTTTTGGGCTCTTTGGCGCCCCAGCGGAGGGCTCGGCCTCTTCGGCGCTCCTGGTTTTGTAGCCTGCCATCAGTTTCTTGATTTGCTCCCGGGTCATCGGCCCGCGCAGGTAAGACATAGCCCAGCGGGTCATGAAAACGTGGGGCCCGGAGGAATCGTGGACGTTGTGGAGCAGGAAGACCCTGGACCCAAGGGACGAGATGGCCTGTCCTATCTCCTGGGTCGCTCCAGGCCCGCCGCTGACCGATTTCAGCCCTTCCATCAACCTGGATTTGTCCCGCTCTGTCTGAAGCTTCCCGATGAACCAGGTGCCGGCGTTGGTCAGGCCTTTGTAATCCAGGTCCACGGGGTTTTGGGTGGCCAGCATGACCCCAACGCCGAAAGCTCTGGCCTGCTTGAGCAGCGTCAGCATAGGGCGCTTGGACGGGGGTGTGGAGATCGGGGGGAAGAAGCCGAATACCTCGTCCATGTAGACGATTGCCCGCAAGCTGGTGGTGCCGGACTGAGCCCGCATCCAGGAGATGACCTGCTCCAGAAGCATGGTGACGAAAAACATCCGTTCCGCGTCGTTCAGGTGGGCGATGTAGAAAATGCTGTGGCGGGGCCTGCCGTCTTCCGCGTGCAGGAAATTTCCCACGTCCATCGGCTCCCCTTCGAGCCACGATTGGAACGACGGCGAAGCCAGGAGGCTGTTCATTGTCATTGCCAGGCCGAAGCGGTCTTTTTCGGGGAAGAACGAATCCACGTCGAAGACTCCCAGCCGTTCCATGGGTGGTTTCTGGACGGCCAGGATCAGCTCCGAGAGGTCCAGGTCTTTGCCTTGTTCCCAGTAATGCTCGAAGATGTTGGAGAGAAGGATGTGCTCCCGACTCCGCACGGGGTCGGCATCGATTCCAAGAAGCCCGAGTATTGCCGACACCGTCCCGAGGATGCGTTCGCGCAGAAGTTCTTCGTCCTTGGTGCCACTTTCTGGAGCCTTCAGGCTTTGGAGGACGTTGACCGGTATGCCTGCGGTCGAGCCCGGGGTGTAGATGCGCCAATCGGTGCTTTCTTTCAGGGCTTTCACACGCTCCGCGCCCTCTCCCCATTCGGCCAGGCCTTTCCGCCACCTGTCGGCTATCGCTTTGGCGTACTCTTCCGGCGTCATCCCCTTGCGTGCAGCGTCATCCTTGTTTACCCATGGCAGGAAGTCCCCCGGGCGCAGGTCCGGAAACGTGAGCATCAGGTTGGTCATGTCCCCTTTGGGGTCTATGATGATAGCCGGCACGTGATCCAGGGCAGCCTCCTCCAGCACGTCTATTGCAAGGCCAGTTTTGCCGCTGCCGGTCATGCCCACGACGACAGCGTGGGTCGTGAGGTCTCTGGCATCGTACACGACTGGAGCATCCAGCAAGCTGTTTTGTTGCAAGTCGTACAGTTTTCCTATGTAGAACGCACCTAGCTTTTCCGCAATTTCCATTGATTCCCTCCTAACTTGGACGAGCCAGACGAATCAGCGCCCGGTAGGACCACTGAGGAGGTTTCGCTGATTCGTTGATTCACTCCTCCGTTGATTTCTGGATTTGATCTGCGCAATCTGTGAAATTGGACTTTTGACAAAATCGACATGCGGCTGTCCGAGCCTTTCATCTTTGGATGGCAGGTGAGGGGAAGTGGCGTATCTTGTGGTCGAGCGAAGCTCGACCACAAGATACGCGCTCTCTCTTTCCTCCTTCCTCAAGG
>CAZDOZ010000100.1:0-3426 GCA_964507175.1 uncultured Anaerolineae bacterium
GTGTGGAACCACCCTCCAAACGGCGAAATTTGCAGCTTTGCGTCCGGGTAGATTTCGCGGATCACCTGCCACTCGGTTTGAGCGGAGATCAGGATAACGGTGAGAGAGTTTCCCATGGTGTTGGACATCGACAACCTAAAGCCCCCTTATCTCTGTTGAGTGTCGGCCTGTTTGCTGTTCTGAAAGATCTCAGAACCCATAATGCTTCCCCGTCGCGGAATGGCGGCAGTCAGAAACTCCATCGATGGACCCGCTACAAATGCAGAAAGCGGTCTCTGTGTTCGTACATCTATGTTAGTTGTGGTCTGGGATCCTAACGGTTTTTCTGCAACCATCTCTTCAGCATCTCCGCTTTTTCTTTCCTGCCCAGCTTGAGATATGCCCGGTACTCATATTCCAGTGAGAGCACAGGGACCCGCATTCCGTCAATTTCTACCCAGTGCCTGTACCGCTCAACTTTGACAGGATCTTCCCAGCTTTGGTCGTCCAGGCGCTTCTGGATGTCTCCCATGATCTCCACTTTAATGCTTTCTATTTTAAGGGCACCAAAGTGGGAGCGGACTCGCCCGGATGTGGAGTAGCGTACCGGCTCGATTACATATTCAGGAAACCGACGCTCGATTTCGTACGCGCCCTCCCTATCGGTCTGGATATCTATGTCGTGAACCTTTACCGGTACGCCCTGGAGGGCCATCCCCAGGCTTCCTGTAATAACCCAGTTGATTTGACTTCCTTTCAAGCGTGTGTAAATCTTTCGCAATATCTCGAGGTGCTGGTTTGGTATCATTCTTCTTCGCTTGCGTCTACCGAAGGGAGGTGCGATGCTTTTTGCACTCCCTTCGGCCCCTCTGTTGAGCTTGTACCTCAGGCAGCAATTCAAGGTTGTACCTTGCTGTGCCTTTCCTTGCCTTGCCACGTGAGCCTTTTTGTGCAATGTAAGCCGAGCTTGCCCGGTAGCCATGTACTGACAGACGGCCTGTGTCGTCTCTCGATCGTTTCAGGCAGTCGGTGCTGCTTGGTTCATGCTGCAGGCAAGGAAACGCCGTGCGCTTGCACATCGACAAGCCTGTTACTTCTTGAGTATGTAGACCCTGTTACAGTATACCGTAACAGCCGCCGAAGCGAAAACCGACCGTGTGGCCTGCTCCAGGGCTGGATTCATTCTGTGTTTTGGGCAGCCACCGAGCGAGACGCCCCCGCTGCGCTCTGATCCCTGATCCCTGTCTTAGACGGGCGGCAGCCCGCCTCCAGAGGGATAAGGCTCGTGTGGCCGTTCCGTCGTTTCACCCCAACACAGCAGCGATGGCATCCTACGCTCGGGATTTGGGAGAAGGGCATTCAGATCGCCCGACCCCGGTTCCTGAAGCAACTCCTGGTCACAGTGACTGTCTTGATTTTCAGAGTAACCGCGTGGCCTCCTCGAAGCAAGTAAGTCGTGAAACAGTTGCCGCTTATACACCAAAGCAATCTTGTCAGGAGTGGATGGTCTATGGTATAAATGGTGAAAATTGAACCCGGATGGCCGCGATTTCGGAACGAGGACGGGACGCCAATGCAAGCGGTTCATCGACGATGGAGCCTGTGAGCATGGTGGACTGGGGTATCGAAGGGAAAAGTGCCATGCTAAAGGTGCTAGACGTCAGTAAGACATACAAAAAGCCGTTGGTCAGAGCATTGTCTGACGTGTCTTTCAGTATCTCCCGGGGAGAAACGGTTGGCCTGGTGGGGCCGAACGGTGCGGGTAAGACCACCCTGATCAAGATCATCCTCTCCCTGCTCATTCCCTCCGGTGGGACGGTCGAAATCGGAGGGATGAACGTTCGAGATCACCGCTACGAAGTGCTCCGGAAAATCGGCGCTACCCTGGAAGGCGCCCGGAATCTCTACTGGCGCCTGTCGTTGCGCGACAACCTGCTCTATTTCGGACAGATAAAGGGCGTGCCGGCGTCCGTCATAAACCACCGAATACCGGACATTTTGGGATCTCTGCATCTGGACGGACTGGATCGGAGGCTGGTGGGTACATTCTCTTCCGGGCAGAAGCAAAGGGCTGCCCTGGCTGTGGCGCTGATCCATTCCCCGAACATCCTGATCCTGGACGAACCGACGGCAACTCTCGACATACCGTCGATAGACGATCTCGTGGCGGTGCTCACCGCGCTGAGGCAGGAGCAGAATCTCACCCTCCTGATCTCCTCTCACAATCTCGCTTTCGTACAGTCGGTGGTGGACAGAGTCCTTTTCATCGACAAAGGGCACCTGGTTGGGGACATGCCGATCTCCGAACTGGAGAGAAGGAATGCCGAAGGTGCTTACCTTTTCACCCTGGAGGCGCGGGAAGGACTCCGATCGAAAGTGACGAAGCTGTTCCCGGAGGCGCAGTTGTGGGAGAAGGGCGAGAACCTGGACGTGGTGATGGCTGTTCCCCCCGGGGATACTCTTTCCTCTTTCCTGGGGAAAATGGAAAAGCATGGGATCACCGTGCTCTCCGCCGAACGCCTGAACAAGGACCTCCTGACGGTCTACCACGAGATGCTGGGGGAGGGTACGACACATGATGAGTGACTATCTGCGTGCCGTCAAAGCGGAAGTCGTCCGCGAAATCAAGGAGTCATTCCAGTACAGAACCGCTCTGCTGATCGACCTGGTCGTGTTGCTCCTGGTGTACTCCGGCCTGCTGTTCTCGGGAAGGTTCACATGGATTTACAGGCAGTACGGAGGCAGATTGGAGAATTCTCGGGGCATGATGCTGCTGGGTTACATGTTCTGGAGTTACTCCATATACGCCCTGAGCCAGATGGGCAACGACGTCGCCGGCGAGGCATCGCTTGGGACTCTGGAACAGAAATTCATGGGAGTCGTCCCGATCCAACTTCTTCTGGCGGCGGAGGCCGTAGGTGGTAGCGTGGTTTCCTCGTTCCTGGTGGCGGTGCTTGTGGTCATCAGCACACTTTTCTTCAGGGTGAACCTGGAGATCACGGTGTTCGCATTCCTGGCTTTGCTGGTGACCCTCGTGGGGATGTACGGGCTGGGTTTTGCGATAGCTGGGCTTTCCATTCTGGTCAAGCGTACCGGCCAGCTGGTCTTCCTGCTCCAGATTCTGCTGCTTTTCCTGACGGGCACTTTCCTGCCTCTGAGCATCATGCCCTCGGCGGTCGCACTTTTCGGCAAGCTCTTTCCGCTGACATGGGGGATCGACGTGGCCCGCGCCTCAGTTGCGGGAAGCGGAGGGATTGCAAGCAGGTGGATGTGGCTGTTGCTGACCAGCGCGGGGTCTTTGGCGTTCGGTTTGTTTGTGTTCTCCTGGTTTTGCAGGAAAGCACGGGAAGATGGAGCGCTTGGAAGATACTGAGGCATCGAAGCGAATCAGGGACGGATTTCCCCGACCCGCGCTCCCTGCGTTCTCGGCGGTGAACTTTTGTCAGC
>CAZDOZ010000100.1:3526-5178 GCA_964507175.1 uncultured Anaerolineae bacterium
GGGGTATGCGCGCTCATGGTGCTTCTGGGAGTCGCAGCGGCGTATCAGCACGGTCTGGGAGCCTCGGACTTCTCCTACCTGCTCGGCATGGCCGCCGTTTTGTACATTTACAGAGAAGGTCTCTCAATCTGTCAGGAGATTCGATAGAATGAACAAGATAAATTGGATGTTTGCAGCGGCACAAAGCCTGAACCTGCTCGTCCTTGCAGCGTGGGTAGTGTTGGTCATAGCAGCCTTCGTGCGGCTGCGGCGTTGCAGGATGGACCAGGTTGCGCGTGCACTGTGGGTGTTGATCATAGTGCTGATTCCAATCGTGGGAGCGCTGGCTTTCTTCATTGTGGAGCCCGGAAAGAGATGCTTCCAGGGAGAATGATGCCCTCAGCAGATTTGGCCTTCCGGGTAGATCCCGGGAGCGCGGCGCTGCCCGAACAGAAGGAATGCGATTTCGAGCAGGTGAGCAAAGATACGATGGCCGACAGGCGGGTGTTCAAGCTGGAAGCCGTGCCAAAAAGAGACGCTGCGGAGAGCGATTTCCTGAGCACTCCGACCCAGGTTACTTTCTGGGCGGATGCGGAAACCTGGAACGTTCTGGGGTGGGAGTTGAAAACGTCGGACGGAAAATGTGCATGTGCACGAAGTCCGTGGAATACGGCCTACAGTTCCCAAAGGACATCTTCGAATTCCATCCTCCAGCTGGTGCCAGGAAACTGGACGTTCCGGAGATGAAGCAGATTGACCTGGAAAAGGCGGACAGGGCAGTCGCGTTCCACGTGCTGAAACCATCCTACCTGCCGAAAGAGGTCGAACTGCTTTTGGTGGGAGCGACGCCTGCCGGCAAGGATCAAGAGCGCAGCATCTATTTGGAGTATGGCATCGGGGGCTGAACAACTTCGTGATCACCGAAACGAAACTCCCGGAAGGCAGTGACGGAGAGGGCTCTCTTCTGTCAGGCGCCGGAGTGGAGAAAGTGAAAATCCATGGCAAGGACGCCAGCCTGACACTGCCGAGTGACGAACGTGCGACGGGACTTCAGTGGAGCGAGAACGGCTTGATGATCTACATCAACGGCCCGCTCAAGAAAGATGCCATGCTGAAAGTGGCGGAGTCGATGAAATGACTTTATTCGCTCCAGCAGCGACATAGCATGTGCGAAAGTGACACTGGAGAAATAATCTGTAGCCAGAAATGCAAGAAAAGCTGTTTTCTGCGCGCTATACTGGACACCGAAAGCTCTGCCCGCTGGGGCTGTACTCGTGACGATGTCAAGGAGGAACGATACCGATGCTTTCGTGGAGGGAGATATTGGCAACAGCAGGTATTGCGGTTTCAGGTGCGGTAACGGGGCTCGGCATAGGCTTGCTGTCGAGAAAGGTTATTGGCCGTAGAATTAAGTCGTTTTTGCTCAGCGCGGCTATCGGCATGCTCCTGATGGCGTTGTTGGCCGTCCTGGTGTCTCTGCTGCCTCAAGAGACTTTCGTCAATAGATCCCAGTTCTTGAAGCAACTTTTGGTTACGGTAATCGTCTCGGTTTTCATAGTGACGGCGTGGTCCCCCCGGATCAAGTAGGAGGCGGTCATCATGAAAAGTCTATTTGAAAACCACAGTGAAATTATGACTGCCCTGTCTCTCATAATTGCTACAGTTGCTGGTAG
>CAZDOZ010000100.1:5278-9147 GCA_964507175.1 uncultured Anaerolineae bacterium
GCTCTTCACCCTGGGGGCGCGGCGTCGGCCAGCGGCCGTCGCGCCCCTGCCCATGATGGACCGCACACGCCACGGAGGTGAAAATGACGGCGCGATTCCAGATATTCCTTTTGGGCCATTTGCAAGCGATCTATCAAGGAGAGCAGCTACAGCTCAAATTCCCGCCAAAAACGACCCCATTATGGGCTTATTTGCTGCTGCACCGGGGCCAGCCTGCCTCACGCCAAAAGTTAGCGTTCATCTTGTGGCCCGACGTACCGGAGGCTGTGGCCCGCGCCAATCTGCGACGCCACTTGCATCACCTGAAGCGAATTTTACCTCCCGCAGTGCCGGATGCCCCGTGGCTCCTTATCACCGCCAAGACTGTGCGTTGGAACCCCGAATCCGACTATTGGCTGGACGTCGCAGCATTCGAGCAGTTGAGCCGGAATGAGGCCACGCTGGAAGACGCCATAGCTCTTTATCGCGGCGATCTGCTGGCGGATTGTTACGAAGATTTGATCTTCCCTGAGCGAGAAAAACTGCGCGCACTCTACATGACCGATCTCGCGCGCCTAATCGACCACTATCGCTCACAGCGGCACTTTCGCCAGGCCATCGCCTTGGCTTCCCATTTGCTCGCCACCGATCCCTTGCGGGAAAACACGCTCCGCCTGCTGATGAGGCTCCATTATGAGGCCGGCGATCGGTCCGGCGCGCTGAAAGTCTACGCGGCTTTCCGACAGCGTTTGCAAGAGGAACTGGCGGTGGAACCCATGCCCGAGACGTTGGCCCTGGCAGAGGCCATCCATCGTGATCTGCCTTTGCCGAAAACGGGAAAAGCATCTGTGGCCGCTCTCGGCAAAGGCAGCCCGATGACCGATTTCTTGTCGCGGCGCCCGGCCCTGGATTTGCCATTCGTGGGACGCCGGGACGAAATGCGTCAGTTGATGCAGCAGTGGGGTCAGGCCACGCGAGGCAGGGGGGCTTTGGTGATGATCGGCGGCGAAGCCGGCGTGGGCAAGACCAGGCTGGTAGAGGAATTCGCCCATCGCGCTGAAGTCCAGGGAGGACGGGTACTCATGGGACACACTCTGCCAACCGGCGAGCTCCCTTACAGACCGGTGGTAAGCGCGCTGCGACGCGCCTTACCCTTGATTGCCGCTCTGGACCTTTCCACTTTCTGGCTGGCCGTGGTGGCGCAGCTATTGCCCGAACTCCCGGCCAGGCGGGGCATCCGATGGTCTTCCCTGCCGAAGCTGCCGGCGCTCGACCCGGAGCAAGAGCAATTGCGGCTTTTCGAAGGGCTATTTCGCTGTCTGGTCGGCATGAGTCGCCCCCGGCCGGTCCTTCTCATCCTGGAGGACTTGCACTGGGCCGGTGCTGGCACGGCCGACCTGCTGACGTTCCTCGGCCGTCGGCTGGGAACGCATCCATTGCTGGTGGTTGGCTCTTACCGTCAGGAAGAAGTCACCGCCGATCACCCGCTGGCGGCCGTGCGCAGGGATTTACAGCGCGATGCGCTCTGGCACCAATTGCCCCTGAACCCCTTGACCCGCGAAGCAGTCTATCAGCTCGTTCTGGCATTGACCACACCCACAGACAAGGCTGCTGATTTGGCCGCCCGACTGTTCGACGCAAGTGAAGGCCATCCTCTATTCCTGCATGAATTGCTCCGCGACCTCATGGACAAAGGAGCACTCCGTCCTGAAGAAGGGCGCTGGCAAGTGCAGACTGTCGGCGATCTCCCGGTGGTCCCGGGTGTGCAAGAAGCCATCACTGCCCGCCTTTCCCGGCTCTCTGCCCCGGCCAAGACGCTCGCTGAAATTGCTGCCAGCATCGGCCAGGCGTTTCCCTTCGACCTGTTACACCAGGCCAGCGGTTGGTCGGAGAGCGAATTGCTGGAACGGCTGGACGAATTGTTGGACGCACAGATTATACGAGAAGCGGGCCAGAGAGGGGCGTTCGACTACGCTTTTTCCCATCATCTGGTGCAGGCGGCGATCTACCAGGGTGCTCCCCTGGCTCGACGACGACGGCGGCACCGGCGCATCGGCAGATTGTTGGCCGCGCGCAGCGAAGCGCCTGCCGAAATTGCTCGCCATTATGAGCTGGGAGGTGAGCCGGAACGGGCTGCCGCGTTCTACCTTGAAGCTGCCCGCAAGGCCCTGGCTTTGCGGGCCGACAAAGAAGCGCTGTCTGCTCTGTCCCGGGGAAAGGCCCTGGCCCGGGACAAATCATTGCGCTGGGAAATCCTTTGCGAGCAGGAGGAGATTTTCCACCGCAGAGGAGAGCGGCCGCGCCAGGCAGCCTGTCTGGCCGAACTATCCGCTCTGGCGGAACAGATGGGCGAAGAGCGTCACCGTTGCCAGGTACTCCGGCGATACATCAGTTATTACCGGGAACTCGGCGAACGGAAGCGGGAATTTGAGACCATCCTCGCTTTGAAACGACACGCCGTCGCACTCGACGACCCCCACTGGCTGGCTGAAGTCCATCTGGCGGAAGCGGGGTATTTCACGTTGATCGGTCATTTCGCTCAAGGTATTGCGTCCTTGCAGCAAGCTTTGCCGTTGTACGAGTCCCTGGAAGATATCGAGGGGCAGGTAGCATGTCACTGTCAGTGGATCGAGATCTCTGCGCATCAGTCGCACTTCGACGAGGCTCAGGCCCATCTGCGGGCTGCGGACGAGTTGACGCGCACGCGAGGCGATCAAACGCTCCTGGTGCGGACGCTACGCGCCACATCGACCCTCACGTTTGTCCACCAGGATTACGCCGAGAGCCAGGCTCTGACCGAACAGATGTTGACCCTTTGCCGGCAGATCGGCGACAGGAAAGGCGAAGCCGACGCCCACGCCCGCCTGGCCACCATCGCAGCCCGGCGTTTTCGGGTCGAAGAAGCCAGCCAACATTACCAGCAGGCGGCCGAACTCTACGCTCTGGTGGACAAACGACAGGGGCAAGCGGCAGTTCACCTCAACGCGGGCATCTTGGCCGTGAACCTTGGACGCTACCGGGAAGGGCTGGATCGCTTTGCCCGAGCTGAAACGCTTTTCCGGGCACTGGAAGACTCCCGGGGATTAGCGGTATGTGCGCTTAACCAGAGCGCTGCTGCCATCCACCTGGAGGCATGGGACGCGGCACTCAAATGGGCACAGCGAGCTTACGACCTGGCCCATCCGGCGGGCATGGCTTTCATAGAAGTCGCGGCCCTGGGCAATTTGGGGGAAATCGCCCTCAATCGCGGCGCTTTGCGGGAAGCTGTGAGCTATTTGCGCCGCTCTCTGGCGTTGCGCCGGCAGATGGCGCAAGGGCCGGGGGATAGCGCCACCGACCTTTCTCTCCTGGCCCTGGCTTTGTTGCGGCTGGGCGATGAGGCCGCAGCCCAACAGACTGCCGACCGCCTCGTCACCCTCTGCAAGTCCACTTGTGAAACCATCGCTTACCCGCAATTGGCGCTCTGGGTAGCCGCTCAGGTCTACCGGCAAGCCGGGGCAGCGAATCGCGCCGACGATCTGTTGACTCAGGCCCATGCCCTGTTAGACCAACGGGCCGCGACCATCCCCGACCCGGCAAGCCGGGAGGCTTTCCTGCGGATTGCCTATAATCGCGAGATTCAGTTAGCCTGGCAGGAGAGTATCTGGCCCGACCTGTCGAACCAATAGATCTTGTCGGAAGTGCGAAGCAAATCCTGGGGGCCTGTAGAGCTCCCAGGGCCCCCCTGAACTGTCGTTGACCTCCATCAACCCCATGGCAAGTCGTGGTTTGCTCCAGGCGCGTCGAGAAAGCCCTTGGAACAGCTACAGACTTTCGATTTGTTTCGAGAATCCAAGCAATTGGACTTTGGACAAGCAGGCTGATTTGCCAATCAGAGCCCTTTACCTTGA
>CAZDOZ010000101.1:0-8988 GCA_964507175.1 uncultured Anaerolineae bacterium
CTGGGAGCCTGTAGGGCTCCCAGGATTTGCTTTGCATTCCCCTTGGGCTCCTCCTTTGCTTCAACCACCTGCGGCTGGTATAATCTTCATGCTCGTTCTTTCTTTCCGGGACGATACCCGAGATGTGTGAGGAGGTCGACGTGAAGATACACAGAGGTTTTTCCCGGTCGGTAGCTCTTGCGGGGGTTTTGTTGCTTTTATCGCTGGTTGCCGGCGCATGTGGAGGGAAGCCAGCCTCTACGCCTACACCTACCAGAACTCCAAAGCCCACGTTTACTCCGACGCCCGCTGTGGCGGCACAGAAGCCCATACAGCCTCAGGAAAAACCAATCGGCAAAGAGCCTGTAGTCACCGCCACCCCGGCGCGAGTGCAAAAACCAACTGCCACACCGATTCCCCCTACGCCTACACCAGTGCCCAGGCCGTACGTCTTGGTCGAAGCCAAGAAACTAAATGTCAGGACCGGTCCCGGGACCCGGTACCCTGTGATAGGCAGTGTTAAATCAGGCCAGCACCTCGACATTGTTGGGAAGAATGCCCAGGGTACCTGGTGGAAAGTATGTTGTGTGAATGGCCGCCGAGGGTGGCTCTCGGCAGAGTTTGTGAAAGCTGGAGGGGATTTGAAGAAAGTGGTCGTCGCCGTCGCACCGCCTCCTCCAACACCAAGGCCGAGGCCTACCAGCACACCCACCCCTCGGCCTACGAAGCCTCCTTACAAGTTCTCGGTAGCGAAGTTGGAGAAGTGTGAGCCCAACGCCGGTATCACTTACGTCAACGGGATGGTATACATAGACCACCAGCCAGCCAATGGCTATATCGTGGTCTTTTCCTGGACTCCCGACGGGCCTTACGATGACATCCTTGGCCTGCCCCCTAACCTGAACGATCTGGGATGTGTGTCATACAAATCTGGCTGCGCGGGTGACAGAGAGGCAGGCAAATGGAGCCATATCTTGCAGCAGGGCAAACCCAGGGAGGGCGAATGGTACTTCTGGATCGTCGATACGAACACCAGGAGGAGGATATCAGCAATTGCTCATGTCCATACCGACGGAACCGCAGGCCCAGGTAAGTGCCAGCAGGCATTCGTGGTTTTCGATACCCAGTGATCTGCCAGATTTGGAGCATTGAATGCGCCTGCAACACCTTTCGCTGACAAATTTCCGTAGTTACGCCCGCTTGGAGATGGATTTTCCCAAGCGGGTGACTGTGTTGCAGGGGGACAACGCTCAGGGGAAGACCAACCTCATCGAGGCGATTATTTATCTTTCCACCACCCGTTCCATCCTGGCCGGGTCCGAAAAAGAACTCGTAAACTGGATCGCTCTCTCCGATCCCATGCCGTATGCCAGGGCTGTTGGGCGCGCCCTGGGGTCCGATGGGGAAGTCGAAGTCGCTGTTACACTGGTGCCGGGCAATGGCAACGGGATTTTCCGCAAGCAAGTACGGCTCAACGGCGTGCCCCGCAGGGCGATGGATGTCGTTGGTAAGATCCCGACTGTCTCGTTCCTGCCGCAGGATGTAGACTTGGTGCGGGGGGCTCCTGTGGAGCGGCGCAGGTTCATGGATGTGGCGTTGTGCCAGCTGGATCACTGGTACTGCCGGGCTGTTAGCCGTTACAACAAAGTTCTATCCCAGCGGAACGCCCTGCTCCGCACCCTACGGGAGGAAGGCGGCGACCCGGATCAGCTTTTCTCGTGGGACAAATGGCTGACTGAAGAAGGATCACTCATCGTTTCTCAGCGACGCTCTTTGCTTTCGGCACTGAACGAATTGGTTTGGGAACGGCACCATCTGGTTACAGGAGGGACGGAGCGCCTCCAGTTGGAATACGTGCCAGGTCTCGATCTGACTGGTGCCATGACCAGGGATGAAGTAAAGGAGTTCTTTCACGAACAACTTGCGGTGAATCGGGATCGGGAAATCGCTGCCGGCATGACTTTGTTTGGCCCTCACCGAGACAACTTCCTTTTCCTGGTGGCGGAGCGCGACTTGCGGGTCTTCGGCTCCCGCGGTCAGCAGCGTACGGCTGCCCTTTCACTGCGGCTGGCCCAGGTTGCTTTTATGACAAATGCTTTGGGTGCATCCCCTGTCTTGCTCCTGGACGATGTCATGTCCGAGCTGGATTTCACGCGTAGGGAGGCGCTCCTGCATGTCATCGACGAGGTGGAGCAGGTGATCATCACCACCACCGATTGGGCGGATCTATCGCCTGAGTTCCTGGAGGGAGCAGATTGCTATCGCGTCGTGGAGGGGAGGGTGCTGCCGGTGGAAAGCGAAGCGTGACGGATGCGGGTCGTGATGCTCTGCAAAGCGTGCATAGTCGGTATCTACCAGCGCAAGCTGGAGGAGATGGCTCGGCGTGGCGTCGAGCTGACTGTGGCGGTGCCTCCTTCGTGGCGAGACAGGCGTGGCGAGACACTCCTGGAGCTGCTGCACACCCAGGGGTACGACCTGCGGGTACTCCCAATCCGCTGGAATGGTAACTACCATTTGTACCATTTCAGAGGCCTGGGGCGGCTCTTGGAGGAAACCTGCCCTGACCTGGTTCACGTGGACGAGGAGCCGTACAATCTGGCGACGTATCTGGGTATCAGGCAGGCGCTCTCTGTTGGAGCGGTACCGGTTTTTTTCACATGGCAGAACCTGAAGCGGCGATACCCGTTCCCATTTTCCTGGTTTGAGAGGTTTGCATACCGGAATGCATCGGCCATCGCCGGGACGAAGGACGCGGCGGGCGTGCTGAAATCCAAAGGATACAGGGGAGAGATGGCGGTCATCCCGCAGTTCGGCGTGGATCCGGAGTTTTTCTCCCCGAGGTGCCGGGACGTAGGTGGCAAGTTTGTCATCGGCTATGCCGGAGGACTGTTGCCGGAGAAAGGGGTGGATTTGATCTTGAAAGCAGCGGCCGGATTGCCAGGAGATTGGGCAATCCGTCTTCTGGGCGATGGAGAGTCGAAAGGAAACCTGGTAGCTTTGTCTCAGCGTTTGGGTATTGCCGATAGAGTCTCCTTCTTGAAGAGAATCCCGTCGGCCAGGATGCCGCAGTTCTACAGTGAGCTGGACGTTCTGGTTCTCCCTTCCAGGACGACTCCAAGCTGGAAAGAGCAGTTCGGACGTGTGCTGGTGGAGGCAATGTCATGCGGAGTCCCCGTGGTTGGTTCCGACAGTGGGGCGATACCGGATGTGGTTGGTGACGCAGGATTGATATTCCCAGAAGGGGACGTGGACGCTCTGCGCGAGTGCCTGGTTCGGTTGGTGGGCGATCACGCATTCCAACAGGCATTGTCGTCGCAGGGGCGCAGACGGGTGCTGGAGCGGTTCACCCAGGCAGCAGTGGCGGAGGCGACAGTTGCTTTCTACCACGATATCTTGAACCAAGGAGCAATTTAGATGCGCATAGCGGTCATATCCGATATCCATGGGAACCTGGAGGCGCTGGAGGTGGTGCTTCGGGACATGGCAGCCTGGGGTGCCGAGGAGGTATGGTGTCTTGGGGATACGGTGGGCTATGGCCCTGACCCGGAAGTGTGTGTCCACCAGGTGCAGAGCGCGGCCAGGTTGAGCATCCCGGGTAATCACGATTATGCTGTGCTTGGGAAAATATCCGTAGACGATTTCAATCCGGAGGCCCGGAAAGCCATCTTGTGGACGAGAAAGCAGCTCTCCGAGGAGGCACTGGCTTTCTTGGGCGGATTGCCGGAACGTCGCGTTGAAGGCGATTTCACCCTGGTTCATGGCAGCCCGCGGCATCCAATCTGGGAGTATGTTCTTTCTTTGTCGGCAGCGGTGGAAAATTTTGCCTATTTCGACACGAAATACTGCCTGATAGGCCACTCTCACATCCCTCTTTTCTTTCAGATGCCAGATGACGGGCATTGCTGGGGTGGAGCGATAGATGCAGGCACGAAGCTTCCCCTTGATGAAGGACGGTGGATCTTGAACCCGGGCAGCGTCGGCCAGCCGCGGGATAGCGACCCCAGGGCCAGCTACGCCCGCCTGGATACCAATGAGATGTCATGGGAACTGGTGCGGCTCCCGTATCCGGTGGAGAAGACGCAGGCAAAAATGCGCGAGGCTGGGCTACCGGAACGGCTCATCGCCAGGATTGCTTTCGGCTGGTGATGGAACTGGCAAGGGCGGGTGAGCGTCTCGGATGGTAGGAGCGCACTTAAGCGTGGAGCAGGCCAGCAGTCTGCTCCACGTCCCAACACCTGGTAAGGGGAGAGCACTCCAGACCTACATCTCTGGTGGTAAGAGCGCTTTCGGTTAACCACCACGGTTGAGGGAGATGCTGCCCCTTGGATTGCAGAGAGTGAAAAACTCATCAAGGAGGAAGGGATGAACAGGAAGCGTTTTTCGGGAATTGTGTTGTTGCTGCTGGTTCTAGCTTTGTTGGAAGGGTGTGCTGCCAGGCCCAGCAAATCCTCTTCCCCTCCTGTGCCAGCCAGGCCGCCCGCTGAGAAAATGACCTTTGCCGATAGGTCCGCTCAAACTGAAGGGTCTACACCTGATCTGGGCCGGAAGATTGTCTCCACAGTCGATTTGTCGATGGTGGTGAGGGACGTGGACAGCACCACAGCCGATGTGGAGAAACTGGCAGAGTCCCTGGGTGGGTACATCGCCAGTGCCAGTATCACTCGGTCGGATGGGTACAAGCGTGGCTCGGTGACATTGCGGGTACCAGCAAATCGGTTGGACGAGGCTGTTGGAAAGCTGAAAGGAATGGCTGTGCGGGTCGACCGCTACAGCATGAACACCAAAGATGTTACGTCCCAGTACACTGATTTGCAGGCCAGGCTTACGAACCTGGAGGCGACGGAGAAAGAACTCCGAGCAATGCTGCAAGAAGTTCGCCAGAAACCAAACGCTAAGGCAGAGGACATCCTGGGTGTCTACCGGGAGCTGGCGAACATTCGCGGTAAGATAGATCAGGTGAAAGGCCAGATCCAGATGTTGGACAAGATGGTGACACTTTCTACCATCAATCTGGAGCTGACGCCTGTGACGGAGGTGACACCCGCCGGCGGATGGCACCCAGGTGAGACCGTGCGCCGGGCCGTCCACGCCCTGGTAAACGCGATGATCTGGTTCGCCAATGCTTTCATTTGGCTAGTGTTGTACATCCTACCAGTGCTTTTGATAGTTAGCGTTTTCTTTGGTGCTATTGTGTATCTGGTTCGCCGTTTCCTGTGGCGCAGAAAGCCGGAAGCCGGGACCTGAGCGGATCAGAATCTTGTCAGAATGGGAGGAAAGCATGAGAGTTGTCATAACCGGAGGGGCCGGATTCATCGGTTCCCATTTGGCCGACCGATTCCTCGCCGAGGGGTACGAAGTGATAGTGCTGGACGACCTGCTCACGGGCAACACCGACAACATCGCTCACCTGGCGGGGAATCCGAAATTCAAGTTCATCTATCACGATGTGACGAATTACATCTTCCTGGAGGGCAGAGTGGATGCCATTTTACATTTCGCGTCCCCTGCCAGCCCTGTTGACTACAGCAATCTGCCGATCCAGACGTTGAAGGTAGGGGCTTTGGGCACCCACAAAGCCCTCGGGTTGGCAAAAGCGAAAGGTGCCCGGTTTCTGCTGGCTTCTACCAGTGAGGTGTACGGTGATCCTCTGGTGCATCCCCAGCCGGAGACATACTGGGGCAATGTCAATCCCATCGGGCCGCGCGGGGTTTACGACGAGGCGAAGCGGTTCGCCGAGGCGCTGACTATGGCTTATCATCGTTATCATGGTGTGGATACCAGAATCGTGCGGATTTTCAACACTTTCGGACCGCGGATGAGAATAGACGATGGGCGGGTGATCCCGAATTTCATTTCCCAGGCGCTGAAGGGCCAGCCACTAACTGTCTATGGTGACGGGAGCCAGACCCGATCGTTTTGCTATGTCTCCGACCTGGTGGAGGGGATCTTCCGACTGCTTCATTCCGACGAAGCAGAGCCGGTGAATCTGGGCAATCCCAGGGAGATGACCATCCTGGAATTTGCAGGACTCATCAACGAGATGACAGGAAACGACGCAGGCATCGTTTTCGAACCGTTGCCGGAGAACGACCCGAGGCGCCGCAAGCCAGACATAACCAAGGCCAGACGCGTCCTGGGCTGGGAACCGCAGGTCTCGTTGGAGGATGGACTGCAGCGGACCATCGAGTACTTCCGGAAGAAGCTGCAGGGATAGGAGATGCTTTCATACGGCTGATATTCGACAGGGAGGTAGCATTCAGTGGGTATGACGACTCTCTTGAAGGAGACTGTGTTCCACAACACTTTAACCGCGTGGCTTGCAGCGCTGGCCGTGACTCTTGCGACAGGCGTGGTGCTTTTTGCCATCAAATGGTGGTTGTTACGCCGATTCTCTGTCTTTGCTGCAAGAACCAAAACCACGTTGGATGACCTGGTGGTGCAGGTTCTGGGGCAGACCAAGGTATGGTTCGCGGTGGTGATGTCGCTCTACGCTGGCTCTTTGATGCTCTCTCTGCCAGACAAGGCCGAGGAATTCGCGTACACTACCGCAATCGTGGTGGCGTTGATCCAGGGAGCCATCTGGAGCAACACCATCCTCGATTATCTTATCACTCAAGGTGCCAGTAAAGGTGAAGGGGAGACCGCTGCTATAGGAGCTTTCGAGTTTATTGGAAAGCTGGTGGTGTGGAGTGCGTTCCTCCTGCTGATCCTGGACAATCTGCCCGGGGTGAATGTGGGCTCATTGATTGCCGGCTTTGGAGTGGCCGGGATAGCGGTGGCCCTGGCCGTCCAGGCGATTCTGTCCGACCTTTTTTCGGCCCTGTCGATCTTGCTGGACAAACCCTTCGAGGAGGGGGATTTCGTGGTGGTGGACGATCTCTCCGGAACCGTGGAGAAAATCGGCCTGAAGAGCACCAGAGTGCGGAGTCTCTCTGGGGAACAGCTCGTTTTCTCCAATTCCGACCTGCTGAGCAGCAGAATTCGGAACTACAAGCGGATGAAACAGCGCCGAATCGTGTTTACCCTGGGTGTTGTGTACGAGACCCCCTATGAGAAGCTCCTGAGGGTGCCGGAGATAGTCCAGGAAGTGATCGAATCTCAGAATGACGCGATTTTCGACCGTGTGCATTTCAAGTCCTTCGGCGATTTCGCCCTGAACTACGAGGTGGTTTACCGTATGACCACACCTGATTACAACGTGTACATGGACACGCAGCAGGCCATAAACCTGGCACTTTTCCAGCGCTTCGCCGAGGAGGGGATTGGATTTGCGTACCCGACCCAGACCGTTTTTCTGGCAAAGAGTGAATAGCGGATTTCTCTTGATTTCCTTGAGAGTATCGTTGGTTGGTATGATTTGATCATGACCCGGAAATCCTGCCTCAAGATTGCTGTGATTCTGCTATTGGTAGTGTTGCTGGTCGGCACCGGCATCTTCGTGTGCCGGGAGCGTCTCACTATCTCCCGTACCCTGTTCCTCTGGACAGGTGAAACCGAATTCCCGCAGCAGATCAAGGGCATAACGGACCTGACCGCCGATATGCTCCGCCCGGAGCCGAAAACAGAGGACTTGACTCCGGTGCGCTACGCCGACGTGAACCCTTTCGGCGTGAACACGTTCCTGGAGCAGGAGGCTGATCCTGCCAAGCGTGAGCGAGCGGTCAAGATGATTGCCGATGCCGGGTTCCACTGGATCCGCCAGGAGTTTCCTTGGGAAGACATCGAGATCAGCGGCAAAGGGGATTTCTGGGATCACAAATGGAACCATTCTGCCTGGGATAAGTACGATCAGATCGTGGATCTGGCCCAGAAGTACCACCTGGAACTCATCGTGCGTCTATCCAACCCGCCTGCATGGAGCAGAGCGGGAGGTAACTCGGTTGGTACTTATGCCCCACCAGATGATTTCAACGATTTTGGCGATTTCGTGGCAGCGGTCGTCGCGCGTTACAAAGGCCGTGTTCGGTACTACCAGATATGGAACGAACCGAACATTTATCCAGAGTGGGGAAACAGGCCGGTGAACCCGGAGGAATACACGCAGCTTCTCTGTACGGCCTACCATCGTGCCAAAGAAGTGGATCCACACGTAGTGATTATTGCAGGGGCCCTGGCCAGCACCATCGAGCTCGGGCCTAGAAACATGAATGATTTCGTCTTCCTTCAGCGGATGTACGATGCGGGCGCCCGTGGGTGCTTCGACATCATGGCGATGCAGGGGTACGGACTTTGGTCTGGCCCAACTGACCGTCGGATGTATCCCATGGTCACCAATTTCTCCCGTCCCAGGTACATCCGGGACATCATGGTGAAAAATGGCGACGCCAGCAAAGCGATCTGGATATCGGAAATGAACTGGGATGCTGTCCCGGACTCAGTGCCGGACAAACGCTTCGGCCAGGTAACCCCGGAGCAGCAAGCTCGCTACGTGCCTATGGCCTACGAGCGCATCCAGCGGGATTGGCCATGGATCGGCGTGGTAAATCTCTGGTATTTCAAGCGTGCTACGGATCAATGGGAGCGCGAGCAAAAGCCTGAGGCGTATTTCCGCATGGTAGCTCCCGATTTCACCCCACAGCCCGTTTACTGGTCTATGAAAAAGTACATGCACCGACAGCCGGTGGTTTATTACGGCCATCATCAGGAAACCCACTGGGCGCTGCGGTGGGAAGGTGACTGGCACAGGAAGAGCGTGAAAGGTGCCGAATTCGGCAAGGCTCAGGTAGTTGGCAATGCCGGGGGCAGCTTAAGCTTCGTTTTCGAAGGACATGGGCTGGCTTTTCGCATCCTGAGAGCGAGTCGTGTTTCCGTTACCGTGGACGGGGAAACGAGGGATTTGCCGGTGCCGGGAGATGGGTTTTTGCGTGTGACAGATGGGCTTCCCGGCGGAAGGCATCGGGTTGTCCTGAAACTTGCTCAGCCCGGCGCTGCGGTCGACGCTGTGATAGTGTACCGGTAACTTCGTGTAGTCCCTATAATCACGAATGTGTTCTGCAAGGGGATGTAGAA
>CAZDOZ010000102.1:0-8984 GCA_964507175.1 uncultured Anaerolineae bacterium
TCGACTTGCATGTGTTAGGCACGCCGCCAGCGTTCATCCTGAGCCAGGATCAAACCCTCCGTCAAAAAACTTT
Organism: uncultured Anaerolineae bacterium; assembly: GCA_964507175.1. Taxonomy (GTDB): domain Bacteria; phylum Chloroflexota; class Anaerolineae; order S016-19; family S016-19; genus S016-19. The sequence goes on from CAZDOZ010000102.1 coordinate 74, forward strand.
GTCTACACACCTGTTTGAATCGACGGACTCGCACTCGTTCCTTACCTACCACTCTTCAGCTGTTAAGGTGCCATTCTCTCAGCGAGCAAAACTAACTTTACCACTTTCCCTACAGACTGTCAAATCCGAGGAAGGGCACTACCTCAGGCTGAGCCAAAACACACTTCCCCCAAAGCATCGAACCTCAGGGAATTACAAACGACACCGCTCTGTCTGATACTGGTCAAACCGCAAACAAAACCGACGTCTCTACGGCGTCGGGCTATCAAGGTACCATTATGTCCCTCACTCTACAAACATATTATAACGAACCGAGGGACTTTTGTCAAGAGCCCCAAAGCCCAAAACGCCTTGTCGGCCTTCCCACCTATCCAACTCCGGAGTAACAGATATGCTTCCTGCATCCTTTTGCGCCACCGCGAAGCCGACGGCTACCAGCCAGGCATCCTCGGGCCTTGAGCAACAGGCGCAATGTTAACACAACCCCTCCGGGAGTGTCAAATCCGACTACGCGTTTTTTCACACCTTCTGCCGGTCCTCCATTGCCCTGGCCAGCGTAACCCCGTCGGCATACTCCAGGTCCCCACCGACAGGCAGGCCGCGCGCCAGACGTGTCACCTTTATCCCCAGTGGAAGCACTTGGCGGGCGATGTACATCGCTGTCGCCTCCCCCTCCATCGTGGGGTTTGTCGCCAGGATGACCTCTTTCACCGGCTCGCTGTGCAGCCGCCCCAGCAACTCGCGAATTTTCAAATCGTCCGGGCCTATCCCATCCACCGGCGATATCACGCCATGGAGCACGTGGTACAGGCCGTGGTATGCCCCCGTCCGCTCGATGGCAAGCAAGTCCATCGGGTCCTCCACCACGCAGACCGTGGACTGATCCCTGCCCGGATCGGAACAGATGGGGCACGGGCTTTTCTCCGTGATATTGAAGCAACGCTCGCAGAGAGTGGTCTTTTCTTTCAAGTCCCGCAAGGCGTCGCTCAGGCCTATGGCCAGCTCGTCCGGCGCGCGGAAAAGGTAGAACGTAAGGCGCGCAGCGGTTTTCGGACCAATCCCCGGAAGCCTGCTGAAAGCGTCTATCAACCGGGAGACGGATGGAGGAAGGACGTCCATTGCTTCCTCACATCAAACCGGGGATTCCGAGACCGCCGGTGATCATTCCCATCCGCTCGGCAGCCAGTTTCCCTGCCTTGCCCATCGCCTCCCGGACAGCAGCCACGATCATGTCCTCAAGTATCTCCACATCTTCCGGATCGACCACTTCCGGATCTATGGCGACCGACTGGATTTCCTGGCGCCCGTTCACCACGACCTTGACGGCCCCACCACCAGCAGCCGCCTCCACCATCTCCTGGCCAAGAGCTTCCTGAACCCGCTCCATCTCCTCCTGGACTTTCTGCAACTGGGAAAGCATGTTACCACCGCCAAGTCCACTCCCGCCGCTGCTGGGCCTTGGCATTCTCGGGGCTTTACGCTTCGCCATCTTGTTTCACCTCCTCGATTATCTGAGCACCGTATTTTTCGACCGCAGAGCGCACCACCGGATCGTTCCGCATATCCGCCGGGTGCCGTCGAGCCGTCTCCCCGGGGGAAGGCTGAGGCCGCGCCAAAGGGCCTATCCCCGCTCCTTCTTTTCCTTTCTCCAACAACACGATCCTGGTCTGGACAGGATGCCCCAGCAGCTCTTCCAGTGCCTGGTGCAACACCCGCTGGGGCTTATCGCTTTCCATCTTCTCCTTGTGAAACCGATACCTGAAACCTATCGAGGCCTGATCATCCCCTATCTCCAGCAGGGTCCCGGAACGCATTATCGCCTGCACAGTTCGATCGTACTTACCCAGGATTTCAAGGAGGTCGCGCCACGTGTCGCCGGTCCGCGCCGGGGCCGGAGGAAGTTTCGCCCGCCTGGACTCCGGGGGTTTCACTGCAGCACTGGCGGATGGCACTGCCGCAGGCTGGGAAACCACAGGCTTCTCCATAGCAGCCACCGTCTCCAAGACAGCAAGCTCCAGCGGGAGCGAGGGATAAGCCGCCATCCCTGGAGACCTGGCGGCCTCCTCGAACTTGCGCACCGTCAGCAAAAGCGCGTCCAAGGTGAACTTGGGAACCAGAGGCTCTAACAGCGCCAGGGATTCCTGGGGCAAGTCCAGGACTCCCTTTCCGCCGCTCCTGAGTAGAAGAAGATCCCGGAGGAAAGAGACGATCTGCATTGCCAGTTGCTTCGGTTCAATGCCGCCGTCGATCATCTCGTTCAAGAGGTGCAGTGCCTGCGGCCTGTCTTTCTCGCCCACAGCCCCCACAAAACCTGCAATCCTCGACTCGTCCACGGTCCCAAGGACATCCATCACTTGCTCACGGGTAACCTCGCCGCTGCCGTAGGAAGTGAGTTGGTCCAGCAGGCTAATGGCGTCCCGCATCCCCCCACCGGCACTTCGCGCTATCAGTGTTAGCGCCCCATCTTCCACATGGACGTCCTCTTCCCGGGCGATCTGCTCCAGGCGTCCCTTGATCTCGGAGACGGAAAGGCGGCGAAAATCGAATCGCTGACATCGGGAAAGAACCGTAGCCGGTATCTTGTGTGGCTCCGTGGTTGCCAGGACGAAAATAACGTGCTCAGGCGGCTCCTCAAGGGTCTTCAGCAAGGCATTGAAAGCGGAGTTGGAGAGCATGTGGACTTCATCTATAATGTAGATCTTGTACCGGGCCACAGTGGGGCGGAACGCCACTTTATCCCGCAGGTCACGGATGTCGTCCACGCCTGTGTTGGAAGCAGCATCTATCTCGATCAGATCTATCAGGCGGCCTTCGTTGACCGCCCGGCAAATGTCGCAGGTGTTGTCGGGGCGGGCATTCACATCTTCGTTGAGGCAGTTCACCGCTTTCGCCAGGATGCGGGCCATGCTGGTCTTGCCGGTGCCGCGCGGGCCGGCAAAGAGGTAGGCATGGGATATCCTCCCCTCCCGCAGCGCATTCTGCAGGGTGCGGGAGACGTGGCCCTGGCCCACCATCTCGGAAAACGTTTGCGGTCGCCACCGCAGGTACAGAGATTGCGAGGACATGTCTCCTCCGGACAGGTAATAATCAATAAAAGTGTAACACGGAGGGGATGGTTTGGCAAGGCGGAACTGCCACATTCCGATGGAGATATGGTATACTAACTCGCGGAGAGAAGAGCCAGTAGCCATTTACTGGAGGCCACGCTCCGGAGGGAGCCGTCTGCCGGCTAACGGCTTTCTTTACCCTGACCAGCACGTTGCATGCTTCTGATGCCGAGACATGCTTCGCGAGGTGTCTAGAGATCCGTGTAATCTGCGTTAATTTGTGGACTGGTCTCTGGCTCGCCCAGGTTAGGAGGGATCAATGCGCTCTATCGCAAAATGGATCGTAATTCTGACCACACCGTACCTGGTGATAGTGGGAGCGGCACTGCTCCTGATGCAGCCCGCTACTATCCGATACGAATACAGCAAACCCGGCTTCCCGCCAGACCGGTATGGGTTCACTAAAAATGAACGCCTACGCCTGGCGATCATCGGGCTGAAATCGGTGACCACGCCCGGCGGGATGCAGGCTCTCAAAGATGCTCGTCTACCCGACGGGACCCCTGCTTTCAACCAACGAGAGGTCTCCCACCAGCAGGATGTGCGGAATCTGGTTGCGAAGCTGCAGATGCTGTGGATCGTACTGGCGGCGCTGGCGCTGGCAGCCACGGTATTCTCATGGAAAGACGCCCGAACGGCATGGGGGTATGGCGGGGCGTTGACCCTTTTGTTGCTGGCTGCGCTGGTCGGCGCAACGTTCCTTGATTTCGAGAACCTGTTCGTGGATTTCCACCATGTGTTCTTCAAGGGAGAATCCTGGATCTTCCCGGAGACAGACACCCTGATCCGCCTCTATCCATTCCGGATCTGGTATGATGCAGCCGTAGCCATGGGAGCCGTGGCGGGGGTGGTGGCGCTGGGTCTGACGGCCCAATGGCTGGTTCGCGGCACGAGGAGCGGAAAGTGACGATAAGAATCCTGCCGCCGGAATTGGCAGCAAAGATCGCCGCGGGCGAGGTCGTCGAAAGACCCGCTTCGGTGGTCAAGGAACTTATCGAAAACAGCATAGACGCTGGCGCCACCGACATCAAAGTCGAGATCAGACAAGGGGGAACCCGCCTGATCCGGGTGACGGACGATGGCTGTGGCATCCCAGCGGAGGAAGTGCCGCTGGCGTTCGCCAGACACGCAACCAGCAAGATACTATCGGCGGACGATCTGGAACGGATTGCCACCCTGGGGTTCCGAGGGGAGGCACTTGCCAGCATTGCCGCTGTGAGCCGACTCACCCTCCAGACCCACGCAGAAGGCAAAACGGTCGGCACCCAGATAAAGCTGGATGGAGGAAAAATCGTCCGCCAGGGGGCATACGGCATCCCAAAAGGCACCGTGGCTATAGTGGAAAACCTCTTCTACAATGTCCCGGCGCGGCGCAAGTTCCTCAGGACGCCCCAGACGGAAGGCGGGCACATCTACCGGGTGGTGACCTTGTACGCGCTGGCGTACCCGGAAATCCGCTTCACGCTCGTCAGCGACGGCCATCGGACGTTCCAGAGCGCTGGAGACGGCGAGCTTTTCGGCGTCCTGGCCCAGGTGTTCGGCTTGGAGAAAGCGAAAAACATGATCCAGATCTCGGGAGAGGACGACGACATCCGCGTGAGTGGGTACGTAGGTGCCCCATCGGTTCACCGAGGAGACAGAACCAAGATCGTCCTTTTTCTGAACCGTCGCCTGATCCGAGATTCTCACCTTACCTATGCCGTGATCCAGGCATACCACACGCTCCTGCCTATTGGGCGATTTCCCATTGCCGTCCTCTTCCTGGAGGTAGACCCGGCAAAAGTGGACGTGAATGTCCATCCCACGAAAGCCGAAGTGCGGCTCCGGGAACCTGGGAAAGTCTTCAGGGCAGTACAGCACACCGTCCGGGCCGCGCTGGTGGAAAGCTCACCCATACCGGAAATCGCCCCCGACGTGTGGCAGACGGGGAAAATACCATCGGCGGAGCAGGCCATCGTGGCACCAAAGGCACCTCCGGCGGTGGAGGTACAGCTCCCCATGGACCTGCCTACGCCGAAAGAAGAAACGCCACTAGCGCCGAATGAATCTGCCCAACCTCCCAGGTGGCGCGCGCCCGAGGAACCGGGGAAAGAGCCCGGCGAGAGGCAACCTGCGGAGAAACTGCCGCCGTTGCGGGTGGTGGGCCAGGTAGCGGCCACATACATCGTTGCGGAAGGGCCAGACGGGCTTTACCTCATAGACCAACATGCCGCCCACGAACGGATCCTCTACGAACAGATGATGCGGGAGCGGGCCGGAGGTGCCATCGCCAGCCAAGGCCTCCTATCGCCGCTATCCGTAGATCTCGACCCGCTGGATGCGGCAGTTGTGGCGGAGAACCTGGAGGTACTTCGCATGCTGGGATTCGAGCTGGAACTGTTCGGGGGAAATGCGTTCCTCCTGCGCGGCGTGCCTACGGTGCTCCACAAGCAAGACCCGGCACAGGCACTGGCAGAAGTGGCCCGTGGGCTATCTCAGGGCAGGAACCTGGTGGAGAAAGAGCGAGAGGAAGCGTTGATTCGGATTGTCTGCAAGCGGGCAGCAGTCAAAGGGGGACAGGTGCTGTCGCAAAAAGAAATGGAAGCACTGGTACGGCAGCTGGAGGAGACGCTATCTCCTCGAACGTGTCCCCATGGCCGCCCCACTGTGTTGGTGGTGAGCGCCAACAGCCTGGAAAAACTTTTCGGGCGGAGGATGTAAAACCGCCGGCATGTCGTAGCCATTTCCCACTTCCAGCTGCCCGGCAAAATGGGTATCCTACGGGACGCGGAGAGGCACTGGCGGCTTGTCAAACTCATTTCAGTTGGTGACAGGTAGGCGAAGGCAGTGCCTTCACCTACCCGCGAACACATGCGGCGGCGTACCATCTCTCGGATGGAATGCAGTGTGGAAACCGTGCCCACAACGTTCAGCTTGACGAACCACTGGTGCACTCTCACCCCCCGGGAGCCGTCTCAAATGCCCACCAAGGGAAAAAGAGAAGCAAATCCTGGGGGCCTGTAGGGCCCCCGGCCCCCCGAACCGTCGTCGGCCTTGATCAACCCCATTGCCAAGTCGTGATTTGCTCCAGGCACGTCGAGAAAGCCCTTGGAGCGGCTCGGGGCTTTCGATCTGCCTCGAAATCCTGCCGAGGACAAGATTTGTCACACAAGCGGAGTCTCCTGTATAATAAAGAGTAGCAATCGTCCGTCGTTTTTCTAAAACGCCAGAAAGGAGAAAGACAAGGCCAGGAAAAACCCAAGATTAATCGCCCCCGATCTGCCCGGCCCGCAGAAAAGCAACAACCACAGAATGTCAGAAGATCACTTGCATCCACAGGGCACGGCTTTCGCCGAACAGTTCTGGCCTTGCAAAGGATGCATAATCCCAATGGAGAAGAGGTAAAATATAAAATGGCTGGCGTAACCTACGAGCATGTTTACAAACGCTTCGGCGACGTGATCGCCGTAAACGACCTAAACATCGATATCCGAGACAAGGAGTTCCTCGTGTTTGTCGGGCCTTCCGGCTGTGGCAAGACTACATCATTGCGCCTGCTGGCAGGCTTGGAAGAGATCACCCAAGGGAATATCTACATCGGCGACCGGATGGTGAATGATGTAGCTCCGAAAGACCGGAACATCGCCATGGTGTTCCAGAGCTATGCCCTTTACCCTCACATGAGTGTCTACGACAACATGGCCTTCGGCCTCAAGCTCCACAAAGTGCCAAAGAAAGAAATTGATAGGCGAGTCCACGAGGCAGCACGCATCCTGGGCATTGAGCATCTGCTGGACCGCAAGCCAAAGCAGCTGTCCGGCGGCCAGCGTCAGCGCGTGGCGGTAGGACGGGCCATCGTCAGAGAGCCGGAGGTCTTCTTGTTCGACGAGCCGCTTTCAAACCTGGATGCCAAACTCCGTGTCCAGACCCGTTCAGAGCTCACGAAACTGCACCAGCGCCTTGGCACAACCTTCATCTACGTGACCCACGATCAGGTGGAAGCCATGACCATGGCAAACCGGATCGCTGTGCTCAAGGATGGAATCCTGCAGCAAGTAGACACCCCTCAGATGCTGTACGATCATCCGGCAAACCTGTTCGTGGCTGGATTCATCGGCAGCCCCAGCATGAACTTCTTCGATGCCACCATGGTGGGGGCTGATGGGAAGTACTACATCGACGGCGGCTCGTTCCGTGTGCAGATTCCGGACGACTTGACCGAGAAAGTCAAACCTTACACAGGACAGGAGGTGATATTCGGCATCAGGCCGGAGAACATCCACGCCAAGGACTACACTCCACCCGGTGTGAAGGGTGCCAGCATGGCGGCGAAAGTGGACGTGACGGAGATGATGGGGAACGAGATATTCGTCTACCTTGTCACGGGCAAGACCCAGTTCATCGCCAGGGTCGACCCGCGGGCCCACGCTGTGATGGGGCAGGATATGACTGTCGTCCTGGACATGGAGCGAATGCATTTGTTCGATCCGAAGACGGAGAAAGCCTACTTCTGAAACACCCTGTGAATCCGTTGGTAGAGGGGCAACATGCTGCTCTCCTGCTAAATATGGTCAACGACAGACAATCGGGGGATGGCACGAGCTATCCCCCTATTTTGTGGAGGTGAAAATGCACGACGAACTGAAAAAGCTAGCTATAACGAACTCCAAGAAAATCACATTGCTGGTAATGGACGGCCTGGGTGGGTTGCCAATGGAACCGGGCGGCCTCACTGAGCTGGAAGCGGCCAATACCCCGAACCTGGACCGACTGGCGGCCGAGGGAATGGTCGGGCTGCATGTGCCAATAGCTCCCGGCATTACGCCTGGCAGCGGCCCGGCGCACCTGGCCCTTTTTAGCTACGATCCACTGGAATTCGAGATCGGCCGCGGCGCACTGGAGACGGTGGGGGTCGGCTTTCCATTGGGGCCAGACGACGTGGCAGCACGTGGAAATTTCTGCACCGTCGACGAGAACGGGCTGATCGTAGATCGGCGGGCCGGCCGCATTCCCACCGAGGAATGCGCACGCCTCACAGAAAAACTGAGCAAGATCGAGTTGCCCGGCGTGGAGACTTTCGTGATGCCGGTGAAAGAATACCGGTTTGCCCTGGTGCTCCGAGGCAAAGGCCTCCATCCGGAGATCGCCGACACCGACCCACAGCAGGTTGGCAAAGCACCATTGCCAGCGCAGGCGCTGTCCCCGGAAGCGGGGAAAACCGCTGAACTGATCAATACCTGGATCGAGAAAGCGCGGGAGATCCTCAAGGACGAACATCCGGCCAACATGGTCACTTTGCGTGGGTTCTCCGGCGACCCGAATCTGCCCAAGCTCCAGGAGATCTACAAACTGAAACCCGCCGCCATAGCCGTCTACCCCATGTATCGGGGTGTGGCGCGGCTGGTCGGAATGGATCTGCTGGATGCAGGAAAAACCTGGGACGACGAGATCGCTGCACTGGAGGAGCATTGGGGCGACTATGACTTCTTCTTCATCCACATGAAGTACACCGACAGCCGGGGCGAGGATGGGGACTTCGACGCCAAAGTCAAGATCATCGAGCAGGTAGACGCCTCGATCCCGCGGATACTGGCGCTGAAACCAGCCGTGCTGATCGTTACCGGCGACCACTCCACACCGGCGAAGCTTCGGAGCCACAGCTGGCACCCCGTCCCGGTGCTCTTCTGGGGCGAGAACGTCCGTCCCGATGACGTGACCGTTTTCGGGGAAAGGGCATGCGCCCATGGCGGGCTGGGAATCGTCCCGGCCAGGACTTTGCTTCCATGGGCCATGGGATACGCCCAGAAGCTGGAGAAATTCGGAGC
>CAZDOZ010000103.1:0-8950 GCA_964507175.1 uncultured Anaerolineae bacterium
GGTATCTGCGTTCAATTTGTCCAAGGCTGAACAGTTACAGACTTTATCGGGAATACAGGATGCAGGCACGGGGGCAAGAACATTGCTCCCACAGTCACCGTTTCCAATAAAGTCTAATGCATGTTCTCCGATGCCTCGCCACCGTTGGCGACGGAAATCAGCCAATCCTTGGCTACATCGCACCCCGATGCATCTCGCAAAAATGACACAGCCATGTCCAGCGAGACGCCGCGTGCACGAGCGTGCGTCAGGCTGTCTATCGTTACCTGGAACCGGAGGCCATCACCGCTCCGAGACGCCCACTCTGCTATCCTGGCAACGCGAAAAACTGTCCTGTTTGGGGATACCCACGGCACCAACAATCCGCCCTTACTGTCCAGTTTTACCTTTCCACTGGGATAATCGAGCGGTTCCTCGCCAGAGACCATCGCGTCTCCTCGTTCTGTCCACCGGAAGACCCGGTCATCGCCTTGCTTCACTACCTCGACCGCTCCCAGCCAGGACATGGGGCCGACCAGGAAGAAATGTATCAACATTCCTTCCACATCTTGCCAGTGCTCACGCCCGGTCAGCAATTCGCCTGTGGCGCGGCTGCGCAAGCTCCACGACCTGTAGTCACCGTTAGGACGCTGGAAATCCGGCTCATGCTCACCAAACGCTTCCACCAAGCGGCCGATGGAGTACCACGCTCCAGGACGTGTCCACCGAACCAGGACACCGAGAAACCTGCGCCTCGTGCCCACAGGATCGTTCTCCCAACTGCCGCCTGTGCAATCCAATCCCGGCACTTGGCACAGGTCATTCCACCGTTTGCTCCCGAGCCATGCCTGCCATAGAACCTTTTGAGACTTTGCCACCGCTAGATCCAGCCATTTCAACAATTTGTCCCTATGTAGCAATACCATGCCGACCGGATCCACCACCACCAACCCCTGTTCCTGGGCCAGTATCCAGAGGAAACCAAATCTGCCTGAAGCGTCATCTGCATCTGCAACTCCAAGCATGGAAGCCATTTCCCGCCTATTGCTGGTATGCCACCGGCCATCCCAACGCAGGCGCATCCGCCTGAGATAGATAAAAGCCAGCATCAGTGTCATATCTGCGCTTAGAGTCCATGGGGATGCAAGATTTTTATCCGGCGGTTCGGCCTCTGACATGAAGAACCCCACCGGCTCGCCCATTGGGAGCCATGGACGTAATTCGTGGGGTACCAGGAACACTTCTGCTGTTTCCCCCTCTACGACTTTCGTTCCCTCAATTATAAAACCTCGGAACCAGAGTTCCTCGGTCACGTTCATGGGACTGCGCCACGGTTTCTCCCGCATCAGAGCGCCTGGACCCATAGGGCGGATTTTGCCGTATCGGAAGACGAACGCGCTGCGATTCGCCATGCCACCGCTTCCCATGAGCTCGGCAAGAGCATCTCTGGCAGCCTGGGAACAACCACTCAAAGCGCACGCAACCTGTTCCCGACCCGGCATGGCTCCGACGAGGATGTCTACGCTCTTTCTGTGAGATGCGGCTGGTATTTCTATGCCCCACAGTTCTGCCAGACCTTCCAGGAATGGCTGGGGCTGGGAATTCAACCACTGCTTAAGTGTATACATCTCGCACGCCTCGGTTCGGACATGTAACGTCATTGTACCCCGACAGGTTGCGAGTAGTCAAAGAGGGAAAAAGGCAAGGTAGAATCCAGGGCAGGTGCGGGAGCATCTTACATGGTGGGCTGCCAGGCCATCGTTTCGCCCTCTCCGGGGGAAATAGGAAAACACCCCCGGGGATACCGGGGGTGTCGATTCTGATCTGTGTCGGTCATCCGTCAGGGTGTAGGCACACCGTTGTAGGTACCGGCCCTCGTCGGGGATACCCAGACCATGTTGCCCACCACGGAAAGCGGCTGATCAGAGGTGATCAGCAGGCCGCCCTGATAATTGGTGCCCAGCGGATCGAATGTGCTGGCAGGCTTGCTGCCGCCGTTGCGCAGGTTGTAGCCAAGGGCTGCGCCGGGGTTGATGGTGTCGGTCACCGGCAACGCCTGAGACCCATCCGGGTTGTAGTAGGTCAGGGTCACGTGCGCTGCGCTGGTGCCGATGTTCTGAACGATGGCGGCGGAGTACTTGACCCAGGAGCTACCGCTCTTGACACGGTACTGCTCAGGCACGTAGAGAGCCGTGGCGCCACCGGATGGGCCAACAGCGCTGTAAGTACCAGCGGTGCTGGTGTTCTGCCAGATGGTGTTCACGATGCCAACAAGCGGCTGGGTGGAATCCACCACCACAGTGCCGTCCCACCAGGAGCCAAGTGTACTCTGCATGTTGCTCCATGCGGTTGGGTTGTCGTGAGCCAGCATACCGCCATTCCTTGTGTTGATGCCATAGGCAGCATAGGCGGGAATGGTAACGGTCAAGTCGAAGGGATTGTTAGTGCCTGCATTCCTAGGAATGTAGTGCACGGTCACGTTTGCCGCAGTACCTGTGGTGTTCTGAAGTACCAATGCGGAGTAGATCAACCATGTGGAGCCGCTCTCAACCCTGTAGTGGGTGGGGATGTACAGCTTGCTGTCCGCCTGGGTAAGGCCATTGTAAGTGCTGGACTTGCCAACCCACAGGGTTGTCGCTACCGCGGACACTGGCTGATCAGAAGTGATCTCAGCGGAGCCGTCCCACCAGCCAGCAGGCAGGTATGAAGTGTCCGGGAATGAGATGGTGGTCAGATCCAGGGTGTGCTGAGCATATTTCGGGATGGTGAAAGTGACAGGGTTGCCGGGATATGCGTTGCCCAGCCTGTCACGGAAATTGACCTGCACGTTCGCCGTGCTGTCGCCGGTGTTCTGGATGGAGATCTTGGAAGAGAGGGTCGGGACTTTGTAGAGCGCCGGCAGGTACACATGGGTGCTGCCGCTGGAGAACCCGGTGTAAGTCCCTGTAGAGGAACCGTCTCCACCCACGCCACTGTTCCACATCACGTTGGCAACTGCAGCCAGGGCTCGGTCAGAAGAAATGACCATTGAGCCGACCCACCCATCACCGAGGCCGGAATCGCTGGCCAGGAAGTCGTGGGTGCCGAGGGAAGAAACGCTGGCGTTCTTGGTCGCCTCAACGGCACCGCTTTGGTTGATGTACTGGGCCACCACGTTGGCAGCAGGATCGGACGCGTTGGTGTTGGTGTTCATCACACGGACATCGGTGCTGCCGGTCCCGGGATTCGGGTAAGAAGCCGCCGCTCCAACCGTCATAGCCGTGATGGCCAACAGCGTCACCACAAAGACAAAAGTTTTTTTCATTGGTATGGACCTCCTTATTTGATTTGCTGGACACACTTTTCTCAGCTTATTCGCTCCCCAGTGTAACGGAAAATCGCGGTTTGTCAATCACCCGTTAGGGTTATCGAAGGAAATTAGTGATACATGTGGTGCGCCAGTACATCATTTTGCGCTTTGGCATTCTACCTACAGGGCAAATCGAGACGAATACAAGCTGCCGGCGAGGCTCTTTTCGATCAGCGGCTCTCTTGCAAACTGCCAGCGGCTCATTACTATCGGCCTCTGCTCTTTCATGGCGACAGCGGAAAAAGCAAGCAATGCTATGGCGCGCCGTGGGTAGCGCAGGAAGGTTAAAGGTATCCCAGGCCACGCAGGTGTTCCTCCAGCGCCAATTCCTCTTCCGCTGTGAGGCCGTGGGGCATGGCCGGAGCTAACTCACCCTCCCTCATCGGGCCAATGCGCACTGGCCTTTCCGCCAGCGCTTCCCGTTTCAGGATCCCAGCGGGCACCCTGCCGTCCATCCCTTCCGGCACCGGCAGGCCCGCCAGCCACACCAGCAAAGGAGCGGCATCCTCGATATGGAGCGGTTCCTGGAAGCGTCCTGGAGCAAAATCCGGCCCATGGGCCAGGAAAATCCCTTCCCGCCGGTGGTCGCCGGATCGGAATGGTACCGAAGGCTCCACCGCAGCCTCTCCACCCAGGGACTCCACGCAGGAATACTCAGGCCTCATCACAAGGATAAGGTCCGGAGCTTTCGACGCATGGGGGCCGGAGAAAACCTCCTCACGCCGGTAAATTTCCTCCACTATACGCCCGCCGCCATGTTCCCACTTCGTGACCACACGAAATAGCTGATCGAGCACTCTCCCCCGGTCTTTCCCAACGCGGTTAGACAACCTGATCCCACAGGTAAAGGTGTACAGCGGCTGCCCCGCCGCCATCGTGTGACCCCAGTCGATCAAATCCTCGACCCGCTCCTTCCGGCGGAGACCATTTTGGACCGACGACGGGAGGAGCTTCTTCGCCAGCCGACGCACTTGCCTCGCACTCCGGGCCTGCCATTTCCAGAAAGCAGGGTTTTTCCATGAACCTCTCTCCAGCCCCTTGAGCCGCAGCAGCCCCGCATCTTCCAACAACCGATTCACGTGAACCCAATACCTGGGCGCAGGCCCAAACCCATGGTCGGACACCAGCAATACCGACGCATCTCGCCCCGCGGCCCCCACCAGCCGCCCGATCTGCTCATCCAGCACCCGCCAGAAGCGCTCGAGCATTATACTGAGCGCCCCGCCACCGGAGGTGATCTCATTCCAGAAGAAATGCTGGAGCCGGTCGGTGCCAGTGAAAATCACTATGAAGAGGTCCCAGCGCTCCCGTCCCATGAGTTCCAACGCTACCTCGCCCCGGATCCGCTCGACTTCGATCAGCTCTTGCAGCAAAGCTTCTCGGTCTGGCGTGCGCGCTGCGGTCAGCGCATCCTTTTTCCCGATGAAAGAAACGTCCGTTCGGTAGCGCCCCCGGAGATCGTCGCTCAGAGATGGCGGATAGGTAAATACCCGAGCTTTGGGTGGGGTGAGCATCCCGGTGATCATGATACCGTTCACTGGCGTGGGCGGGTAGGTCAGGGGCACGTTCACTATTGCCACACGCCTCCCCGCAACCCCCATCAAATCCCAAAAACGCGGCTCCCTGACAGATGCTCCGGTAACCACCTGACCATCCTCCAGGAAAGAGAAAACGCCGTGCTTACCGGGGTTCTTGCCCGTGGCAAATCCGGTCCAGGCGGTGGCCGTGAAAGGCGGCAATGTGGAAAGAAGGGTTCCCCACGCTCCTCCCTGCAGAAGATGGGCAAGGTTGGGCATAGTTCCCCTCTCCGCCAGAGGGAGGAGCACATCCCAGGTGCCTCCGTCAAGACCAATCACAAGAGTCGTACCGCGGCTCATTCTTCCTTCAGCCTTTTCTGAATCTGGTAAAGCTTGTTCAGAGCATCCAGCGGGGTCATGGAGTTGACATCTATTTCTTTGATTTCCTCCAGCACCGGGTGCTCAAGGGTGAAAAGAGGAAGCTGCACAGGACGGCGGGATGGGACCTGGCGTTTCTGTTCGTAAGAGCGCTTCTCCAGGCCGTCGAGGATCTCCTGGGCGCGTACGATTACCTGCCTGGGCAGGCCTGCCAGGCGCGCCACGTGGATTCCGTAGGACTTGTCCGCCCCTCCTGGGACGACTTTGTGGAGAAAGACCACATTCTCCCCCTCCTCAGCGACCGCCACGTTGTAGTTCGTCACGTGGGGAAGCTGTTCGGCCAGGTCTATCAGTTCATGATAGTGGGTAGCGAAAAGAGTGCGCGCACGGAGCCTCGGGTGATTGTGGATATACTCCACTGCAGCCCAGGCGATGGCAAGCCCGTCGTAGGTGCTGGTGCCCCGCCCGACCTCGTCCAGGATGAGGAGGCTGCGGGGGGTGGCGTGGTGCAGGATATTGGAAAGCTCCACCATCTCCACCATAAAAGTCGACTGCCCGCGGTGAATCTCGTCGGCCGCTCCGATGCGGGTGAAAATCCGATCCACCAAGCCGATATGCGCCTGCTCGGCAGGGACGAAAGACCCTATCTGAGCCATCAGGGTGATGATGGCCGCCTGACGCAGAAAAGTGGATTTGCCGCTCATGTTCGGGCCAGTGAGGATCATGATGGACTCCTCCGGCGTCAGTCGGAGGTCGTTAGGAACGAAAGGCTCGTCCAGGCTCCGTTCCACCACCGGATGCCGGCCGCCTTTGATTTCCAACACCTGGTCATCGGCAATCTCCGGGCGGACGTAGCCATTGCGCACTGCCACATCGGCCAGGGCTGCTGTCACGTCCAGGTAGGCGACGGTCCTGGACACGCGTCGCAACGTCGGCGCGGCATCCGCTACCTGCGCCAGCACCTCCCGATAGAGCCGCTGCTCCAGCTCCAACATCCGCTCCTGGGCACCCAGGATGAGTGCCTCCCGCTCCTTCAGTTCCGGCGTGATGTACCGCTCCGCGTTGACCAGGGTCTGCTTGCGGATGTAGCCCTCCGGCACGAGGTGGACGTTGG
Organism: uncultured Anaerolineae bacterium; assembly: GCA_964507175.1. Lineage (GTDB taxonomy): Bacteria > Chloroflexota > Anaerolineae > S016-19 > S016-19 > S016-19. The sequence continues at coordinate 6,338 of CAZDOZ010000103.1, forward strand.
CTTTCGTGACCTCGATGTAGTAGCCGAAGACTTTGTTGTACCCCACCCGGAGGTTCTTGATCCCGGTGCGCTCCCGTTCATGCCGCTCCAGGTTGGCAACCCATGCTTTTGCATCCCTGGCGGCCTGAATTATCCCATCCAGCTCCTCGGAATAGCCAGACCGGATCACGCCGCCGACGTTCAACGTGGCGGGCGGATCGTCTGCGATGGCTCGATCCAGCAGCGCCAGGAGGTCGTCCATGGGGGAGACGCCCTCCGCTTCTGGCGATCCGGTCCCGAAGACCTGTTCCGTCAGGCTTCTTATCTCGGGTAAGCGCCGCAGGGCGCTTCGGATGCCCGCGACCTCCCGCGGCATTGCCAAGCCCTGCGCTGCTCGTCTCGTCCAGCGCTCCAGATCGCCGAAGCCTTTCAGCAGGTTGGCTATCTCCAGTCGCTCTCTGGTGTGCTCCGTCCACGCCTGAACCGTATCCAGCCTCTTCTCGATGGCAGTGGCGTTCAGGAGCGGCTGGCTAAGCCAACGCCGGAGCATCCGGCCACCCATGGGGGTGACGGTGGAATCCAGCACCCACAGGAGCGACCCCTCCGGGCCATCGCCGCGGATCGGCGCGGTGATCTCCAGGTTCCGGCGGGTGGCCTCGTCCAGGATCATGAAAGAATCGATGCTGTAGGTGTGGATTTCTGTTAGTTGCTTCAGGGACGCAGGCTGGGTCTCTCGGAGGTACTGGAGGAGAGCGCCGGATGTTCTGACCGCCAGGGGCATCCTGCCCAGACCAAAGCCGTCAAGGGTAGCGACCTCGAAGTGTTCCTTCAGGACGTTCGTCACGCCTTCCACATCGAACCGCCAGGAGGGGTAAGGGGACGGGTGCGCGCCCTCCAGCACAGCCCAGGGCGGTGGAGAATTGTCGTCCGAAGGGAAGAGGATCTCCGCGGGCTGGAGTCGTGCGATCTCGCTCCGCAGGCGGCTCGCTTCCTCGTCGTCGGCAAACTGAGTCGCCGCCAGATCGCCAGTAGTGATATCGGCATACGCCAGGGCGGACGCGCCGCCCTCGTGCCAGACAGATATCAGGTAGTTATTCTGTCTGGCGGGAATCAGCGATGGCTCTACCAGCGTTCCCGGCGTGACCACCTGCATTACGGAACGAGGAACCAGGCCCCGCACCGGCTTGTTCCCCTGCTGTTCGGCAATGGCGACTTTGTAGCCAGCGGCGATCAGCTTGGCGATATAGCTATCGGCGCTGTGGTAAGGCACTCCGGCAAGGGGTACCCGCTCTCCTTTCCCCACCGGCCTGGAGGTGAGGACGATATCGCACACCTCCGAGACGACCTTGGCATCCTCGTCGAAAGTCTCATAGAAGTCTCCCAGGCGGAAGAAGAGAATCGCATTCGGAAACCGCTTCTTCATCGCCAGGTATTGAGAGCGGACGGGCGTGCTCATGTCCCTGCCTCCACCACGGCAAGAATTTCTTCCCAATCCTCGGGGGTATTGGCGTTGAGGAAGGACATGTGCTCGGGGTCGAAGCGATCTATCTCCTCCTCCCTCAGAAACCGAATACGCACTTCGGAATAGAAGCTGGTGACCCGCTTGTGGTCTGCATCGATTTGCCTCCTCATGGCAGGGAGGCAGCTTTTGTGGTAGAGGGCGTGGAGCGGCTCATGTCTATCTCCAATGATGGGCACCACCGCCTGATAACCTTCCCGCAGGGAAAGCATGTAGTGGACGAGGTCGGCGTTTACGAAAGGCGCATCGCAGGGAGCGGCCAGACCCCACGGATGGCGTATCGCCTCCAGGCCGGAGTAAAGCCCCACCAGCGACCCGCCATGGGGAATCACATCAGGCACCATTGGGAGTCCCAGGAAAGCGTATTCCTGAGGCGTGTTGGTCACCATAAGGAGGTCGTCGCCTATCTCTCGCAGCCTCTCCACGATGTGCTGGATCAGGGGGACGCCGCGCCAAGGCAGCAGGGCCTTGTTCTGCCCCATCCGGCGGCTCTCTCCTCCCGCCAGGAGGATTATACTGACTGGCGTGCTACCCGACATGTCAAGTCATCCTTCGCTGAGGCCGGACCCTGAAATTGGCACCGATAGTGTCATCCGTGAGCACAATCACCGGCGAACAGCCTTTCACCCGCGCGCGAAAAACAATACCGGACGTCCCAGACAGTCCGGTATTGTAAGCAATCGCGATTCTCCGGCGGAAACTGTTACAGCATGTGGGTCTCGATGTACTCCACCGCGTCGCCCACGGTAACGATTTTCTCCGCGTCCTCGTCGGAGATCTCGCCCTCGAACTCCTCCTCGAACGCCATGATCAGTTCCACCAAGTCCAAGGAGTCAGCCTCCAGGTCGTCCTTGAAGCTGGCGTCGGGAGTCACTTTCTCAGGGTCTACGCCCAACTGATCCACGATAATTGCTTTTACTTTTTCGAAGATTTCTTCGTTCATTCCGTTTTCCTCCCATGTTTTTCGATTGAATGCCCGCAAGCGACGGTCAGTCCCGCCTCACACATTTGAGCTTATTTTATCAGACCTCTTGGAAGATTGTCAATACCGGATTTCGAGAGATTTCGAAGCAAATCCTGGGGGCCCGTGCTATGCTTCGGATTGTATTTTCCAT
>CAZDOZ010000104.1:0-5727 GCA_964507175.1 uncultured Anaerolineae bacterium
TTTTCTCTGCGTTCTCAGCGATCTCTGCGGTGGGGAATCCCCCTGAACAGTTACGTCAAAAGTCCAAAAGGAAGTAGCGTGGGGCAGGCCGCCGGCCTGCCCCACGGTTGAATGCGTTCCTATCGCATTCCGGTAAAGTCTACTCACCCTTTCGCCAGCGCCATCACGTCTATCTCCACCAGGCCTCCGACGGGCAGCGCTGCCACCTGCACCGTCGAGCGGGCAGGCGGCTCTGCACCAAAGAACTCCCCGTAGACCGCGTTGACCTTTGGGAAATCGGCGATGTCTGCCAGGTAGATGGTGGTCTTGACCGCCATGTCGAGCCCGCTGCCTGCTGACTCTAGCACCGCTTGCAGATTCTCCAGTGCCTGGCGGGCCTGGGCTTCCACGCCTTCCCGCAGCTTCCCAGTCGTGGGGTCTATGCCCAGTTGCCCAGCGGTGAAGACGAATTCCCCAGCTCGGATCGCCTGGCTGTAAGGGCCGATAGCTACGGGCGCTTTGTCGGTACGTACTACTTCTCGCTCCATAGTGACCTCCGCATCCTTACTTCGCCACGATGTTCACCAGCTTACCGCCCGCGAAGATGACCTTCCGAATGGTCTTTCCATCCAGCCACTTCTGCACCCTGAGGCTCTCCAAAGCCAGCTTCCTCGCCGTTTCCTCGTCGATGTCGGCCTCCACCTCGATCCTGTCCCGGACTTTGCCGTTGACCTGGATGACCAGGGTGATGGTCTCCTCCTTGGTCAGCTCTTCGTCCCAGGTGGGCCAGCGCTGTTGATGAATGCTATATTCGCCGCCGGTGGCTGCCCACAGTTCCTCGGCGATGTGTGGCGTCAGCGGGGCCATGAGCAGGAGCAGGTTGCGGATTGCCTCGTCCCACTCCGGTGTGCCGTAGACCGCCGTCTCCTTTGCCTTCGTCAGGAAGTTGGTGAAGCTCATCAACGCGGCCAGCATGGTGTTGAATTTGAACGCCTCGATGTCCCTGGTCGCCCGCTTGATGGTCTTGTGGGTCATGCGGCGGAGCTCTAACAGTTCCTTCTCTGTCGGACTGCCTTCGCCCTCAGGACCGGGCCCTTTCACCAGCGCCCACACCCGATGCAGAAAGCGGTGCACGCCCTCGATTCCCTCCGGATTCCACGGCCCGCCGCGGTCCCAAGGGCCGATGAACATCAGGTATGCCCGGACGGCGTCGGCCCCATATTTCTGCACCAGCGGGTCGGGAGCGATGACGTTCCCGCGGCTCTTGCTCATCCGGTTGCCGTCAGGCCCCAGGATGATCCCCTGGTTGAAGAGCTTCACCATCGGTTCGTCGAAATCCACCAGCCCCAGGTCGCGCATCACCTTGGTGAAGAACCGGGTGTAGAGGAGGTGCATGGTGGCGTGCTCCACGCCACCGGTGTACTGATCCACCGGCAGCCAGTATTCCCCTTTCTCCGGGTCGAAAGGCGCTTTGTCGTAGTACGGGCTGATGTAGGCATACTGGTACCAGGAGGAATCCACGAAGGTGTCCATAGTATCCGTCTCCCGGATGGCGGGGCCGCCGCACTTGGGACAGGTGGTGTGCAGGAACTTCTCGTGGTACTTCAGCGGGGACTCACCGGTGGGCTTGAATTCGGCGTCTTCCGGCAGCACGACGGGAAGCTGGTCTTCGGGCACCGGCACGATGCCGCATTTCTCACAGTAAACCACGGGGATAGGCGTGCCCCAGTACCGCTGTCGGCTGATGAGCCAATCTCGCAAACGGTATTGCACCGCCCGCCGTCCGATGCCTTTCTCTTCCATGTAGTCGGCAATCTTCTCCCAGCCTTCCTTATTGCTCAGACCGTCGAACGGCCCGGAATTCACCATCGTCCCATCGCCTGTGTACGCCTGACTCAACGCTCCACCATCCCAGTCGGGCGGAGCGATGACAACCCTGACAGGCAGGTTGTAGCGCTGGGCAAAGTCGAAATCGCGCTCGTCGTGGGCCGGCACCGCCATGATCGCTCCGGTGCCATAGGTCATCATCACATAATCGGCGACAAAAATCGGGACCTCCTCGCCGTTCATCGGGTTTACGGCATATGTGCCGGTAAAAACGCCATCACGCACTTTTTCGGTGCTCAGCCGTTCGATCTCACTCTGGCGGGCGGCTTTGTACTTGTAAGCCTTCACCTCCTCCAGGTGCTCTGGCGTGGTGAGCTCGTCTACCAACGGGTGCTCCGGAGCCAACACGGCAAAGGTTATGCCATAGACAGTATCCAGCCTGGTGGTAAACACTTCGAAAGACTTGCCCGGATGGTCTTTCACTTCCATCCGAAACTGGAGGCCTGTGCTCTTGCCAATCCAGTTGGTTTGAAGCACCTTGACCCGCTCCGGCCAGTCCAGCTTGGAGAAGTCCAGCAATTCCTCCGCATAGTCTGTGATTTTGAGGAACCACTGCTCCATCTCCTTCTTGATGACCGGGGTGCCGCATCTCTCGCAGACCCGCTCTGGCCCAATGACCTGCTCCCGCGCCAGGGTGGTGTTGCAGGTAGGACAGAAATCCACAGGGGCCTTTTTCTTGTACGCCAGACCCTTTTCGTACAACTTCAGGAAGAACCACTGGTTCCATTTGTAGTAGTCCGGTTCACAGGTCACCACCTCCCTGTCCCAATCGAACATGGCACCCATGGAGCGGAGCTGTTTCCGCATCCTCTCGATGTTCTTATAAGTCCATTCTTTCGGATGAATGCCGTGCTGGATGGCGGCATTCTCCGCCGGGAGCCCGAAAGCGTCGAACCCTATGGGGAAGAGGACGTTGTAACCCTGCATCCTCTTGTACCTGGCCGCAGCATCCGACGGCGTTATGGCGTACCAGTGGCCAATGTGAAGGTCGCCGCTGGGATATGGGAACATGGTGAGGAAATAAAACTTCGGCTTGCCCGGGTCCTCCTTGACTTTGTAGATTCCCGTTTCTTCCCAGATCTTTTGCCACTTTGGTTCGATCTCCTGCGGCTTATACTCTTCGCTCATATCCCCTCCTGAAGGCAAATCGGCGAATCTAAAAAGTGGACTCGCGTCGATGGCATTGTTTTTCGGCGTAGTGTATCACAGGAAAGGGCATCGGGCAAGAAAAACGGCGTTTTTGGCCCTTTGACATCGTCCGCCAGAGATGCTATCATTGCGACTGAGGTCGGAAACGATGGATCATTTAGCCAAATTCGCAACATCGAGAAAGACATTCCCTCGCATTTGCTCCTGTATCGTGCGAGCATAGCATAGTCCGCTATGCTCGCTGTCCCGCGCTCTCTTTTCTCGTCCCAGTTCTGAATTGGACTTTTGACAAAGCGGAAACGGAGCCTTCTGGGTCTTCACGTTTGGTAGACAGCTGGGAAGAAAGGGTACATCTTGTGGTCGGGCTTCATCCGACCACAAGATGTACCATGCATTCTTTCCTGCCTTCAAGGCGAAAAACTAAGCCCAGCAGGGCAACCCGATTGTCAAAAGTCCAATCCGGACTCAACCCAAACCATTGACCGCAGCCTGGCTTTGCGCAGTCCCGCTCCATCACTTTGCAAGATACAGGAGACATGTACCATGTTCATTTCGACAGATCCAAAAACAAGGGTGTTCGTCGCCCAGGAAATACTTTCATATGTAGGCCACACGCCGATGCTGGTCCCCCAAAAAGTGTGGCCGAAGAATTCGCCGGTGCGCGTGCTGGCGAAAGCAGAATGGACCAATCCGGCTGGGTCCGTCAAAGCCCGCCCAGCGCTGGAGATGATCCTGCGGGCGGAACGCAGGGGAGACCTGCATCCCGGCAAGGTGATCATAGATGCAACCAGCGGCAACACCGGTCTCGCTTATGCCGCCATCGGAGCGGTACGGGGCTACGAGGTGGAGCTGGTGATGCCTGCTAGCGCCAGCAATGAGCGAAAGTGGCAGGCGCGCGTCTACGGGGCCTCCATCATCGAGTCGCCGCCGGACGAGGGGATCGATGGGGCCATCCGGTTGGTACACCACATGGTGGAATCCAATCCGCAGCGCTACTTTCATCCTGACCAGTACAGCAACCCGGCGAACTGGCTTGCACATTACCACACAACAGGCCCGGAAATCTGGGAACAAACAAGTGGGGCTGTAACCCACTTCGTGGCCGGCGTGGGTACTGGCGGGACGCTGGTGGGTACCGGACGCAGGCTGCGGGAGCTGAATCCCCACGTCAGAATAATAGCCGTCCAGCCAGCAACGTACCACGACAGAATCCCAGGGCTGAAGCATATTCCGACTTCCATTGTGCCGCCGATTTACGACCCGGAATTCCCCGACGAGGTGATTCTGGTGACAGAGGAAGAGGCATTCAGGATGGCTTTGCTCCTGGCCCGCGAGGAAGGGTGGTTTGTGGGGCCATCAGGAGGCGCAGCCGTGAGGGCAGCAATCCAGGTCGCTCGGCGGCTGGATGCAGGCGTGGTAGTGACGATTTTGCCAGACGACGGGAGCAAATACCTGAGCGTGATGAAATGGTGAGCCGGCAGCAGGATTCCTGAGCAAATGCCTGGGGGCATGTCGAGCTCCAAGGATTTGCTCCGGACTCCATTGGATGCTATAATGCGAGCTACACGAAATGCAAGGAAAGCCGGTGACCAGTTCCAACTTGAACGAGTTGAGACCCAAATGCATCCGCAGATTCCGGACACGTCATCAACGGTCTGCACCGTTCGTGGGCCCGCTCCTGGACCGGCATCATGTAGGATAGGTCCGTATAAGAATGTGCTATGGAGGTATGACCATGCCCAACAATCAGCAAATCCCGCTGTTCCCCGGCGGCAAACCAGCGGAAACTACAGACTCCAGAATCTCGATGGCTGCATCGCTCCCGCCGCTGAAGCCATCCTCGCCCCTCTCTTCCGCGTTCAGCCATTTCGACCTATACATGAAGCGCAAAGGATTCTCACAGAACACGATAAAGGCATTCCGGAGCGACCTACACATCCTGGAAGAGTATTTCGGCGCTAGCAAGACTCTGGAAGATATAGGTACTGAACAGCTTCAGGAATTCCTGGACTACATGCGGGAAGGCCGAGGAAAGCCATGCAGCCCGAAAACCCTGGCCCGCAGGACAACCACTTTGAAGGTTTTCTTTTCCTGGCTCTACGAGTCCGAGGTGATAGAAAAGGACCCGGCCTCCCCACTGGTGCACCATCGGGTCGTTACCCCCATGCCTCGGATACTGTACGACAGCGAAGTGAAATTGCTGGTAGCAATCGCCCGCGATCTGGCTCTGGGCAGGCAGGATCTCCCGTGGAAGCGGAAACCCGATTCCCGCCCCTACCTTCTGGTCTTGTTACTGCTCCACACCGGCATAAAGAAAGGGGAATGCATGAATACGAAGCTCCAGGATATAGACCGCTCCTCGCCAGGAGCGCCAACCCTCATAATCCGTTATGATTCCCCGAAGCTGCAGCACAAATCCAGGAAGATAGCCCTGCCGGCGCGGATACTACCGGTTCTCGACCAGTACATCCAACAATACCACCCTGTGGACATGCTGTTTACCTGTACAGCCCGGAACCTGGAGTACAACCTGCGTGATCTGGGCAAGATTGCCGGAATACAGAAGAAGGTCTCTTTCGAGGTCCTCAGGTGGACTTCGGCGGTCAGGGCGTATAGATACGGCACGCCGCCTGAGCAACTCCGAGAGCGACTGGGCCTTTCTGAAGTCACGTGGTCCGAGGTTTTCCCGAAAATACAGATACTGGCAGGGCC
>CAZDOZ010000104.1:5827-8892 GCA_964507175.1 uncultured Anaerolineae bacterium
GAATATGGCCAAAAAATATTACATATGGGTTATCGGCTGTCAGATGAACAAAGCCGATGCAAACAAAGTTGCGGCACGACTGGAAAGATTGGGGTACGAGCCCACGCTGGACGAACACGAGGCAGACGTAGTTCTCCTCAACACCTGTGTGGTACGCCAGAGCGCCGAGGACAAAGCCACCGGACGGATCAGCTCTTTGAAATCGTTGAAGAAACATCGCCCGGACGTCACCCTGGCGGTGATGGGATGCCTGGTCGGACGACATCCATCGCCACGCCTGCGGGAGCGCTTCCCCCACGTAGATGTGTTCATGCCACCCGCCGACCCTGAACCGCTGGTCGAATACCTGCAGTCGAGGGGAATCGAAGAGAGACCACCAGAGGGTGGGGAATCATGGGAGCAATCCCTCAGGTACGAGTCGTTGAAAAAAGGCGCCAACCCCGTGACCGCATATCTCTCCATTGTCTATGGCTGTTCCCACGCATGCACTTACTGCATCATCCCATACCGCCGCGGCCCAGAGCGGAGCCGTCCCATGGAGGAAATACTCCACGAGGCACGCAATCTGGTCGCCCAGGGAGTGCGAGAGATAACCCTGCTGGGGCAGATTGTAGACAGGTATGGCGTTGATCTGAAGCGAAAAAACCCAAACGCCCCCGGACTGGCCGACCTTCTGCGGAAGCTTCATGATATCGAGGGGCTGTGGCGCATCCGATTTCTCACCAGCCATCCTAGCTACCTGGACGATGAGATCTTGGAGGCGGTAGCAGGTCTGCCGAAAGTGTGCGAGCATATCGAGGTGCCCGTTCAGGCCGGCGACGACACGGTGCTGAAAAGGATGAAGAGAGGCTACACGGTGGACGAATACAGGGCGCTGGTCCGAAAAATACGGGAGAAAATACCAGGAGCATCCATCGCCACGGATATCATCGTCGGGTTCCCTGGCGAGACCGAAGAGCAGTTCGAGAACACATATCGGCTTCTGGAAGAGCTACGCCTGGATGTGGCGCACCTGGCAAGATACTCCCCCCGGCCCGGCACCGTAGCGGCCAGGTACATGGAAGACGATGTACCGGACGAGGAGAAATGGCGCAGATTTCGGACGCTGGAGGCGCTGCAGGAACGGATCGTTGGCGAGATAAACGAGCGCCTGCTGGGCAAGGAGGTGGAAGTGCTGGTCGAGGGCCGGCGAAAAGGGCGATGGATGGGCCGCACCCGAAATTTCAAGCTGGTATTTTTCTCAGACGAGCGCGATTGGCATGGCAGGCTGGCAACAGTTCGGATAACATGGGCTGGCCCATGGTCGCTCATCGGCGAGGTAACGGCAGGCCGCCGCGACTGACCTTCTGATGCAAGAGCGGCCAGAAGCATGTTTCTGGCCGCTCGAAATGAAGAAGCGCCTCTTACAGGTGCAATATGATTTTCGCCGTTTCCAGGTAGAGGAAAAGGCCAGTGGCATCCACCAGAGTGCTCATAAACGGCCCCGAAACAATGGCTGGGTCCACGTGGAACTTTTCCGCGAGAAGAGGCAGAATAGAGCCAACAGTGGTCGCCCAAATGACCACACCCATGAGAGCCACGGATACCGCTAGAGCTACGTCGTAGCTGGTGCCCCATGTCAACGCCCTGACAAACCCAATCACCCCCATCAAAATACCAAGCATAATAGCTGCACTGAACTCGTGCCACCAGACTTTTATAGCGTCTCTTAGATCTACTTCTCCCAACGCCAGGGAACGAATCACAGTCGCAGTAGTCTGGGAACCCGCATTGCCGCCAGTGCCAATGAGAAGCGGAACGAAAAAGTTCAGCGCTACCACGGCCGCGATCTCCCTCTCGAAATGTCTGAGCACAGTACCTGTGAACATCTCAGTTACGAATAGGAGGAGCAGCCACCCGGCACGCTTCTTCGCCACTTCTATCGCCGAGGTGCTCAGGTAAGGCTTGTCCAATGGCTCAGAACCACCCAACCGCTGAATGTCTTCGGTAGCCTCCTCTTCCAGCACATCCACCAGGTCGTCGTGGGTGATGATACCCAGCAGCCTTCCATCATCATCCACGACCGGAAGGACTACCAGATCATACCGGGCCATCAGCCTGGCCACTTCCTCCCTATCCTCGTCGGCCCGGACATGGATCACGTCGGTATCCATTATATCCCCTACCAGAGCGTTACGAGGAGAAGCAATCAGTCTGTACAGACTGACGACGCCAACGAGCTTGCCGGCGGCGTCCACTACGAAGAGATAGAAAAGGGACTCTTCCACGTCCGGCTCCGGCGCCCACCGGCGTATTGCATCCAGCGCCTCGCCGACGGTCATGCGCCGACGCAAAGCAATGAATTCACTGGTCATCAGGCCGCCGGCGCTTTCGTCGGGATGGATCAGCAGAGGGCGGACTTCGTTGGGGTCTTCCAGGGATGATAGAATTCTCTTGGCACGTTCCGACGGCAGGTCCTTGAGCAGATCGGCTGCCTCGTCCGGTTCCATCTCGTCTATGATGCGGATAAGATTTCCATCGGGAATGTGGTCAGCAACCTCTGCGGCTTCCAGGTCGTTCATCTCTTCCAGGATATCCGCAGAGTCCTCCGTATCCAGCCGCGGGAGGAGTTCTTCCTGTTGTTCGTCGCTCAGTTCCAGGAAAACCTCCGCCTGGTCGGCCGGGCGAAGGCTCTCAACGATGGACACCGCCTGCTGGATGTCACCTTCTTTGAGCGCATCTCGCACGCGCTCCACCACTTCATCTACATCAAAAACCCGCTTCACGATCGCCCTCCTTTCTGCATGTTTTGCGCGTCTGCAGCGGCCAGGCGGCGGAAGCGGGCGTAAATAAGCCCGATGAAAGAGGGATCAGGATATCACAAGATCATACCCCTCCCACCTCCTGAGCCTTTGGCGTCAGGCGCTCTAAGTACGGATCATCTTGTTGTTGACCGTTGGTCGGGTCGCCTATCAAGCCACTACACATAGAACATACCTCTCCGGTATTTCAGGGTATCTCCCCAGGTTATGGACAACCCGGGGCTCGAGACAAGCAAACATAAAGATACCACAAAAAGTTTTGAC
>CAZDOZ010000105.1:0-1388 GCA_964507175.1 uncultured Anaerolineae bacterium
ACGCTCGAAACTGTTGGGGCGGAGCAGCTCCTGGCCCTCACCCACCCCAACCTCTCCTTCTCCCATCGACATGGGCGGTGGAGGGGCCGTCGGGTAGCTTCCGTTTCCTTTCCCGACAAGGGCTACCATAAAGGTCGCCCCTACTCACTGGCAGGCAGGGCTTCGAGAGCGTCGCACCAGGGCGAGCTAACAGCTCGCCCTACAAAAACCTGCCTCGGCTGGCGCTGACGACGGTAGAAACGGCTGAAATGCGCCATCCCGACGCAACTCGCGGATTGTCCACTGTACAGCTTTGCCCGTGGCGCTACCAATTTTTTCGGAAAAAGCAGGGGCAAAGCACCTCCCACAGGTGCTTTCGCCTCTGCGCTTACGCCCGAAAGGCCTCATGCCACCTCGTTATGTCAGCGCTGGCGAGATATTCTTCCTTACCATCACCGATTCCCCAGATGCTCTTTCCCCCGGATTGTGTTACAATATTCCTAAACGTTGTGGCATCCTGGAGGCGAGATGTTCGAACTGGTTTTCCTGGGGACGTCCGCATCCGCGCCGTCGGTGCAGCGGGGGCTTCCCTCGGCCATAGTCATGTACCGCGAGCACCGATTCATGGTGGATTGCGGCGAAGGCACCCAACGACAGCTTCTACGCAGCGGCCTTGGGTTCCGCAAAATCAGCAAAATCCTCATCACCCATAGTCATCTCGATCACATCCTGGGCCTGGGCGGGCTGATTTCCACTTTTGGGCGCTGGGAAATGATCCCGGCGGTGGAGATTTTCGCCGGGCAGGCGGCCATGAGCCGAATCCAGATGCTGATGGACGTGGTCTTCGGCCCCGGGAGACCACCGCTGAACCTGATCTACCACACCATCAGGCCCGGAACCATAATGGAAGATGAGCATTCCATCCTCGGGGCTTTCCCTGTCATCCACCGGGGCCCTTCCTGCTATGGATTTACCTTCCAGGAGAAAACCACCCGACCATTCCTGCCGGAAAAAGCCGTGGCTCTCGGCGTGCCTTTCGGCCCCGAACGCAGGGAACTGGTCGCAGGGAAAAGCATCACGCTGGAAGACGGCCGTGTGGTGCGCCCGGATGACGTGCTAGGCCCACCAGTGCGGGGGACAAAGCTAGTCTTTGTGGGCGATGCCGGCAGGACGGACAACCTGGTGGAGGTTGCCAGGGACGCCGATGCCCTGATCATCGAGGCGACCTACCTGGAACCGGAGCGGGAACTGGCGGAGGCTTTCGGCCACTTGACGGCAGCTCAGGCCGCAGAACTGGCACTCAAAGCAAACGTCCGCAGGCTGATCCTGACCCACATCTCCCGCAGGTACCGGAGCCAGGAAGTGGAGGCAGAGGCACGGGCGATCTTTCCGGAAACCATTGTCGCCAA
>CAZDOZ010000105.1:1488-8864 GCA_964507175.1 uncultured Anaerolineae bacterium
GGCCGGCGGCATTGTCTCCGGAATTCGCTGTTTTCTTGAACGGAGGTGAGAAAATGCGTCTCAAACTGGCATTGTTGGTTCCCGCATTGATCCTCGCATTGGCCGCGTGCGGCGGGAAAACAGGAAACGGCCTGGTGTACGCCGGTCCTACGGAGAAAACCCTCCACAAAGGCGATACACTCCCAGGCACCGACATCAAAGTGCTGAACCTTTCCAAAGATGAGGCCGACCTGGACATCGGTGGGCAAGAAGCTCACAAGCTGAGAGGAGATTCCGTGGACTGGGACGGCAAGCCCGCCGACGGGGTCGAGATGAGCCTGCACCAGCGCGTAGTCTGGGTAAGCAATGATTCCCTCCATCTGGCCGGCACGGTGAGCATAACCATCTCTGGAGCCAGTCCGACGCCGGAGAAATGGGACAAAAAATTCCCCATCGAGTATTCCTTGCCGGTCGCCTACCTGGTGAAGAAAGGCGATCGAGTACCCGGTACCACGATCTCCTACAAAGGAAAGACAGAGAAAGGGGCTGAGCTATCCGGCGTGGAAGGATACCCATATCGCAAAGCGGCTGACTCCATCTCCTGGAGCGGGAAGCTCAAGGGCAACACTTACCTCAAGCTCAACCTGCGGGTGGGGTTCTACGACGGCAGCCACCTCCAGGTGTTGGGCCTGGCGAAGATCGGCATACAACCGTAGGAGGGGCAGATGGGAGAGATCTCCCGGGAAAAACAGAAATGGGAGAAAGAAGTCCTGAAGCCTGTCCTCAGGAAACGTCCCGAGCGGAAAGAAGAGTTTCGGACGCCCTCCGGGACGCCACTGGAGCGGTTCTACACGCCGGAGGACGTGCGGGCGGATTACCTGCGGGATCTAGGCTTCCCCGGGCAGTACCCATATACCCGTGGCGTCCAGCCGACCATGTACCGAGGCAGGCTCTGGACGATGCGCCAATACGCTGGTTATGCCACCGCGGAGGAGTCCAACCGCCGATACAAGTACCTGCTGGAACAGGGACAGACAGGGCTTTCTGTGGCGTTCGACCTACCAACCCAGCTTGGCTACGACTCTGACCATCCCCTGGCCGATGGCGAGGTGGGCAAGGTCGGCGTCGCTATCTCCTCCTTAGAGGACATGGAGGTCCTGCTGGACGGCATCCCGCTGGATCGGGTCAGCATCTCCATGACCATCAATGCTCCCGCGGCCATCCTGCTGGCGATGGTGGTGGCATTGGCGAAAAAGCAAGGGGTAGACCCAAAACTCCTGCAAGGCACGATCCAGAACGACATCCTGAAAGAATACGTGGCCCGCGGCACCTACATCTTTCCGCCGAAGCCCTCTCTTCGGCTGATTACCGACACTTTCGAGTACTGTGCGGAAAACGTCCCGAAATGGAACACCATCAGCATCTCCGGCTACCACATCCGGGAGGCAGGGAGCACCGCCGTGCAGGAGGTGGCGTTCACCCTGGCGAACGCCATCGCTTACGTCCAGGCAGCCATAGACCGGGGATTGGATGTCGATCACTTCGCCGGGAGGCTCTCTTTCTTCTTCAACGCCCATAACAACTTCCTGGAGGAGATCGCCAAGTTCCGGGCTGCACGGCGCCTCTGGGCCAGGATCATGCGGGAGCGGTTCGGGGCGAGGAACCCCCGATCGTGGCAACTCCGCTTCCACACCCAGACCGCCGGATCGACTTTGACAGCGCAGCAGCCGGAGAACAACGTGATCCGGGTTACGATCCAGGCATTGGCGGCCGTCCTGGGTGGCACCCAGAGCCTCCATACCAACAGCCGGGACGAGGCACTGGCCCTGCCGACGGAGGAATCGGTGCAGACAGCCCTCCGCACCCAGCAGATCATCGCTTACGAGTCAGGGGTGGCGGACACCATCGACCCGCTGGCCGGGAGCTATGTCATCGAGCACCTGACGAACGAGATCGAACGGCAGGCGGAGGAGTACATCCGGCAGATAGATGGCATGGGCGGAGCGCTCGCCGCGGTGGAATCAGGGTTCATCCAGCGGGAGATTCAGGATTCGGCCTACAGGGCACAGCAGGCCGTCGAACGGGGCGAGCAAATTGTCGTCGGCGTCAACAAATTCGTCGAGGAAGAAGCGGCGCCTGTTGGCCTGCTTCGGGTCGACCCCAGGGTACAGGGAGAGCAGATAGCGCGACTGCGCAAGCTGCGGGCCAGACGGGATGCCAACGCCGTCCGGAGCTCCCTGGAGCAGATCCGCTCCGCTGCCAGAGGGGACGAGAACCTGCTGCCACTTTTCGTGGATGCGGCATCTGTGTATGCCACTCTGGGGGAGATAACTGGCGTGCTCAGGGAGGAGTGGGGTGAATACCGGCCGCCAATGATATTGTAGGAACCAGCAGATCAGCTAGCAGGGTGCGGATCAACACAGATACACACCAATATCCTTTTTTCTTGGTGAGGAATATGGTCGAACTGGAACATGCGCGTTGGCGTTTGCTCCTGCAAGGAGCAGCCGATGGTGCTACCAACATGGCGGTAGACGAAGCAATTGGAACTCTGGTATCGTTGAAGTACTCGCCGCCGACACTGCGGTTCTACGCATGGCGGCCATACACCCTTTCGCTGGGGCGACACCAGGCGCTGGAGGAGGTGGACCTGGACGCCTGCGCCCGCCTGGGCTACGGGGTGGTGCGGAGGATCACTGGCGGCCGCGCCGTCCTCCACGCCGATGAACTCACGTACAGCGTCTCCGCCCCGCAGGACGACCCACGGATGGCCGGAGGGGTACTGGATGCGTACCGCTCCCTGAGCACAGGGCTAATCGAGGGACTCCGAATACTGGGAGCGCCGGTGGAGCAGGCGGGGCCAGATGCACGCGCTGGCAGAGACGTAAGCGCAGCGTGCTTCGAGGTACCATCGGCGTACGAGATCACCGTCGGCGGACGGAAGCTCATCGGCAGCGCTCAGAGCAGGCGCCAGGGGTTCGTGTTGCAGCATGGGGCGATACCGCTAAGAGGCGACGTGGCGGAGATCGTCGAGTGCCTGGCACTTTCGACGGAAGAGCGAGAAACGCTGCGGCAGGCGTTGTGGGCCAGGGCAACGACATTGGAGGAAGCACTGGGCCGTCGCGTGACTTTGGGCGAGGTCACCCTGGCGATGACCCAGGGGTTCGCGAAAGCGCTGAACCTGGACCTGGTACCTGGCGCGCTGACCGCCGAGGAACAATCTCTGGCAGTGGAACTGCGGAAAAAGTACCTCAACCCAGCAGGGTAAGCTGGAACATCGGGAACGCGGTCCACGCAGTCTTTCTGTAGATGTTCCCCAACATTCAGCCGCTCGACTGCACCGCTGGAGTATCCCCAGGAGACCTACCAAACGACCCACATGGTTTGACACTCTCTTCTTTTTCTGATATAATTGAAAATCATTTTCATTATTGGACTTTTGACAAAGCGGAAACGGAGCTTTCTGGGGCTTCACGCTTGGTACATGACTGGGAAGAAAGGGTACATCTTGTGGTCGGGCGGAGCCCGATTGTCAAAAGTCCGATTCATTAACGGCAGGTGATGATCATGGAACTGACGGAGCAAGAGGTTGCCAGGAGGCTACGGGAGCGCGGCTACAGGGTGACGTCGTCCAGACGGGCGGTGGTGCACGTCCTACTCCGGAGCGCACATCGCCTGACGCCGCAGGAGATCTACGAACAGGCAAAAGCTGAGGACAGCAAAATCGGCCTGGTGACAGTGTACCGAACCCTGGATTTGCTGGCGGAAATGGGGCTGGTCAAGCGGTTGCACGGGAGGGAAGGCTGTCACGGATACGCCGCCAGTGCTCCTGGCGGGCACCGGCACTATCTGGTGTGCACTGAATGTGGCGCCGTGGTGGAATTCGACGGGTACGGCGAGATCGAGAATCTGTTGAAAAAGCTAGAAGCAGAGACCGGGTTTGTGGTGACAGACCACTGGCTCCAGGTGTTTGGACTCTGCCCGGCGTGCCGTGTGAAAAGGCAAAAAGGAGCGCGAGAAAGTGAGCGGTAAGAAGTACGCTGCAATTTCCATCATGCTGGCGTTGGCGATCTTGCTGGGCGCGTGCGCCCGAACATCGCCGACCGCTCCGGCGGAGCACGGCAAGATGCTGGTCATGGCAAGCATCAATCCACTGGCAAATTTCGCCACCCAGGTCGGCGGGGATAGGGTCCAAGTGGAGACAGTGGTACCGCCTGGCGCCAGCCCGCACACATATGAACCCAAACCTTCCCAGCTCAAGGCGCTTAGCCGGGCGAAAGTGCTGGTGCTTGTGGGACTTGGGTTCGAGTTCTGGGCAGACAAGGCGGTGTCGGCGTCGGGCAATCCTGACCTGATCGTCGTCCGCACCTCCAACGGTCTGAAGATCCTGCAACAGGGAGGAGAGGGCAGCGGAAATCCCCATGTCTGGCTGGATCCGATCAATGCCATCCATCAGGTCGAGATGATACGGGATGCATTCGTCCGGGCCGACCCAGCGGGCAAAGAAGTGTACACCACCAACGCGGAAGAGTATATCGGCAAACTGAAGGCATTGGACAAGGAGATCCGCAAGGAGGTAAGCGGGTTCTCCACGAAGAAGTTCATCGCATTCCATCCGGCATGGGTTTATTTTGCCAGGCGGTACGGTTTGGAGCAGGTCGCTGTGGTGGAGAGGATCCCAGGGAGGGAACCATCTCCCGCGGAGATAGCCAAGATCGTACAGCTTGCGCGTGAGGCAGGCGTCAGGGCTATCTTTGCGGAGCCGCAGTTCTCGCCAAAAGCAGCCAAAGTGATCGCCCAGGAATGCGGCGCACAGGTGCTTTTCCTGGATCCCATCGGCGGGGTGAGAGGTCGGGAGACATACATCGACTTGATGCACTACAACCTGGAGCAGATGGCAAAGGCGATGAAATAGCCGGACAGGGGGATGGTTGTGGATAGCGAATTCGTGATAGAGCTGGAGCACGTCTACGTGACGTACCAGACTCACCTGGCGGTGAAAGACGTCACGATGAAAGTGCGCCGGGGGGAGTTTCTGGCATTGCTCGGCCCCAACGGTGCCGGCAAGACCACTCTGATCAAGACGATCCTGGGGCTCACGGAGCCGACATCCGGTAAGGTCCGGGTCTTTGGGGTCCCACCGAGAAGCCTCGGCGAGCGCCGATCATGGATCGGCTACGTTCCCCAGGCGACCAAAATAGACCCAAACTTCCCGATCAGAGTGTTCGACATCGTGCTGATGGGGCGATATGGCAAGATCGGGCTGCTCCGGCGACCCTCACGCGCGGACAAAGAAGCGGTCTTGCGCGCATTGGAGATGGTCAATATGACTGACCACGTGGACCGACGCTTCGGTGATCTCTCCGGCGGTCAGCAGCAGCGCGTTCTGGTAGCCCGCGCGCTGGTGGTCGATCCGAAACTCCTCCTCCTGGACGAACCAACCACCGGCGTCGACGTCACCACGAGCACCAGCGTCTACGATATCCTCACGGACCTGCATCTTCAGGGGGTAACCATCGTCATGGTCTCCCACGATGTGGGTGTGGTGTCCCAGTACGTGGACAAAGTGGCATGCATAAACCAGTCGTTGGTGGTCCACGGCCCGCCTAAGGAAGTGCTGACGGAGGAAGCCCTGTCCGACATGTACGGGTGTGCAGCAATGATGTTTGTCCACGGGCCTATGCCGCACATGGTGGTCAAGAAAGAGATGGCGGGGGTCATTGGCCTGGAGGACGTGCACAGGAGGAAAGAGTAATGGGAATACTCGCTTACACTTTCATGCAGCGGGCGCTGGTGGCGTCGGTGATCATCGGCGTAGTCTGTGCGGTGATTGGCACCTACGTGGTACTGCGGGGGCTGTCTTTCATCGGCGCGGGGATAGCCCACGCATCCTTCGGCGGTGTGGCGCTCGGCTTCCTCCTGGGGGTGAACCCCTTCCTGAGCGCCATCATCTTCTGCCTGCTGACCGCGTGGGGCATTGGGTGGACCAGCGCAAAAGGCGAAATCAAGGAAGACACCGCCATCGGCATATTCTTCGCCTCCACCATGGCCCTTGGCGTGTTGTTCGTTGGGCTGATGAAAGCGTACAACGTGGATTTGTTCGGGTACCTTTTCGGGAGCGTCCTGGCGGTCACAGAGCAGGACATCTGGCTCAGCCTGACCATCGGCGGGATAGTGCTGCTGACCGTGGCAGTCCTCTACAAGGAGCTGAAGTTCGTCACTTTCGACCAGGAAATGGCAGCTGTCGAGGGATTGCCTGCGACGGGCCTCTATTTCCTGCTTCTGAGCCTCATGGCCCTGACAGTGGTCATTTCCATCAAAGTTGTAGGCGTCATTCTGGTTTCCGCCCTGCTGGTGATACCACCCGCCACCGCATACCAGCTCAGCGATGATTTCAACAAAATGATGCTGGACTCTATCGTCGTGGGGGTGAGCAGCGCCGTGGTCGGCCTGTTCCTGTCGTATTGGCTCGATGTAGCTTCTGGCGCTACAATTGTGTTGACCGCGACGACGCTGTTTTTCCTGGCCGCACTCCTTTCGCCCAGGCGACGGATGCTCAGGAAAAGGCAGCTTGCGTTGATCGAGGAAATCAGGAAGGCTTCTTGAGGGTATGGGAGGAAGATGAACCGCATTACCATTGGCGTGGCCGGAGGAACCGGTTCCGGCAAGACCACCGTAGCCGATCGTATCCTTGCACAGGTGGGGGAGGAACGAATAGCCTACCTCCCTCACGATGCGTATTACAAGGATCTGAGTCACCTGCCCCTGAATCTGAGAGCCCGGCACAATTTCGACCATCCCGACAGCCTGGACAACGAGCTTTTCGTGGAGCATCTGAGGCAGTTAAAAGCGGGCAAGGCAATCGAGAGGCCGGTGTACGATTTCACCACCCATTCCCGCAGCTCGCAGACCGTGACTGTGCTTCCAAGCTCGGTTATTCTGGTGGAAGGGATATTGCTGCTGGCGCTGCCCGAGATCCGGGATCTGATGGATGTCAAGATCTTCGTGGACACCGATGCTGACATACGGTTCATCCGGCGATTGCGCCGGGATATCGAAGAGCGAGGCCGGACTGTGGACTCGGTGGTGGAGCAGTATCTAACGACCGTCCGCCCGATGCACCTGGAATTCGTGGAGCCAAGCAAGCGTTACGCCGACGTGATAATCCCGGAGGGCGGTTTCAACACCGTGGCCCTGGGGATGGTGGTCGCCAGGATTCAGGAAATGCTGAGGTAAGAAAGAGAATACTCGGGAACCGGGGCACGGCACCTCTGTCCTCCTATCGCTGCACGTGCGGCGAAATGACTAACAACAAAGGCGACGCCGGAGAGCGTCGCCTTTGTTTGTGGCGGCGACAGGATTTGAACCTGTGACCCAACGATTATGAGCCGTTTGCT
>CAZDOZ010000106.1:0-8846 GCA_964507175.1 uncultured Anaerolineae bacterium
TTCTGGCATAAAAAATGGGAACTGCCACTGGCAGTTCCCATTCTCTTAGGAGGGGACTTCTTTCCAAGGTATTACTTGGTAGTGCTGATCTTGATTCGCTTCGGCTTCATTTCCTCAGCTTTGGGCAAGGTCAGGGTCAGGACGCCATCCTTGAACTCGGCTTTGGCCTTGTCCGTCTGTACTTCGGTCGGAAGCAGAATTGCACGGCTGAACTTGCCATACCGGCGCTCGCGGACGTGAATTTTGCCTTTGTCCATCTCTTCATCCGCTTTTACCTCGCCTTCGATGCGCAGCCGGTCACCCTCGATGGTTACGTCAACGTTCTCCGGAGACACGCCGGGCAGTGCAGCCTTGACCACCAGGTCTTCATCGGTCTCGTACATATCCAGCGCCAATCCGCCCTCGGTGGGAGCGACCCAGCCGAATGGTCTGACGAAGCTTTCCTCGAACAACCTGTCCATTGCATCTCTCAGAGAAACCAAATCACGGAACGGATCCTGCCAGCGAACTAGTTCCGTCATGATTATCACCTCCTTATCTTACGTTAGGATTTGCTCTCGGTTACCTCGATTTTCAACGTCAAGGATAGCCGGGCCATGCTAGAAAAGCGTTAGCGAAACGTTATATAAACGTTAGAAACCGGGCTGCTGTTCGCTATCGGGGTTGATGGAGATCGGCGACGGTTCAGGGGGGCAGGATCGCTTCGCACTCCCTATTACCCTCTCCGCTTTCTCAAACGCCTGACACCTGGTAAAATTACTCTACAAAGGGGCCGCGTTTTGTTCCACGGAAAACTGGCCCTGAGAACACACTACTTTTAACGGCGCAAGAACATCTCGAGAACCAAGGAGTGAGACATGGCCACCTATACTGCTTACATCCAAACGGATGAGGAAACTATTAAAGAGGTCGGAGGGTATCTGGCGCACCTGCCGGATTTTCCTGGATGTGTCGCCAGAGGGCGCACCAAAAGGGAAACTCTGGAAAACCTGCGGGGGAATCTTTCGGCTTACCTTTCCCTCCTCCGGCAAAGCGGCGAGTACCACTTGCCGGATAAAAGAGAGCCGATAGAGTTTGACGTCAAGGAAGTGCAGGAAAGCGCCCTCCCCAGCGATTATATGCCTCTCATGACATGCGAACGAGACCGGCTGCTACAGTGGATGTCGGTGCTGTGGGATGAGGTTATGGAGCTTGTCACGTCTCTTCCGGAAGACGCTTTGACCTGGAAGCCGAACCCCATACATCCGTCTATCGCGGAAGTGCTGAAAGAGGCGGCGGAGACCCAATGGCATCTTGTACAACGCCTGGAGGAATGTCCAGACAACTTACTGGACTGCATGAAGGCGATGCGCCAGAGGCTCCGCACACGCATCTCCTCCCTTACACCGGAAGAACAAAGCCGTGTTACGCACCACGGTGGTGAGGACTGGACAGCCCGCAGAGTAATCCGGCAAATTATGGAGGAGACGCGGCACACGCTAAGGGAAGTCCGGAACCTGAGAGAATTGTATACCAGAGAACAGGGTTAGACCGGATTCGTTGGGCAATCGCAGCTTCCGTGTGGTACAATTGACTGTGCTCCAATGCCGAGGCCCTCTCGGGGGTGGAGGCCGAAGTTGCACAGGAGGTTGGCTATGAAAGACCGGATAGCAAGGTGCCCCCACTGTGGGTTTTCGATAGCTCTGGGCAATGGCGTCGAGGTAGGCGAGATGATCGTGTGTCCTTCCTGTGGGGAGGAACTGGAGGTGGTCAGCCTGGACCCACCTAAGCTGGATTTCGCATCTGCCGGTGGGTGGGAAGAAAGGCCCACGGATATCTGGAGACAGGAGGAAGGGTAGTCGCTTGCAAAAACGGCTATGCGCAGACCGATGACGGATAGAGTGATCTCACCACAGCCAACGCCCACCGACTCCACCTTGGATGCATCTCTCCGCCCCAGAACCCTGGGCGAGGTCATCGGGCAGGAGACGGTGAAGGAGAACCTGTCTATCCTCCTGGAAGCGGCGCAGAAGCGTGGGGAGCCGCTGGATCACGTTCTTTTCTACGGCCCGCCGGGGCTGGGAAAGACCACCCTGGCCCACGTTATCGCCAACGAAATGGGCACTTCCATCCATGTGACGGCGGGCCCGGCCATCGAGCGTGCAGGCGATCTGGCAGCCATACTCACCAACCTGCACAAAGGGGACATACTTTTCATAGACGAAATCCACCGCCTGGGGAAAGCTGTCGAGGAGATTTTGTACCCGGCGATGGAAGATTTCTCCCTGGATATCATCATCGGCAGAGGCCCGGGAGCGCGGTCCATCCGGCTCAAACTTCCCAGGTTCACCGTCATTGGCGCGACCACCAGGTTAGCTCTTCTCTCTGCACCCCTGCGTACCCGGTTCGGCGTCATCTACCGGCTCGGATTTTACTCCCTGGATGCCATGATCACCATCGTCAACCGTGCTGCCGGGCTGCTGGGGGTGGAGATCAACGATGATGGGGCGGGGGAGATAGCACGTCGGGCGCGTGGCACGCCGCGGGTGGCATTGCGGCTTCTGAAACGTGTCCGAGATTATGCTCAGGTGCGGGCCGATGGCGTCATCACCAGTGATGTGGCGCAACAGGCACTGACGCTCCTGGCCGTGGACGAGTTGGGTCTGGACGAGATAGACCGGCGGGTGCTGGAGACGATCATCTCCAAGTTCGGGGGCGGGCCGGTGGGGCTTGATACCGTGAGCGCCGCTGTTTCCGAGGAGACGGACACCATCATGGACGTGGTGGAGCCGTACCTGCTTCAGCTCGGCTTCCTGGAGCGCACGCCCAGGGGGCGTGTTGCAACAAAGCTGGCATACGAGCACCTCGGTTTCCCATATTCGGAGGGCCCAGTGCAGCCATCACTTTGGGACGAGAACAGTGAGGATGCAGAGGAATAGAAGTTGGTTTGCAAGCCACGCATAGGGATCACGGTCGTAACTGTTCAGGTCATGCTGACTGTGGCAAGATTTGGTCGAAGTGGGCTGCGGAAGTCATTCACCGCTGAGGACGCGGAGATTCGAAATCAGCGAATCAACGAATGAGCGAATGAAGCGAATAGGAGAGCGTGTGGATTCGCTGACTCGCTGATTCGCTTGATTCCGTTGTTTTTCTCTGCGTACTCGGCGAACTCTGCGGTGAGAAAGGCTTACATCAAAAGAGCCACGCCGGCCTGAACAGTTACTCACGGTCAATCCATCCTACTCTGGCCGGCGTACTGGCCAGTGGGTCGCTTATCAAAAATGGGGACAGAACCAACGCTGATGGGCTTTACCGGACAACATTCCGTAAGTGGAAAACGCCATGAAGAAGACGATAGGGTGTCGATGCGTGTTCGATTGGCTGGCAAGGGAGGCTAGGAAACAGAGGTGAATGTCTGGGATTCCCTCGCAAAGCTGCTTATTGGTTTCGGGATTCTGCTGGTGTTCCTGGGGGCACTGATCTGGCTCCTGGGGCGCCTGCCGGGGGTCGGCCATTTCCCAGGTGATATCGTTTGGCGCAGGGGGAACGTGACAGTGTACATCCCGCTGGTCTCCATGATCCTCGTTAGCATTCTCCTCACCGTGATACTGAATCTGCTGGCAAAGCTGTGGAAATGAGATGATCGCTGCGATTTTCGACCTCGATGGGACGTTCTCCAGCGGTAGGATGTGGAAAGGTGTATGGATATATCACCACCGGCAACATAAGAACCTGTTGCCCCTGTACACCTATGTGTTCGTCCATATGATCCCCTGGCCTCTCTACAGGGTAGGGCTGATAAGTCAGGAGCGTTTCTATCTGATGTGGGGCAAGCATCTCAGTTGGACTGTAATGGGGATGACCCATGAGCAACTGAAGGAGATGAGCCGGTGGCTCACAGAGGAATACTTTGCCCCCCGAGTCAGGCCGGAGATGCTGGAGCGGCTGCAATGGCACAAGGATCGCGGGCACAGGACGATGCTGCTCTCTGGATCGTACCGTAACCTGGTGAAAACTGTCGCCCGGCATTACGGGTTCGATGGGTTTGCTGGGACATGGTTGTCCAAGCGGATGAAGTGGTATACTGGTGGCACAGAATCCCCTGTATGCCTGGGGAAAGGAAAGGTGGATTGTCTCGACCGATTTCTGATGGCTCAGGGGTGGAACATCGATCTCGGCAGGAGTTATGCCTACACGGATAGTGAGACAGATCGGTTCCTGCTGGAGAAAGTTGGTCACCCGGTGGCGGTGTATCCCACGCCGGAGCTCAGGAAAATAGCCGTGGCGCGCGGCTGGGAGATCATACCCCCAAACGTGGGCGCTGGCGACTAAGTTCTGCATCATCCTGCATTCCCGCGCGGAGCGATCGCGGTCCCCTCTTTCCTGATGTCGGGGCAGGGGGCCAGTGGAAGCGACCCGCCGGGTAGCCTCCACTTCCGGCGATACAACCGTCGTCAGAATTAATCGTCGGAATCCGAGCGCCACCCCAGAAACACGAGAGGATACGCTTTAACGATGCTCTAATGGTTCTCTAGCGTTTTTCTAACATAATTTCCCCATAATTAATTTTGTCCAGCTATGGGGAATCTCGGGAAGGAGGCCCTGATGGACAGAGGAAAACTCATCCGGGTTATTGAAGAGGCATGGGAGGAATCCGATCAACTTCGTCACGGCAGTCTGAACTTGAAAGCTGAGTGGAACGGGAGCCGGATCGTTCTTACCGGGTACGTGCGCTCCAACACTCTGAAGGCGATGGCGGGGGCGTTGGCCAGATATGCTACTGACGATAAAATCCCTTTGGAGAACAGAACCATCAGCGACGAGGAGATCGAAGTAGCCGCGGCACAGAAGATGGCGGAAACCCCAGAGACGAAAGAAATGGTGACTCGTGTCCGCATCGAGTCCTACCTGGGCGAGGTTACGCTTCACACGGTGGAGCTTTCTGAAGGAGAAGTCCAGAAAGCAATATCTGCTGTCCACGACATGCCAGGCGTACGGAAAGTGCACACGGAAGCGGCTACCACCCATGTCATCGGGGCATGAAAAACGAGGGATGATCCATTTGCGAGATAAGGAGGTGTCGCCTATGGCCGACTTGGTGAGATGGGAACCTTTGCGAGATCTGATCTCTCTGCGAGAGGCGATGGATAGACTTTTCAACGAGAGCTTCGTTCGGATGCCCGGCGTGACCAGGGCCAGGGGGTTTACCCCGTCGGTGGACATGTATGAGACAGACAAAGAAGTAGTGGCGAAAGCTACCGTGCCGGGCGTCAAGCCTGAGGACATCGAGTTATCAGTCTCAGGGGATAGGCTTATCATCAAGGGGAAGATGGAGGAAGAACACAGCGAAGAAGCCGCCAACTATGTGATCAAGGAGCGCCAGTTTGGCTCCTTCGAACGAGTTTTGCCTTTGCCTCCTACCGCTGACGCGGAGAGCGCCAGGGCAGAGTTCAAGGATGGCATCCTGACCGTCACGTTGCCGAAGAAGAAGATGCCGGAGAAGAGCATCAAGGTAGAAGTAGCCAGGTAATTTGGGAATGGGCCGGTTCTGCGGGTGGGCGGTGCAGGCTGCCTGCCCGCTGTTATGGCCGTCGCAATGTCATGAATCTGCTGGCGGGTTCTCGGCCAAAGCGCGGCCATCCCGCCTTTGGCCCTGCGGTTCGCTGCCGGGCATTTCGATGCCAACAGTATCATGCCGTGGTGGTTACGGCAGGCACTTTACATACAAAGGGGGATCAAAATGAGTGAGGATGTTGTTCTAAGACCGCTTGGAGACAAGGTAGTGGTGAAGCCTATCGAGAAAGAGGAGAAAACACCCAGCGGTATTTTCCTGCCCGATACGGCGAAGGACAAGCCCCAGCAGGGGGAGGTGGTCGCCGTCGGTCCCGGTCGCTGGAACGACAAAACCGGGGAGCGGACGCCGCTGGACGTGAAAGTCGGCGATACGGTTATTTTCGCCAAGTATGCTGGAACCGAGGTAAAACTGGACGACACCAAGTATCTGATTATGGGCGAGAGCGACGTGCTGGCGATCGTGGACAAAGGATGACGTCTGGGTCCCAGTTTCCGACCAGGCGTTCCTTTGAATGCGACGATATTCCTGGAATCGCACGTTTGCGGAAAGCCTCTGTAATCTATGGTATATTTCCGAAGTAGGAGGGTGTGAATATGGCAAAGCAACTGGTATTTTCCGAGGAAGCCCGCAGGAACCTCAAGATCGGTGTGGACACCCTTGCGGACGCCGTGAAGACGACCCTTGGCCCCAAGGGCAGGAACGTGGCTCTGGACAAGAAATGGGGCTCCCCTACGATCACTCACGATGGCGTGACTGTTGCCAAGGAGATCGAGCTCGAGGAGCCGTTCCAGAATATGGGTGCCCAGCTTCTGAAGGAAGCTGCTACTAAAACCAACGATGTGGCCGGCGACGGCACCACTACTGCCACTGTCCTCGCCCAAATGATCGTGGACGAGGGGCTGAAGAACGTAGCAGCAGGCGCAAACCCCATGCTTCTGAAGCATGGACTGGAGAAAGGGGGCGTAGCGCTCTCCAAGGCGATCAAAGATCAGGCCATCGAGATGAAGACCAAAGAGGACATAGCCCACGTGGGGGCTATCTCCGCCCAGGACATGGAAATTGGGAAATTGATCGCCGAGGTGATGGACAAGGTCGGCAAGGATGGCGTCATCACCGTGGAAGAGTCCAAAGGGCTGGAATTTGAGACGGAGTACGTCGAGGGTATGCAATTCGATCGCGGTTACATCAGCCCGTATTTCATCACCAATCCTGATCGGATGGAAGCTGCGATCGAGGAGCCGTATATCCTGATCCACGACAAGAAAATCTCCGCCGCCACCGACATCGTGCCATTGCTGGAGAAGCTCATCCAGTCGGGCAAGCGTGATCTGGTGGTGATTGCAGAGGACGTGGACGGCGAGGCTCTGGCGACTCTGGTGCTGAACAAGCTCCGGGGTGTGCTGAATGTGCTGGCAGTGAAAGCTCCTGGCTTCGGCGACCGCCGAAAGCGTATGCTGGAGGATATCGCGTTCCTGACCGGCGGTCAGGTCATAACCGAAGAGATGGGCCGAAAGCTTGAGAATACTCAAATCAGCGATCTCGGTCGGGCGGATAAGGTAATCGCTACCAAAGACGACACCACCATTGTTGGTGGCAGGGGCGATGAGAAGCAGATCAAGGCCAGGATCGAGCAGATCAAGACGGAGATCGAGAAATCCACCAGCGACTATGATCGGGAGAAGCTGCAGGAGCGGATGGCAAAGCTGGCCGGAGGTGTGGCGATCATTCGTGTCGGAGCGGCAACAGAAACGGAACTGAAAGAGAAGAAGCATCGGGTGGAAGATGCTCTGAGCGCGACCAGGGCGGCCGTTGAGGAAGGCGTAGTGCCCGGCGGTGGCGTCGCTCTGTTGAATGCCATTTCGGCCCTGGACAATGTAAAAGCCAGCAATGCCGACGAAGCAACAGCCGTTGATATCCTCCGCCGTGCGCTGGAGGAGCCAATGCGCATGATCGCCGAGAATGCGGGCAAGGATGGCGCCGTGATCACGGAGGAAGTAAGGCGTCGACAGAACGGGGAAGAAAACGATCGGATCGGATACGATGTCCTGGCGGAGCAGTTCGTGGACATGGTGAAGCAGGGGATCATAGACCCTGCCAAGGTGACCAGGAGCGCTGTCGAGAATGCAGTGAGCATCGCTGGGATGATCCTGACCACCGAGGCGCTGATCACGGATATTCCTGAGAAGGAAAAGGCACCTGCCACTCCTCCTGTACCTGAGTACTGAGATTTGTGCAAACAAGTCCAATCCTTCGGAGCGGACGTGGTGCCACAAAGGACAAATTTGCGGGGGCGCACAGCGGCAAGGATGTCGTTGTGTGCCCCCGCTGCGAAAATAGAATGCTGACCTCTTTTTGCCCTCATCAATCCCCAACCGTTGGGGTCGGCGGATCAGCGGGAAGTCCTGTGCCAGAGGGCTGATTCGCCCATCTTCATCGTTATGCGGTGTGCAACCCCTCATGGCGACTGCTCTGTTACCGCGTTCTACACGCTCTCAACGAGCCGAAAAATCAGCACTCTCAAGCTGAGAGTGCTAATTCTGGAGAAGTGGAATTTGCATCGGGGGGAAAGGTCGTGTATAATTGCGCCCGATTGGGATTGCCTGGAGCGATCGTTTCGAGCGAGTTTCGAGTACGGAGGCACGATGGCAGCAAGCATCAACACAAAGAAAAAGCCGAAGATTTTGATCTTCACCACACCTTCCTGTCCCCATTGCAGGGCTACGAAACAGTACCTGAGGCAGAGGAGGATACCATTCAAGGACGTTGACGTTTCTAAGGACAGCCATGCAGCCAGGGACATGATCAGACGAAGCGGCCAGTCTGGTGTGCCGGTGATAGATATCAATGGGAAAATTGTAGTCGGCTTCAACCGGCCCAAGATAGACAAGTTGCTGGGCCTGAGAAAATAGGAAAAAATTAAACCTTTGAGCAAGGAGGAGTAACCATGACTCTGGAACCTATGGGAGAACGAGCGCTTGTCAGGATTGAAGAACCTGAGATGAAGACTGCTTCCGGGATTTATATCCCCTCTACGGCCCAGGAGAAGCCACAGCAGGGCGTCGTCGTTGCTATTGGCAACGAAGTCGATGAGGAAAGTGGCCTGAAAGTTGGCGACAAGATACTCTTCGCGAAGTATTCCGGCACGGAAATCAAGCTGGACGGAGTGGACCACCTGGTGCTGGATGTGTCTGATATCCTGGCGAAGATTCTGGACTAGGGAAAGCAGCGCTGGAAGGAGGGGTGGCCGCAGGGTTGCCCCTTTTTTGTTTTGGGGAAGTTACTATTCAGCCTC
>CAZDOZ010000107.1:0-8811 GCA_964507175.1 uncultured Anaerolineae bacterium
CTACAAAAACGAATCTGGCGTTGTGGGCGCCTGAGGTGCCGAACCGGGCATCGCTTAATTTGGCGGTTGGTAGGGGCGACCTGGAGGTCGCCTTTCGGTTGGGGTGCCGAACCCGGCGCCGCGCAGCGTTCCGAATCTACATCCTCGGTGACCACCACGGATTGAACGGGGTGGCATTGCATGAAAGGAGCATCGATGAAAGCGCTTTATCCGGGCACGTTCGACCCAATCCATTTTGGACACATGGACATCGCCACCAGAGCAGCATCTATGTTTGGCCACCTTGTCGTCGGGGTGTATGCTAAGCCGAGCAAAAACCTGCTTTTTTCCATCGAGGAGCGGGTCGCTATGGCCAAGGACGCGTTGAAAGCTGTGGACAACGTGGAGGTTCTTCCCTACGAAGTACTGACGGTGGAATTCGCATCTCGGATTGGTGCGGACGTCATCGTCAGAGGCCTCCGGGTGATCTCTGATTTCGAGCTGGAGTTCCAGATGGCTCTGACCAACCACGCTTTGGTGCCGGAGATAGACACGGTCTGCCTGATAACGAGTCAGCAGTACAATTTCATAAGTTCCAGCATTGTCAAGGAGGTGGCGCTGCTCCACGGAGATGTCAGCGGAATGGTGACGCCTGCAGTGGCGCAGGCACTGTACGCCAAGGCAAATGGACGCCCTGACGTTAACATCGTATCGCTGCGGGACTGAGTTTGCCGTGAGACGGATTGGAGTGTTGTTGATGGCAGTCATGTTGCTGGCGGGGTGCGGCCGCGTGATAACTCTCCCTACGCCGACCCCTTCTCCAGCGAAAGAGACCGCTGTCGGAATCGCGTTTGTCACGCCGACCGGCACTGTCACGGCCACGCCCGCTCCCTACACGCCTGCACCTACGGATACCCCAACCGTCACCCCGACGCCGATTTTCTACGAGGTGCAGGCAGGGGATACCCTCCTGGGTATTGCTCACCGGTACGGCATCAGCCTGGCGGCGCTCCAGGAGGCCAACGGGATAATCAATCCCCGGAGCCTCCAGGTTGGTCAACGGCTGGTCATCCCCAGGGAGGTCCTCTACCAGTCTGAAGGGACGCCTGTGCCCACGCCGACCCCTGTCCCAGTGGAACCGCGAGGAGTGCATTTCGCCCGGCTTTCACACGGTGGCCTTTGGTGTATGGGTGAGGTCACCAACCCAGGCAAATTTGCCATCGAGGACGTCCAGTTGCGCATTGATTTGCTGGACCAGAAAGGGAACGTGGTAGCGACTCAGGATGCCCACACGGAGGCAAGGGTCATCCCCTCCGGCGGGAAATCACCTTTCGTGGTGAGTTTCCCGAACGCTTACCCCGAATTCACGTCGTACCGGGTGGCGCTGCTGAGGGCGCTTCGGGCGCATCAGGGCAGGTACTATCCCGATGTTGCGGTGGTGGATGCATCGGGAGAGCCATTGGACACCGGGCTGTATGGCATCACGGGGAACGTGGAGAACCGTGGGCCTGAGGACGCGGTAGATGTGGTGGTGGTCGCCACTCTGTACGACGCCCTGGGCAACGTCGTCGGGGTGCGAAGCGGGCCGCCGCGGCACAACGTGATACCGCCTGGCGGGAAGAGCAGCTTCAAGATGGAGATCACGCCGGGAGGTGGTCCGGTGATCACGTACACGATTCAGGCGGAAGCGCTTCGGCTGCCCACACCCACGCCGATGGAATAAGCTCGTGAACTCGTTCTGCCAGATATTTCGGTTCGTGACCGGGTTGCTCATGCGGACGATAGCCAGGCTGGAGATCGAGGGGCGGGGGAACGTGCCGGAAAGCGGTCCGTTGATCGTGGCTGTCAATCACCTGCACTGGCTTGACATCCCGCTGGCCGTTATTGCTCTGCCGATCATGCCGGGGCCTGCGACGGCATTTGCGGCGGAAAAATGGCGCAGGCGGTTCCCCGGCGGGCAGATCCTGGCGGCGCTGGGAGCTACGTTCGTCCGGCGGGGAGCGCCCGACCGGCGGGCACTGCAGCAAGCGATTGGCGTGTTGAGAGGAGGCGGCATCTTCGGCATAGCGCCGGAAGGGACACGCAGCAGCGCGGGGGTGTTGCAACCAGCGCGTGCTGGTGTGGCATACATCGCTTCCAGGACGGGCGCACCGATCTTGCCCATGGCAGCGTACGGTCAGGAGAAAGTCTTCCCCAGCCTGCGCCGGGGACGGCGGGCCACGGTGCGGGTGGTCATCGGCGAGCCGTTCACCTTGCCTGGAACACCGAGCCATGCTCATGGTGACCAATTGGACGAGTACACCAACATGATTATGTCTCGGCTGGCAGCGTTGCTTCCTCCGGAGTACCGTGGCGCTTACGACTTGGACTTTTGACAAAGCGGAAACGGAGCCTTCTGGGGCTTCACGCCTGGTAGATGACTGGGAAGAAAGGTACATCTTGTGGTCGGGCGAAGCCTGACCACAAAATGTAACACCCTTTCTTTCTTGCCTTCAAGGCGAAAAACTCAGCCCAGCATGGCAGCCCGATTGTCAAAAGTCCAGCACGACAGAAGTGGCGGATTATCGGAGCGACGGTTATGACCATAGGACTTCTGACTGTGGAACTCTGGATACCGGAGACCAACTCCTTGAAAGGGAAGCGTCGGGTGGTAAAGTCAGTGCTCCAACGCCTTAGGAACAATTTCAATGTCTCGGCGGCGGAGATCGAGGAGCAGGATACCTGGCAACGAGCTGTCCTGGGTATTGCCTGCGTTTCCAATAGCAAGAGCCACGTCCATACGATGCTGATGGACGTGGTGGGTGCTATCGAGAGATGGCGGCTGGATGCCGAGGTTGTAGATTACAGCATCGAACTGATGTGAGGGTGTCGGGCACGTTTAAGCGAGGTAGGACTGGAGAGAAAAGTAAGGCTGTGAGTTTTAGGGCGCTCTGTCTGGCTTGCCCATGGGAAAGCAAGTTCTGACATTGATCGGTAATGGCGACCAGCAGGTTGCATTACTTCTGGCGACACAATTGTCGTCGGAAGTAATCGTGAATGGCGGGCGAAAGGAGTGTGTGATGGGAGAGGTAATGCCTGGTGCGGAGCCTTTTTTCTGGGACGGGAACGATATCGGATGCCTTCTGGTTCACGGCTTCACCGGCACGCCGAAAGAACTCCGTTGGATGGGGGAATACCTGGCAGGCAAAGGCTTTACGGTGTTGGGGGTCAGGCTGGCCGGGCATGGCACCAGCATGGACGAGATGCTGCAAACGACCTGGCACGACTGGTTCGGGTCGGTGAAAGAAGGTTACAGTGACCTGATCTCCCGCGGGAAAAGGGTCGTCGTCCTGGGGCTTTCCATGGGCGGGGTGCTTGCCCTGCACCTTGCCGCCCACGTTCCGGTGCTGGGGGTCGTTGCCATGAGTACGCCTATCCGACTTACCTCTCCGTACGCTTCTTTCCTGCCCATCGCCAGGTATTTCGTGAAGTATGTGCCCAAGGGGAAAGGCACGTGGGTGGACCCATCGGTGGAAGAATGGCATATTTCGTACAGTCATTATCCAACGGAGAGTATCATTGAGCTCCGGAAATTCCTGGCGCACCTCCGGGACGACCTTCCAGAGGTCTCCGCGCCGGTGCTCCTGATGCAGAGCCGCACCGACAATCTGGTGTCGCCGAAAAATGTGAATGAGCTGACGAGCCTCCTCTCCGGCGCCCAGTCGGTGGAGACATTTTGGGTGGACGAAAGCGATCACGTGATAACCGAGGACATCGCGAAGGACGAGGTTTTTCGCAAGGCAGAGGAGTTCATCTTAAAACTGGGCGGTTAGTTGGTACACGGGCGCAGCAGGCTGCGCCCGTACCAACTCCCCCTT
Organism: uncultured Anaerolineae bacterium; assembly: GCA_964507175.1. GTDB lineage: Bacteria > Chloroflexota > Anaerolineae > S016-19 > S016-19 > S016-19. The sequence continues at coordinate 3,837 of CAZDOZ010000107.1, forward strand.
GAGAGTTGGCGAGATGTATCTATACACGCGTGTGAAAAAATCGATCGAGGAGCACGACCTGCTTCCGGCAGGGAAGCCGGTGGTCGTGGCTGTCTCCGGTGGCCCCGATTCCCTGGCCATGATGCACCTGCTCCGGGAAATGAGGCGGGATTTCGGCTGGGAGCTGCACGTGGCGCACCTGCACCATGGCATCCGAGGGGCCGATGCCGACGAGGACGCTCTCTTCGTGCAGGAGCACGCAAAGGCGTGGGGGCTGCCGTTCCACCTGGGGCATGAGGACGTCCCGGCGCTGGCGAGAGAGTCCGGCACCGCGCTGGAGGAGGCGGCCCGGCAGGCACGCTACCGCTTCCTGGCACGGGTGGCTCGCTCTGTCGGTGCAGACCGGATCGCCCTGGGACACCACCTGGACGATCAGGTGGAGACGGTGCTGATGCATTTCATCCGTGGGTCTGGCCTGGCCGGGCTCCGGGGGATGCTCCCGCTGGCACCTATGGCGGAGATGCGGCTCGATGCCATACTGGGGGAGCCACCGGAGACCGCTGGGCTCTGGCTGGCCCGCCCTTTCCTGGCGGTCCCCCACGATGACCTGGTGGCTTACTGCCATGAGCACGGCCTGGAGCCTCGTTTCGACCGCTCCAACCTGGACACCACATACTTCCGAAACCGCCTCCGTCACGAGCTGATCCCCTCCCTGGAGGCCTACAACCCCCGCATCCGGGAGATCGTAGCCCGAAGTGCCGCGATTTTCGCCGACGATTACGATCTCCTCCATTCCATCATGCTTGAGACATGGCCTCGTGTGGTCGTGAGCGAGTCGCCGGAGGAGATCGTCCTGGCCCACGACGCCTGGCGCTCGCTCCATCCGGCGATGCAGCGGGCAGTGCTGCGGGAGGCAATCCACCGGCTCCGGCGGTCGCTCCGGAACATCAACTGGGCCCACGTGGAGAATGCCCGCCGGGTTGCTCTCAAGGGAGAGACTGGCACGGAAGCGACCTTGCCCGACGGCTTGCGGCTCCTGGTGGAATACGGCAATCTCCGGATCAGCGAGATGGAGGCGCTGCTGGATGAGGTGCCACAGCTGAAAGCGGAACTGCCGTTGGACGTTCCCGGTACGACGGTTTTCCCTGATGGGAAATGGGCTGTGGATGCAGAGATTGTGTCCCGTGAGGCGTTGCCTTCGCCATGGCCGGACGACCCCTGGCAGGCATGGCTGGACCTCGGCAGGATGCGGCTTCCCCTGGCGCTCCGGCCGCGCCGCCCCGGCGACCGGTTTCGCCCTCTGGGGATGCACGGCAGTGTCAAAGTCGGAGAGTTCATGATCAACGTGAAGCTGCCTGCCCGGTGGCGGGATTGGTGGCCTCTGCTGGTGGACGCATCAGGGCGGGTGCTGTGGATACCTGGCTACAGGCCGTCGGACGAGGCGAAAGTGACTCCGGAGGCAAAGCGGGTGGTGCATCTGCGTTTGTTCCAACTAGAGAGAGCATAACTGTGGTCGGCACGGTCGTGCTCAAGCCCGGACGGGAGAAAGCCGTCCTTCGGCGACACCCATGGGTTTTCTCCGGCGCTGTGGCGCGGGTGCAGGGGGCGAAGGATGGTGATCTGGCGAACGTGGTTGCTGCCGACGGGCGATGGCTGGCGCGCGGCGTCCTCAATCGCAGGTCGCAGATCGTAGTTCGCATACTTACCTGGGACGAGTCGGAGGAAGTCGACGGCGATTTCTGGCTCCGTCGGCTGGAGTGGGCCGTCGAGGGCCGGAGGGAGTTGATGGGGGACAACACCACGAACGCTTTCCGACTCGTGCACGCCGAAAGCGACAGGATGCCAGGCCTGGTGGTCGATCTCTACGGCGACTGGCTCGTCGTCCAGTTCCTGACCCTGAGCGTCGAGATATTTCGGAACGAGATCCTCGATGCGCTGGAGGTGCTGTTCCCCCACGTGCGCGGGATCGTGGAGCGGAGCGATGTGCCGGTTCGGAAGCGTGAGGGCCTCCCGCTGCGAAAGGGGGTCCTCAGAGGTGATGATCCCCCTGCGGAGATTGCAATCCTGGAGAACGGTCACCGGTTTCTGGTGGACCTGTTGGGGGGTCAGAAGACGGGCTTTTACCTGGATCAGCGCCCTAACCGGGCAATCGCAGGAAAGGTAGCTGTAGGAAAGCAGGTGCTGAATGCTTTCTCCTACACGGGCGGCTTTGCCGTTTACGCTCTGACGGGTGGCGCTTCTCACGTTCTAAACCTGGACACCGACGGAGGCGCGCTGGCGTTGGGGGAGCGCAACATGCGCCTGAACGGCTTCGGCGAGGAGCGTTTTTCCTCCATGCGGGGGGACGTGTTCTCCGTGCTCCGTGCCTTCCGGGATAACGGGACGCAGTTCGACATGGTGATCCTGGATCCGCCCAAGTTCGCCACTGGCAGATCAAGTCTGATGCGGGCGACCAGGGGGTACAAGGATATCAACCTGTTGGCGATGAAGATTTTGCGGCCAGAGGGCTTGCTGGCCACTTTTTCCTGTTCTGGCCTGGTGTCGCCGGACCTTTTCCAGAAGATCCTCTTCGGCGCCGCTCTGGACGCCGGACGGGATATGCAGATACTCCTGGAAATGCGCCAGGGATGCGATCATCCGGTGGCATTGAACTTCCCCCAGGGAGCTTACCTGAAAGGGTTGCTGCTTCGGGCGATAGGTTATTAATTCAGTGGCTAGTTTGTTTTGACTTGTGCGGGAGTCTGATGTAAAATAATGTTGGTTTTTACTTCGGCAACGTGTCGGGTTCCATAAAAGCATAGTTTCCACAAAGGAGAGGAAAAATGGACAAAATTCTTCGCATCAACATGTCGGACCGGACCTACCAATTTGAGGAAGTTCCGGAGAAGTACCGCTACATGGGCGGCAGGGGGTTGACCTCCAACATTGTGTACGACGAAGTCAACCCTACCGTACACCCCCTCGGTCCAAACAACAAGATCGTCTTTGCCCCAGGTATTGTCACCGGCACGGCGGCTTCCACCTCCGGCCGTATTTCCGTGGGAGCGAAATCGCCCCTCACCGGCGGCATCAAGGAGTCGAACGCCGGCAGCAGCTGGTCCCAGGACCTGGCCAGGATGGGGATCAAAGCCATCATTGTCGAGGGTTACCAGCAGGGTGACCAGTACTGGATCATCCACATGAAGTGGGATAAAGAGAAGGGTGCCCCAGCGATCGATTTCCTTCCTGCGGATGAGTACATTGGAAAGGGGCTGTACGAAGTTTTCCCCAAGCTCTACGAGCGATTCGGGAAGCATATCAGCATCTCCGGCATCGGCATCGCCGGCGAGAGGCGCTACCTGAACTCCGGCGTCGTCTTCAACGACATCGATGGCAGGCCTAGCCGGTACTCCGGCCGAGGCGGTCTGGGGGGCGTACTCGGGAGCAAAGGGGTGAAGTTCATCATCCTTGACAGGACCGGCGCACCCAGGGTACCACTGGCCGATCCTGCTCTCTTCGAGAAAGGCCGGAAGAAACTGGTGGATGCATTGCGCAACCACCCGGTCACGAAGCCAGGCGGCGGCCTGAATACCCTTGGCACGGCAATCCTGGTGAACATCATCAACGAGGTCGGCGGCCTTCCTACCCGGAACTTCAGTGCTGGACGTTTCGAAGGTGCGGCCAATATCTCCGGCGAAATGATGGCCCAGTACGTGAAGGAGCGAGGCGGTGGCAGGATGGGACATCCGTGCCATCCCGGCTGCATCATCCAGTGCTCCAACATCATCCCCAATCCGGATGGCACCGAGCTGGTCTCGGTCATCGAGTACGAGACCACATGGGCATTTGGTGCTAACTGTGGTATCGATAATCTCGATACTGTCGGGAAATTGACTTGGATGACCAACGACTTTGGCATGGATACCATTGAGATGGGAGGCGCCATAGCCGTCGCGATGGAAGCCGGGTTAGCCAAGTTCGGCGACGGCAAACGGGCCCTCGAGTTGATGGAGGAAGTTGGGAAAGGGACGCCTTTGGGACGCATCCTGGGGAATGGCGCAGCCACCACGGGCAAGGTTTTCGGCGTGGTGAGGGTTCCGGGCGTCAAAGGGCAGAACATGCCGGCGTATGAGCCGCGGGCCATCAAGGGCATTGGCGTTACCTACGCCACCAGCACAATGGGCGCAGACCATACGGCAGGCTATACCATCGCCCCGGAGGCCCTCTCCTCTGGTGGTCAGGCCGACCCGCTGGCGGTGGAAGGGAAAGCGGACTTGAGCCGTGCGTTCCAGGAAGCCACAGCCTTCATCGACTCCACAGGACATTGCCTTTTCATCGCTTTTGCCATTCTGGACATCCCCAGTGGATTCGAGGGCGTGATGGAGGAGTGCAACGGCGTCCTTGGCACCAATTGGACTACAGACGATGCTACCAGGATCGGAGCGGATATCCTGAAAGTGGAACGGAAATTCAACGAGGGTGCCGGGTTCAACGAGGCGGACGACAGGCTGCCGGAGTTCATGTACTACGAGAAGCTGCCGCCGCACAATGTCACTTTCGATGTGCCAGATGAGGATCTGGACGCGGTGTTTGCGAAGATGTGAGTCGGCTGTACAATAGATTGATTTCTGCGCGGTCGGTGGATTCATTCCGCCGGCCGTTTTGCATCCATGCCGAACGTTTCAGCCAGAAGGTTGAGGAGAGAGCGCCCAATGCAAATGGCTTTTGATGATCATCCCAGGTACACTATCGGGATAGCCGCGAGGATGATAGGCACTACGACCGGTACGTTGCGGGCATTGGAACGTGCCTCTCTGGTTACCCCCCGCGACGTGGGTGGAGTGGTCAAACTTTACTCCGAGCGTGATCTGGCGAAAGCGCGGATTATCATCTCCTTCATGGACGAGGGCATACCGCTGGAGTTTATTTCAAATGCGTGGGATACGACATTTTCTGGAAGCTCGTTATCGTGATCCTCAGGACAAACTTGCCGCGATTGGAAATGCGAAGCAAACCC
>CAZDOZ010000108.1:0-8807 GCA_964507175.1 uncultured Anaerolineae bacterium
GGCGGTCGGGTGGATTTCGTCTCCTCCTGGCATCGGGTACCGCTAAAGGGCACCATCCCGACGCGACTCGCGGATTGTCCACGGTGCAGATTTGCCAGTTGTGCCCCTCTTCCCTCGCCCATGAATGGGAGAGGGAAGAGGGGCAGGCCGCCGCAGGCGGCCGGGGTGATGGGTGAAGGCAAAAATGCGTTCTCCGCTTCCTTGCAAGGCAAGCTCATTCCATTACTTTTGAGCACCATCTACGACTTTGTGAGACTTTTATTAAGGTGCGCGGTACGCCTTCATGAGACCCGGCACATGCTACGCCCGTATCAACAAGGCAAGTCCATCCCACTGCTTTTGAGCACCACCAAGTTTTTCGTAAACGGCAGGAAACTGGTTGGCACTTAGCCTGCCGAGACTTCGAAGAACTCATTGGAGAGGCCAGGAAATGAAATCGGACAGTAAAGACAAGGGTCTTCACCGGTTGCAGGTATTCTTGTCAGCAGCGGGGGCGGGCGTTTCCGGCTACCTGACCTACGTGCATCTGACGAACGAAATCGTCTATTGCGGCGACTATTCCGGATGTGAGACAGTCCAAGCAAGCCCATACTCCACCTTTCATGGCGTGCCTGTGGCGCTTGGAGGCGTGCTTCTGTACTTGTTGCTTTTAGCCCTTTCTGTGGTAGAATTGCGGTTACCTGGGAGTAAAGCGCTCTGTGTGAGATATGCTTTCTTCGGGTTCTCGGCGGTAGGTTTGCTTTACTCTATGTACCTTACCTACTTGGAGATGTTTGTTATCTGTTCGATTTGCCTGTGGTGCCTGACATCGGCTTTTGTTCTACTCAACACTACGCTAGTCAGCGTCTGGCGCCTTCAAGGACAAGCGACTTAAATTTTGATGAGGGATAGAAATGACCAGGGTACGTTGTCCTCATAGCCAGTGCATCTACTGGGACGATGGGTATTGTAGTGCTGAGACGATAGAGCTGGATCCGGAGACTCTAGCGTGCATCACTATGGAAGAGATCGACGATTTGGTTTTACCAGATGAAGTCGGCGACTGGGATGAAAGCGATGAAGAATCGTCGGAGAAAGAACGCTCGAGTAAAGGCCTCTGGGACGAGGAGGACGACATTATCATAGAGCCCCTGGAGGAGCTGGCGGAGGATGAATGGAAGGAAGAAGACGACGGAGATTTCTGATCCCCAATCCGAATCCGACGGAACCGTTGGCCGGGCGAAGGCCGGTCGCACTATCAGAGCGCATGGTCGCGGGCATGCGCTCTTTTTGTAAATGAAGGAGAGAACATGAAAGCGGACATTTTGTTACAGAATGGCCTGGTTGTCGCTATGGACGATGCCAGACATATGTGGAAGGACGGGGCTGTAGCTATCAAGGACGGCGCCATCCTGGCAGTAGGCCCATCCAAAGATGTCAGCACAGCGTACAATGCTGATGAGACGTGCGATTGCAGCGGACTTATCCTGACCCCCGGCCTGGTGAATGCCCACACTCACATCCCCATGAGCCTGCTGCGCGGCCTTTCCGACGATCTGCGGCTGGACGTGTGGCTTTTGGGGTACATGATGCCCGTAGAGCGTGAGTTCGTCAAGCCAGATTTCGTCCGACGGGGGGCAATGCTTTCTCTGGCGGAGATGCTTCTTTCTGGCATTACGACTTTTTGCGATATGTACTATTTCGAGGAGGAGATCGCGAAAGTCACGGCAGAGGTCGGCGTCAGGGCAATCCTGAGCCAGACCATACTGAAATTCCCATCGCCCGACGCAGGAAGCTACGACGAAGGCCTGGATCGAGCGCAAAGGTTCATCGAGGAATGGAAAGACCATCCGTTGATTATGCCTGCGGTAGCTCCCCATGCCCCTTACACCACTACAGAAGATCTGCTTGAGAAAGCTGCTCGGCTGGCAGTGGAGCACGACGTTCCGCTGCACATCCACCTCTCAGAGACCTCTCAGGAGGTGAAGGAAAATTACAAGGAGCATGGACTTCCCCCTATTGCCTATGTGGATAAGATCGGCGTTTTCCAGGCAAAGACAATTGCAGCCCATTGTGTACACGTAGAGGAAGAAGAGATAAAAATCCTCGCCGACCGGCACGTGGGCGTGGCTCACAACCCATCCAGCAACATGAAGCTTTCAAGTGGTGTCGCTCCGGTATCCCAGATGCTCAAGGCTGGCGTGCCAGTGGGCATTGGGACTGACGGTCCGGCCAGCAACAACAATCAGAACATGCTGGAAGAGCTACACCTGGCATCGCTGCTGGCGAAAGTTCACACCGGCGATCCTACGGCGCTTCCAGCGGAGACGTCTTTTGCAATGGCGACCATAGGTGGGGCGAAAGCACTGCATATGGATCACCTCGTGGGCTCCCTGGAGCCGGGGAAACGGGCGGATATCGTGGCGTTCGGAACACAGGCCCCGCACCTGGTCCCTCTCTTCGACCTGGGGCCGCAGAATGTGTACTCCCACCTGGTGTACACTGCGCAGGCATCCGACGTGAGGCATGTCTGGGTCGATGGGAAGATGTTGTTGCGGGATCGGAATCTCCTGACGATCGACCTGAACGAGGCCAGGGGAGCAGCCCGCAGGTTTGCCATCCGGATAAGTGATTTCGTGACGAACCGAGAACAGAGTCTGTTAGACAAGCTGTTGGCGGTCGCACCAGCTGGCCTGGAGCAACGTGAAACATTCGAGATCCAGGTGAAAGCTAAAGTGGACGACCTGGGGACAATCGAGGAAAAACTCCAAGGTGGGGAGTTCAAGGTCTTGCGCAGGAGCGTGCGCCAGCAGTTCGATACTTATTTCCTGTTCAATGACGGAAAGAAAGGATTCATCCGCTATCGGGAGGACAACATAGTTGTGCACCATGAGGGTAGGCCAGGGCTGCCTGGCGCTGAGATGGACATCAAGCCACAGTACAGCCTGACGCTACTTGGGCCTACCAGGGAACGCGAGTACGCCAACTCTGTCATCCTGAGCCGGTCGAGATTCGTCGCTCCCGCGGCCCAATCTCTTCGGTTTTACCGGGAGTATTTCAAACCGGACATGGAGAAAGAGGTCATAAAATGGAGGACCCGCTACCACGTGGAGTACGATGGAGAGGATTTCGCAATAAACCTGGACAAACTCAACAAGCCGACCGTCGAGGGTGGGTTCATCGAGATCAAAATACGGACCTGGTCCCGTGAAGATGCGGAAAGGAAGGCAGGACTCGTCAACGAGCTGCTGATGAAGTTGAGCATCTTGCCGTCTGCCCTGGTTAGAGGCGAGTATGTAGGACTGTAACCCGACAAGGCTCGAGGAGGCTTGTGAAGCAGATCTCGGGTAGCCGACAGAAGCCCCCAGGATTTTAGGTCGTGGATTTTGACATGCGCTGCCCCAATAAATATAATGATGACGACAATAGAAATTGGCTCCCCCGATGGGCAAGTTCTGTCAGGGAGGTGATAAAGTGGCAACAAGACCAATTGCGCTGATAGGAGACCCTGTGCTCAGGGAGAAAGCGAAAAAAGTCCATTCTTTCGACGATGATCTCCAGGTTTTGGCGGAAGACATGCTAGAGACCATGCGGCAAGCTTACGGGATTGGCCTGGCAGCACCGCAGGTGAGTGTCTCGAAGCAGGTAATAGTGGTGGAACTTCCCGAAGAGTACAAAGAAGTGGAACCGCTGAGCGGCAAGCCGCTGGTTTTCATCAATCCTGAGATAATCAAGAGCAGCAGAGAGGAAGTTTCCGGGGAAGAAGGGTGCCTATCCATTCCAGGCTACGTAGGCGAGGTGTGGCGCTCTAAGTGGATCGTGGTGAGAGCGCTGGACAAGAATGGCAAGAAATTCCGGCTCAAGGCAAAGGACTTGCTCGCCAGGGTTATTCAGCATGAGATAGATCATCTCCACGGTGTGCTGTACATAGACCGCATCGAGAGCCCCGACAAGCTGTGGAAAGTGGATCATGAGGCAAAAACGGAACGAGAGGGCGTGCTGGAAAATGTGGCTTTAGCCTGAGTGGATCCGCCAATGGCGGATCCACTGCTATTTCCGGGCAGGCCCACCTTGCGAAGGCGATGCTTTTATCTCCATCAGGGCTTTCGCCGCCGACAACTTCATCTGCCTGGAGAGTCGTGCGTAGTCCTCAGGTGCTACTTTGCCCACCTGGTAGTCTGCTTCTAAGTCGAGGATCGCACGGAGCAGGGATTCGTACCGCGCCTGGAGCGTCTTTCGCTCTGCAAGTTTGTCCTCTGGCATTTGTGCATTGCATGACAACAACGGCATGGTCACATACCATGCCACCACCGCCGTGATCGCAGCCCCTGTCAGTAGAATCGGCAATACATTCATTGCACCATCTCCCTTGCCAGGGATGCTCTCTGCCTGGCGGCGGCGTAGGCGGGTTCTGGATGAGGCCACACCGCTATCACGGCCCCCAAAAGCATCACAAATGCCCCGATCCATATCCACGACATCAGTGGCCGGACGTAAATCTCGAAATACGCTTGAGCGCCGTTGTTATCCCATCCCGCCAGCACAACGTAAAAATCCCTGGTGAATCCGGATAGCAGGCCAACTTCTGACGTGGGCTGATCCGGAGCCTTGCTGTATATTCGGCGGGCGGGCATTATCCGCCCTACATGCATTCCTCCCCGCTTTACCTCAAGCAGGGCATAGGCACTCCGATAGTTGCGCCCTTCCCTGGCATGAAGCCCCTGGTAAGTGATAGTGTATCCGGCCACCTGTACGCCCTGTCCTCTTGAGAGGCTCGCCTGCACATCTTTCTCGTAGGCGGTGGAAGCCAGGATGCCCACGGCCATCATCGCCACGCCCAGGTGGACCAGGTAGCCGCCGTATCGCTGCTGCCCCCTGCGGAAGAGCTGGTACAGTCCCACCAGCACATTCTCCCGCCGATGCCTCCGGCGGGCGGCGATCCCTCGCTGAAATTCTTGCAATACCACCACGGCCACAAAGCCCGACAGCCCGAATCCTACCAGAGCGTAAGCATCTTCCACGCCCAGGAAGAACGCCAGTAAGACCGCCACCGCAGCGCCCGCTGTCGGCACGCCCAGCGCTCGTGCCAGCTTCCGGGGGTTGGTCCTGCGCCAGCTCATCAGCGGCGCAAGCCCCATCAACAACAATATCAGTCCGAAAAGCGGTCCATCTACCTTCTCAAAGAAAGGGGCGCCAACGGAAATCTTCTGGCCAGTGAAGAGACTGGAAATGGTGGGAAAGATGGTACCAAGGAGCGTCACGCCAGCCAGCGTCAGGAACACCAGGTTCTGGTACAGGAAAATCGACTCTCTGGAAAGCATTGAGTCCAGGCTGTTCCGACTCCGGAGCGCGGGCAGCCGCTTGAGGAAGATATAGAGCGACATGCCAGTTACCAGGGCGATATACACGCCAAAAATCAAACCGATGTTGGACACGGCGAAGACATGAACCGACTCTACCGCCCCGCTTCTGGTGATGAACGTGCCCAGAAGTGTGAAGATGTACGTCAGGAAGACAAGGAACATGTCCCATACCTTCAGCATGTTCCACCTTTCCTCGATCATGATGGAATGGAGGAACGCCGTGGCAGTGAGCCAGGGGATGAGCGATGCGTTTTCCACCGGATCCCAGCCCCAGTACCCGCCCCAGCCGAGCTCCGTGTAAGACCAGCGCATTCCCAGGACGATCCCCAGCGTCAGGAACGCCCACGGCACCAGCGTCCACCTGCGGATGAGATTCGTCCACTCGCTACCCACGTGGCCGGTTGCCAGAACTGCCATGGCATAGGAGAAAGGCACGGTGAGTCCAACGTATCCCAGGTACAGTCCCAGCGGGTGTACGATCATCCAGGCGTTTTGTAGCAATGGGTTGAGCCCATTGCCATCTCTAGGGATAAAATCCAACAATGCAAAAGGATTGGCACCTGACCCGAAGAGCATTAAGAAGAAGAAAAATCCAGTGTTCAGCAAAATGACAGCGACGAAATATGCCCGTAGGGCCACAGTGTGCTGCGTACCTATCAACGATCCGCGCCGAGCCGTTGGGACGAGAAAATACAAAGCTGCCACGCCATATGCCACCAGCACCAGTTGCCAGAACAGGAGCGAGCCTGCCTGACCGCCCCAGAATGCTGCCAGCTTGTAGAGCGCAGGCAAGGACCGCTCGGAGTGTGTCGCCACGTAAGCCACCTGAAAATCGTCGGTCAGGAGCGCCTGCGCCAGGATGGCCGACGCGAGCACGGTCAGCCCTGCAACCGCGAGCAATGCCCTCCTGCCGGAAATTTCCCATCGCCGGTCGTTTTTCATGCCACCTATGACTGAAGCTGCTGCCCCGTATGCGGATAGCGCCAGCCCCAGCCATAGAGCGTAGTATCCGATGTAAACCATCGATCCCTCGGATCAGCGAATCTGGCGAGTCAGTCTCGCATTCCCTCCAGGTCCTCTTCCACCTGCTTCAGATACTCCCGTAGTTCTTCGTCCTCTGGCGAGAGGTCGATTCCAACGCTTTCGGGTTTTGACGCCTGCCATCGGCGCATGACGAAGTAGAGCCACACAGCGCCTGCCAGCAATCCGACCGCTGGCAGCACCCAAACCAGCAGGTTAATGCCGCGCTTCGGCGGTTCGCCCAGGACCTGCGGGCCGTACAGGTCCACGAAATCCTGTCGTATCTGCTCCGGCGTCTCGCCCGCCGCCAGCTTCCGCGCGATGTCTTGGCGCATCTGCTCGCACACTTTCAGCTCGCATTTGTCCAGCCTGCCGCCGCCAAGGGTCGGCGACCAGAGAGTGCGTGCCACCGCCTGAACCCGATCCTGGGGCGCCGATGGCGTAGGCGTGGGCCCTGCCGCCACTGCCGGATATGCCAGAATCGCCAGGATCAGCGCCAGGATCGCCATCCGTGCCAGCTTCATCTTTTCTCGCTCTCCAGGTACTCCCGCAGCGCCTCAATCTCCTGTCGGAGCCGGGCCTCCTTCGAGTTTATCCTCAACACCAACACGAATACCCCCAGCCAGAAAACGGCATACGCCGCAAGAAGATAGGTCATCCTTCGTCCTCCAGATTTCGTGTCTCGTAATCTGCCTCCGATTCGGCAAACATCCTCAACTGCCGGGGAGACTCAGAGACCACCGCCCATTCAAGAGCCGGGACTTCCTCCGACAGCATCGAAAGAGCGTTGGCAAGATCCACAGGCTCCCCGGCCCGAATCCCGGGCGAAAGCAACGTCACCAGCGCCTCCCCCATGAGCGCCGTGAGCACGTCTCCAGGGTTCAGCGGAAGGCCCAGGGCGACAGTCCGTTCCAGCCATGTTCTTGCTCGCTCCACCACGGATGGCAGCATCTCGTTCCAAGCCTCCGCAGATGGTAACACGGCGTTCCCTTTCCTGCACACCAGGATCGCGTCGTATCGGATGTTTCCTTTGCTGCTGTGGAAGCCGCTTTTCCCCTCGGAGCGGACGAAAGGCGCCGCCGTGACCACGAACCCAGCTTCCATGAGCGATTCCGTCATCGCCACCCACGCCTCCGGGTTGTTGTGGTGGAACGTGAATGCCAGCACACCATCGTCCTTCAAAACCCGATGCGCTTCCCGCCAGATGGATGCCAGGGTGCCGGAGAAGTATTCGATCCCCTTGCCTTCTTTTTCGTTCTGGACCAGCTCCTCATCCCGGCGGGAGTGCTCCGGCAGGAACCAGGGATAGCGCCCTTTCAGCGCCAACCGGAGCCACACGTAGAAGAAATCCGCCAGCTCCGAGTACATGACGTTGTCGAAATAAGGGGGATCGGTGACCACGTAATCCACGCTCTTGTCGGGCAACTCCCTCAGGTTCGACGAGTCGCCGCACCGGACGAATGCCTCGCCATCGCCTTTCAGCAGACCCCGGACATCATCTGTCAAGCGTCCGACTCCCGGATGCCCCGTCGCGACCCGCTCGCCTTTGTATTTTCCGCGCTCGAACGGCTTCAAGGCGTATTCCTTCCCGCGCAAAACCTTGGCGAAGGACGCCGAGAAAGTCCCGCGCCCGAATTTCGTCCCCCAAACGTTGTTCTCCGTCGGGCGCTCGATGGGGTGATAGGCGTGCAGCCCGAAAAGGAGCGATATCTTGTGGTAATCGACCTCGTACTTGCAGAAGACGTTGTTCGCATCCAGGGCATCGGAAAACGCCAGCAACAGATGCTCCTGCAGGTTGACGTCCTCTTCCTCCGAGATGCCGCGGAGCAGTGTCGAGAGCGCCAACAACTGCCTCGGAAGGAACAGGTCGGAGAAGTGTGTGTACCCGTGGTTCACGGGGCGCGGGTCGCTGCGGCCATCCACAGGGATTTCCTGGCGCGGGTAGAGCGCATCTCGCTTCACCCGGTTCCACTCAGCTTCCGCCTGCCGCACGCGCTCCAGGTCGCCTTCGTCCGCGGGCTTCAGGAACCGCCGGTCGCACGTAGGGCAGTACCCTTCGATGCCGAAAAGGCGCACCGGAAGAGGCCCGCCGATACGCTTCACCACGTCCAGCAGGCGATGACGCTTGCCGCAGTGCGGGCACACGGCAAATCCCCGTCCGGAATTGCCGTGGGAAGGATCGAACTCCGTGTGACACACGGGGCAGGTAGCTTTCTCCGCGTGGGGCGGAATGTCAAAGAACGAGCCACAGTTGGGACAGACCACCGTCCGGCGGTCAGGCCAGCGCGCTACCCAGTAGTTGGGCCACAGGTCGAAAGTCTGCCCGCACTCGTCGCAGGGGATCTGCTTCACCCAGAAAGCGTACATGACGTCTGCATCGTGTCCTTCCGGGCAGGTGGTGCGGTAGAGAGACTTGATCTCGTCCCCGACCCGACGCTCCAGGCG
>CAZDOZ010000109.1:0-8803 GCA_964507175.1 uncultured Anaerolineae bacterium
TGTTAGCTCGCCAGTCGAGCCAGACGGCTCGACCTACTTCCGAGCATTACAAGATTCTCCACCTTGGATCGCTCTGCTCGTCTTGGTTCAGAATGGCGAGCGGTCGAGATGCCGTAGGAACGCTGTCCCATCTCCCGCGTGCAGTTTCCGGGCGTTCTCTAGTAAAGGTTGACTCGAAAAAGCATTTTTTCAATGGTACCGCACTTTGGCGAAAAATGCCCGTTTGGGTGGGTGAAAAACCGCACTCATCGTCTCCAATACCTGCTGAGCAGCCAGAAAGTTCGGCGGCGTGGTAAGTGCGTATTTTGTCTCAGGGGCGGAGCGGCGCTCCGCCCCTGTCGCTTGGAATTGCCCCGAGACGGGATTTGACTTCTCTTCCACAAGGTATTATAATGGGAGTGTGGAAGTATCATTAGTTAGGGCAGGTCGAGGGGACGAGCAGAGGGCACAAAATCAGGCTGCCTGACAAAGCGCTCCGGAGGCTCTTCGAGGTTCCCGGAGTTTGGCTTCGGGAAACTATCACGGCTAAGGGCCAGCCCGTTCCTTAAACCGGATCTGGTCGTTACATCGTAGACGGAGGGAAGCAACTGTGATCTCCATAAGTCAGCAGACGGATTATGCGGCAAGAATAATTCTTTACCTCTCCATGTCGGAGCCCGGCGTCCGGGTGACAACGCAGGAAATAGCGTATGAGAAACTCATTCCCAACGCCTTGGTCCGCCGGATAGTCACCAGACTTGGGAGTGTGGGCTTGTTGAAGACGACGAAAGGCAGAGGAGGCGGCATTGCCCTTGGGCGACCTGCTTCCGAGATCAGCATGCTGGACGTGGTCGAAGCCATGGAAGGGCCGATGGTGTTGAACCAGTGCACCGAGGATCCGGCGTTTTGTCCTTTCACCGTCCATTGTGCGATCCACGCCGCGTGGCAGGAGACGAGGCAGATGCTCGAGGATCACCTCAGGCAATACACCTTCGACAAACTGGCAGAGAGAGAAAAACAAGCGATAGAGTCCCTGAAGGACATCGTCGATAAGGCGGCGTGAGTTCACAGCGCGAAGCCCTGGGGGAGGGAATGGCGAAGCTCACCGTCCTGCCTGGTAAGCTGGAGGATATCCTTTACGTAGCTGTTCAGCCCTGAACAAATCGAACGTAGATGCCGCAGATGAGGCAAACAAAACAGGAAAGATCAGCGAGAATCAGCGTTCTACTGCTGGAGAGGCTGAATAGTAACTCCTTTACTACCTAATCGCCATCCTCGGGGTTGGTGTGGCCAGTTTCGAGTCATTGCTGTCGGAGATGAGGTTGCTGGGGACTGTGGCACTGCTCCTGACCGTTTCCATTTACATCCTGAGGAGCAAGCGGGAGGTGGTTTCCCTGCGGTCTCTCGTGCAAAAACCTCAGGTAACAGGTAATCCAGAAAGGGGGTGATACCGCCCAACAGACCATAGAACAATCTTTCGTAATGTGCAGTCCTTGGGGTTGTCTTTGATTTTTGGTAACTGTTCAGCCTTGAACAAATCGGACGCAGATACCGCAGATTTCACGCAGATACCCGCAAATAAAGTAAATAAAGCAGAAAAGATCAGCCAGAATCAGCGCCTATCAGCGTCATCGGCGTTCTATTGCCGGGGAGGCTGAGTAGTAACGATTTTTGTACCCACAAAGTTTATTCCGACTTCAAAGGAGGTTTGAATTATGGGCACTGCAGTTTCGCTGGCACGATGGCAATTCGCCATCACCACGGTTTACCACTTTTTCTTCGTGCCGCTCACGCTGGGGCTTTCCATTTTTGTGGCGCTGTTGGAGTCCAAATACGTGAGCAGCGGGGACGAGACCTACAAGAAGATGACGAAGTTCTGGGGGACGCTCTTTCTCATCAACTTCGCCATGGGGGTTGCCACGGGTCTCGTTCAGGAATTCCAGTTTGGCCTCAACTGGTCCGGCTACTCCAGGTTCATGGGTGACATCTTCGGTGCCCCGCTGGCCATCGAGGCGCTGCTGGCGTTCTACATCGAGTCCACGTTCCTCGGTGTGTGGATTTTCGGGTGGGACAAGCTGCCGAAGAAGCTCCACGCCGCCATGATCTGGCTGGTAGCCATTGGCTCTAACCTTTCCGCCCTCTGGATCCTCATCGCCAACTCCTTCATGCAGGAGCCTGTTGGCTACGCTCTGCGCAATGGCAGGGCTGAGATGACCAACTTCATCGCCGTCGCCACGAACCCCAACGTGCGATTCCAGTGGCCGCATGTATTCTTTGGAGCCATGACCACGGCCGGGTTCTTCGTGCTGGGATTTACGGCGTATCACCTGCTCAAGAACCCCAGGTCCGAGGTGTTCCGCAAGTCCTTCAAATGGGGCGCGGTGTACGGGCTCATCGGCATCATCATGGTGATCCTGGTGGGCCATTTCCAGGGCCAGCACCTGGTCAAGCATCAGCCGATGAAAATGGCTGCAGCGGAAGCTCTGTGGGATACGGAAAAGCCTGCGTCTTTCTCTCTGTTCGCCATTGTCGATCAGAAGAACCAGCGCAACCCGCTGAACATCACCATTCCTGGGGTCCTGAGCTTCCTTTCTTACAACAACTTCAGTTCTGAGGTGGAGGGGATCAAAGACCTGCAGGCTGCGGCGGAGCAGAAATACGGTCCCGGCAACTACATACCGATGGTGGCCCTCACGTATTGGGCCTTCCGAATCATGGTCGGCGCCGGATTCCTGATGCTGCTGCTGGCATTGTGGGCAGTGGCGAGAGGCGCTGCCGACGACAAGCTGCTTTTGAAGATACTGGTGTGGGCTATATTCCTGCCGTACATTGCAAATTCCACCGGGTGGATCATGGCTGAGATCGGTCGCCAGCCCTGGATCGTGTATGGGCTTCAGAAAGTGGCAGATGCCGTTTCCCCCAACGTGCCCGCGTGGAATGTGGCTTTCTCCCTGATCGTGTTCACTTTGCTCTACGGAGTGCTGATGGTGGCCGACGTGTATCTGTTGCTCGAGTACGGGAAGCAGGAACCTTCTGAGGAAGGCTCGGCTTCTGCAGCCATGGCCTATTGAGGAGGTAGAAAATGACTCTGAATACCCTTTGGTTCATACTGATAACGGTTCTCTTCATCGGGTTCTTCTTCCTGGAGGGGTTCGACTATGGCGTCGGGATGCTCCTCCCCTTCCTGGGCAAGACCGATGAAGAACGACGGGCCATCATCAACACCATTGGCCCGGTCTGGGATGGCAACGAAGTGTGGCTGATCACCGCGGGCGGTGCTTCTTTCGCAGCTTTCCCGCATTTCTACGCCACGCTTTTCAGCGGCTTCTACCTGGCTCTGGTCCTGATGCTCCTGGGCCTGATCCTCCGAGGCGTTTCCTTCGAGTTTCGCAGCAAGGTGGAAAGCCCCGGCTGGCGGAGCCTGTGGGACTGGGTGATCTTCGCCACAGGGTTGCTCATCGCTCTCCTTTGGGGCGTGGCCGTGGGCAACCTGATGCGGGGCATCCCCGTCAAGGGGGACATGAACTACTACGGTGGGCTCCTGCCGCTGCTCAACCCCTTCAGCATCCTGAGTGGCCTGGTCTTCGTCTTCCTCTTCGCCATGCACGGTGCCAGCTTCCTCAGCCTGAAGACCACCGACCCGATCATGAGCCGGGCCAAGGAGACCGCGATGAAGCTGTGGCTTCCTACCGTGGTGCTCACGGTTCTCCTGGTAATCTGGGCGTTCGTCGGCACCGACCAGTTCAAGGGTCCGGCGGCTGGGCTGGCGATCCTGGCAGCCCTGATCGCGGCGGTCGCGCTCCTGCTGGCGGGGTGGTTCGGGAAGCAGGACAGGTTCGGCTGGGCTTTCATCATGGGGTCCCTCACCATCGTCTTTGCCACGGTGATGGTCTTTGCCGGCACGTATCCCAACCTGATCAAATCCACCCTGAACCCGGACTGGAGCCTGACCATCTACAACGCATCTTCCAGCCCCTACACCCTGAAAGTCATGACCATCGTAGCGTTCCTGCTGGTTCCCATCGTCCTGATCTACCAGGCATGGACCTACTGGACATTCAAAGAGAGGATCAGCCCGAAAGGGAAGCTGGAGTACTGAGTCGTCCCCTTCTTCGAGAGATTTGCTAAGGGGCGAGGTGGGCATGTCCAAGGGCATCTCACCTCGCCCTGAGCGTTGGGGGTAGAAAAGCTACGGCATGAACATAGACAGAAGGCTTCTGCGTCGCACGAGAGACACCCGAAAGGAATTCTACCTGACCGTCGGCCTGGGATTCCTGGGCGGAGTCTTCACTGTCCTCCAGGCGTGGTTTCTCAGCAATACAGTCGATGGTGCTTTTCTTCAGCGCCGAGCCCTGAGAGCTCTGCTTCCGGTGATTCTCCTTCTGGTGGGGGCCATCGCCGCCCGCTCCATCACCGTCTGGGGCAGCGAGGTGGCTGCCAGCAGGATGGCTGCCAAAGTGAAGCTGGCCTTGCGGGACCGGCTTTTCGCCCACATCGTGTCGCTGGGCCCGGCGTACGTCCACGGGGAGCGCACGGGCGAACTGACCAACACCATCGTCGAGGGAATCGAGGCGCTGGACGCGTATTTCAGTCAGTACATTCCACAACTGGCCCTGGCCGCCCTCATCCCAGCCACGGTGCTCGTTTTCGTCTTCCCCCTGGACAGCCTGTCCGGCGCCGTGATGCTGGTGACGGTGCCAGTGATTCCCGTTTTCATGGTGCTTATCGGCTCCATCGCCGACCAGCTCACCAAGAGACAGTGGGAGTCCCTGAGCCGAATGAGTGCTCATTTCCTGGACGTGCTCCAGGGGCTCACCACGTTGAAAATCCTGGGGCGCGGTCGTGACCAGATTCAGGTGATCGCCATGATCAGCGACAGGTTCCGGCGGGCGACCCTGGGTGTCCTCCGGGTTGCGTTTCTCTCGGCGCTGGTGCTGGAGCTGGCGGCAACCATCAGCACCGCCGTGGTGGCGGTGGAGGTGGGCCTGCGGCTTCTCTACGGCCACCTGGAGTTCCGGCAGGCGTTCTTTGTCCTCCTCCTGGCGCCGGAATTCTACCTCCCATTGCGGCTCCTGGGGGCGAGATTCCATGCTGGCATGTCCGGCGTTGCCGCTGCGAAGCGAATCTTCCAGGTGCTGGAGACCCCGCTGCCGCCCCCGCCGGAAAAGGTACGCCCTCTGCCGGCCAGACTCAGATTCGACATCCGATTCAGCGGTGTGAGCTACGCGTACCAGGGGGGCGACCGTCCGGCCCTTGAATGCGTCACTTTCCGCATTCCCCACGGGAAGCGGACTGCCCTGGTGGGCCCCACCGGAGCCGGGAAGAGCACCGTCGCCAGCCTGCTCCTCCGCTTCATCTCCCCCGACGCCGGGCGAATCACCGTGGACGGCATCCCCCTGGAGGAGGTTTCGAGGCGGGAGTGGCTTTCCCTGGTGGGGTGGGTGCCCCAGACCCCGTACCTGTTCCACGGCACCGTGGTGGAGAATATCCGCATGGCCCGGCCGGATGCCGACATGGACGACGTGATCCGGGCAGCAAAGCTGGCTCACGCCCACGAGTTCGTCGTCGAGTTTCCCCAGGGTTATGACACCCTCATCGGCGAGCGTGGGGCAAGGCTCAGCGGCGGGCAGGCGCAGCGGGTCGCGCTCGCCAGGGCTTTCCTGAAGGACGCTCCCTTCCTCATCCTGGACGAGGCCACTTCCAACCTCGACCCGGAGGTGGAATCCCTGATCCAGGACGCTATGGAGCGGCTGATGCGGGGGAAGACTGTCCTGGTGATCGCCCATCGGCTGAACACGGTTCGGAGGGCGGATGTGATCGTGGTGCTGGATCACGGGCGGGTGGTGGAAACGGGAGCTCATGGAGATCTCCTCCGGCGAGGCGGGCTCTACGCCCGTCTGGTCTCCGCTTACGGAGGTGCAGCATGAAAGGGAGACGGACTTTCCTGCGTCTTCTGGGACTCGTGGCTCCGTACCGCTGGTGGATGGCGCTGTCGGCGCTGCTGGGATTTGCCACCATCGGCAGCAGCATTGGCCTGATGAGCACTTCCGCTTACATCATTGCCAAAGCGGCGCTACACCCGCCCCTCGGTGATCTGCAGGTTGCCATCGTGGGCGTCCGGTTCTTCGGCATCTCCCGTGGCGTCTTCCGGTACGCGGAGCGCCTGGTGGCCCACAACACCACGTTCAAGCTCCTGGCGCGGCTGCGGGTCTGGTTCTACGAGCGGCTGGAACCACTGGCCCCTGCCCGCCTCATGGAGTACCGAAGCGGCGATCTCCTTTCCCGCATCGTGGCGGACATCGAGACACTGGAGCATTTCTACGTGAGCGTCCTGGCGCCCCCGGCGGTGGCCCTGCTCGTCGCCCTGACGATGGTCGTCTTCATGGGGATCTACAGCCTGTGGCTGGCGCTGATACTCCTGACATTCCTGGTTCTGGCCGGGGTTGCCGCGCCGGCGCTGGCCGGGGCCATGGGCCGGCGCGTGGGCAGGAAAATGGTGGGAACCCGCTCCGAACTGAACGTGCTCCTGGTGGATGGCATCCAGGGGCTGGCCGACCTCATGGTCTATGGACGGGAGGAAGACCGTCTGGCGATGGTCCGCTCCAAGAGCGAGGAACTCACGTCGCAGCAACTCCGGATGGCGTGGGTGACGGCGCTCCACAACGGCATCGGTACCCTCCTGGCGAACCTGGGCATGGTGGCGGTGGTGATGGTGGCGATACCTATGGTCTCCGCCGGGCGGATGGACGGTGTCTCCCTGGCGGTGCTGGCACTGGCGGCTCTCTCCAGTTTCGAGGCGGTGCTGCCGCTCCCTCAGGCGTTCCAGTACCTGGGAAACAGCATGGAAGCGGCGCGGCGGCTTTTCGAGATCGTGGATGCCGAGCCTGCGGTGAAAGATCCTGCCGGTGGCTCGCCGGAACCGCGGAACCACGGAGTCCGGGTCGAGGGGCTGCGGTTCGCGTACCCATCCGCCCCCGACGACCCGGCCCTGGATGGCGTGGATTTTCATCTGCCGGAAGGCGGGCGACTGGCGATCGTGGGCCCCAGTGGCGCCGGGAAATCGACCCTGGTGAACCTGCTGCTACGGTTCTGGGATTATCGCGAAGGAAGCATCCGCCTGGGCGGGCACGAGATTCGGGAGTATCGGGAGAACGACCTGCGCCGGATGCTGGGCGTCGTCTCCCAGAGCACGTATCTTTTCAACGCCACGGTGCGAGAGAACCTGATGCTGGCGAGGCCCGATGCCACGGAAGAGGAGATGATCGAAGCGGCGCGCCGGGCGCAGATCCACGATTTCGTCGCGGGCTTGCCCAAAGGGTACGACACTTTCGTCGGGGAGCAGGGGCTGGCCCTGAGCGGCGGCGAGCGCCAGCGGATCGCCATAGCGAGGGCTCTCCTGAAAGACGCCCCCATCCTGATCCTGGACGAGGCCACCGCCAACCTGGACGCCCTCACGGAGCGGGAGGTTCTAAAAGCGATTCGCGAACTCATGGAAGGGCGCACCACGCTGATGATCACCCATCGGCTGGTGGGGATGGAGTGGATGGACGAGATATTGGTTCTGAAGCGGGGGAAGGTCGTAGAGCAGGGTACCCATCGTCAGCTTCTGGGGATGGGCGGCTTCTACCGCCAGATGTGGGATTTGCAGAACCAGGTGCTGAGCGACATGGCCCGCTCGCTTGTCCTGTAGAGTGATTGCCGGCCCGCTTTGCAGGTGCAGCATGATGCAGTTTTTATCCTATCAATACCCCCAGCTTCTGCTGGATTTCCTCTATCGTTTCCAGCGGCAATGCACACACCCACCCCGCTTCTCTAACTCGCCAATCGAGGCTTTTTAGTTGGATCTGAGAAGAGGAAAACGTCTAACGACCGGGCTTCACCCGCCGCGCCGGCGCCAGCGGAGGCGGGTCGGGTTCATCGGTTGGGCCTTTACTGAGATCGAAGGACCGGGGCCACTATTTCCTTCACGAGATCCAGGTCCTCCAACAGCAAGTGTCCTTTGTCAGGCAGGAAGTGGGCTTGGGCTGTGGGGATCGTCTCTACCAAATATTGTGCCATGGCTTTGGTGACCAGCCGGTCCTGTTCCCCGTACCAGACATGTACCGGAATGGCAATTTCACCCAAATCAAAACCCCAACCCTTTCCTGTCATCACCAGTCGACTGTCCACGATGTGCCCTTCCACCCCTTGCCGATAGGCCTCCCGTATCTCCGCTTTGATGCGTTCTCGCACTGCAGGCTGTTGGAGTATCCGTTGATCATAAGGGCTCATCTGTGAGGCCAGCGCGTCGATATAACCATCGGGATTCTTCAGGAACACTTTCTTATAGCGGTTCATCAGCGCCCGTCTCAACCAGGGCGCATACCGGCTAATCAGAATGCTCCCCAGATTTCCGAGGGAGAGGCCTTTCGTCGCCCCGGGAAAATTTGCCGGCGCGGGGCTGCTGTACAGGACAGCAACCGACACACGATCCGGCAGTTTGTAGGCACATGCAGCCGCATGCGGTCCTCCCCCCGAACCGCCTGCGACGGCGAATCGTTTCAATCCCAAATGGTCGGCCAGGGCTGCTACATCGTCCGGCCAGTCGAGCAGCGTACGTTTGGGCTGGGGATCTGAAAGCCCGTACCCAGGGCGATCCGTAGTAATGACCCTCAGCCCCGGTATCTGGGCAATGGGATCGTCTTTCGTGCGCGACAAACGAGAGCCTGGGGTACCATGGAAGACGAACAAGGGGGACCCGTCCGGGTCTCCTAATTCGGCATACCCCAGCCGACGGCCATCCGGTAATTCGAAGATTTGTTCTCCCATCAAGGTTGCCTCCTAA
>CAZDOZ010000110.1:0-8685 GCA_964507175.1 uncultured Anaerolineae bacterium
TCTCACGGCTTCAAAGTCTGCAGCACCTCGCTCTGGGGAATGTCAAAAGTATCGTCAGTGGGCGGCAGTGGTTCCTCCCGGAAAAAGTCCGGCAGGCGGTCGTCCGCTTCCGTAAAGCCCGCAGCCTGGTTGAACATCACTTCTGTCTGCACTGTCTGCCATCCCAGGTCCAGCAGCCCATCCCAGGTCCACGCATCGCCTGTCTGTGCTTTGAGCATATCCAGCAGCAGGGTAGGATCATCCAGGATTGGATATCGGGAGAACCAGCAGAGCCCCAGGCTGTCAAAGACTGCCGCCACTTTCTGGAGATAGCGAGAGAGCTCCACCTGATGCTCGCGCTTGGTGGTGTCGATAGGCCCAACGCCCGGGAGTACCGTATTTGGCAGACAGTTACCGGCAGTGTGGTCGGCCCCCATGGGCGATGTGGCATAGGTAACGCCAGTCCCTTTCAACCGGCGAGGGTCATAAGCCGCCATTGCCTGTCCTTTCACCGCCGGGACATGTGTCACTCCCAGGGCATGCCCCACAGCCACCGCGCCACTCCCTATCAGGCGACCGAGCGGTGTGCCTTTGCCAATTTCCTTTAGCATGTTCACCGCTCCAGCTCCGTCTCCAAAGGAAAGCAAGCCTCCATCCATCGCCACGCCCATGGCGGCTCCAATCTCTATGGTGTCCAGGCCGTACAAATTGCAGAGACGATTTAGTTCCGCCACCACATCCAGGCTATCGATGCTCAGGTTGGAACCGTTGAGGACGATGGTCTCGAATTCGAGCCCCCTGACCCGCTCATCCCCGTCGGGACCGGGATAAACGTTGGAACACCGAATGACACAGCCGGGCATGCAGGGATGTGTGGCTTTCCCTCCCCTGGCGACAATGATCTCACGGAGCTGCTCACCGCTGATGCCGGCGGCCCCCTCGAAACTCCCGCTTCTGAAATTGCGCGTTGGGAGGCCTCCTAACTTGTTTATCGGCCCCACGAGCGCATCCGTCCCGTAGATTGGTAACGATTTGCCGCTGGCCGGATGGGCCATCAATGCCCGGGCGAACCGTTTGACAGCGGTATGCAATTTCTCCGGATACGCCGGAGGATTTCTCTTGACCTTGCCTGAGTCCACGACGATCGCTTTCAGGCGCTTGCTGCCCATCACTGCACCCAGCCCTCCCCTGGCCGCAGGCCTTGAGGGCACACCGTCCATGTCGGTGACCATGACGGCGGCCGCCGGAAGTCTGAACTCCCCAGCCGGCCCAATGACCGCCATGGCTATTCGCTGTCCGTAGCGCCCCCGAAGCGCTTCCGCGGCGCCGTAAGATGTCCTCCCCACCAGATCGTCGGCCGGTTCCAGCGCCATCCCGTCCTTGGTCAGCACCAACACCTGCCATTGGTGCGATTCACCTTCGAGAACAATGGCCCGGTAGCCCAGATTCCCTATGGCTGCCGCCAGTGTGCCGCCCGAGTTGCTCTCCTTGATGCCGCCGGTGAGTGGGCTCTTGCCTCCCACAGAAATCCTGCCAGCGCTGGACGCAAAAGATGTGGAGAGGAAACCCGGCGAAAACACCAGCTTGTTCTTGGAGCCATCCAGGGGGTGACATGTGGGCGGCACCTCCTCATACACGATCGTGGAAGTAAGGGCCCTCCCCGTCAGCTTTCTCCACCTACCCGGTACTGGAACAGTGGTCATAGCACCGTTGGTCAGATTTACTCGCAATATTTTGTCCAATTATAACCTCCACGTTTTGCAGCCAGCCGCTTTCGGCGATTAGTATTCTACGCGGTGGACGACCTCTTCTCTATACCCGGTTATTACCCGAATGTAGCCGCTCAATTCCTGATCCAAAGCACGATCGCCTGTATCGACCAACAGAGGCTTGCCATGAAGAGAGGATAGCTTTCCCTGCGTGGCTACCACAATGATGTTCCCACGCCCCACACGCCGGATGACTTTAGGGCTCAACTGCTGGTTCCCCCTGCCGAAAATATGCCCCTGCCCACCTATCGGGCTGACTATCAGCTTTGCAGGCCCGGATCCGAGCAGCTTCAGCAGATCCTTCTCGGCCAGGTCCTTGCCAACCAGTTCCCCGTCACGAACGGCATCTACTCCGAGAAGTGTGTAGGGAATGCCTAACACCTCCATAATGGCGCGGGTGGTGGTTCCTGGTCCTACGAGGTAAAGCACGCCACTCTCCATATTATCGACCACGTAAGCCGCGATGGCCTGCTGCGCAACGTGCTCACTCGGCGGTGTGGCCACTTTCTTGCCTTGCACCAACTGCCTGTCGAGAGGTATCGTCAGGTATCCATACAGGCGGGCCCGCACCTCTCCCGCTCTAAAAGCTTCCTCGTCTATATCCATGACTTCTGCTTCGACGACCCCTCGCTCTTTTCCCTCCAGGTATCGTGCGGCAAGTTCACCGGCCTTCTCCGGTGAGGTCGCGAAAACACCGGAGTGCATTTTCACGCCTGCCGGGATCCCAACCGCTACCATTTTCGTGCCAACAGACTCATAGATGTCCCTGGCGGTGCCGTCCCCACCGCTGAACAGAAGAATATTCGCACCGCGTTTCAGCATCTCCCTGGCAGCAGCCTTCGTATCTTCCGCTGTCGATTCCTCACCAGCTAAACGTCCGACCAGGGAAACTCTGAAACCGCACCCTGCAGCTTCTTGCTCTCCCATCGCCCCAGGGTAAGTCAACACCATGCAATCGCCACGCAGGTGCTCCAGTTCCCTCAAGGCCCTTACCGTCCTGGCAGGAGCCTCTGATTTTGCGCCCAACTCTCGGGCTTCCTTCACCACTTCGGGACCGTCCGTGCCTTTCAGACCCACCCTGCCTCCCAAGCCGGCCACTGGGTTCACAATCAGTCCTATTTTGCACACTCCCACCCTCTCGCGACCTCTACCTCGGTTCAAAGTAGCCTTTGTATTTTTTGTGGTAACCGCGCCAGGTGAGTGCCCATTTCTCTGGGTCTTCAAAGTAGCTGTGATCCTCCATTTTGCCTATAGTGCTATCGTGGGGAGCACTCTTCACGATATCCGGACTCTCGTATGCCTCCGCCGAAATTTGCTCCAGGGCAGCGAGGTACTCGTCCAGTTCTTCTTTCGAGTAGGACTCGGTCGGCTCCAGCGTGAACGGTTCCGGGACGACCCATGGCTCGTGGCACAACCAGTAATGGGTTCCAAAGTCGGCAATCCGGCGCTGGACATCCGTGGTAGATACTCCGGTATCCCGGGCAAGCTGTTCCCAGCTATATCGTACCTGTTCGAGCCTGTGCTTTCCTGCGGCGAAAGGAGCGCTCAAGCCTTTTATCTTGAGGGCGTTTCTGAAGAGATAGTTGTTGTTGAGCACGGCGACCCTCGCAACTTCCTTCAACCCCTGGGGCCCAAGACTTCTGATCCAGGCGTAGGCCCGGACGATAGCAGGAATGACGCCGTAGAAATCCTTGATTTTCCCAATGGTGTGCGGCACGTCATAGTCAAGATAATACCTCGAAGATTTGTCATCATATCCCACCAACGGCACGGGCAAGAATCTGGAGAGATCGGCCGTGACCCCCAAAGCACCGCTCGCCGGCCCGCCGCTCCCGTGGGGTGATGCGAAAGTCTTGTGAAGGTTGAAGAAAGTCATGTCGAACCCCTGCTCTTTCGCCCTCGTTATGCCCAGAATGCCATTGGCGTTGGCCTGATCGTAACAGCACAGCCCGCCGACATCGTGCACGATGTCGGTAAATTCTTTGATCCTTGGATTGAAGATCCCTGTATCCTCCGGATTGGTGATGAAGAGCGCCGCCGTGTGCTCGGACACCACCGCTTTGAGCGCCTCAACATCCGGAAAGCCGTTCCTGTCCGGGTAAAGAACGATGGCCTTGTATCCTTTGACCCGCGGTGCGGCAGCGTCCGAAGGGTGGGAGAACAAAGTCGTTATGATTTCATCACGGGTACCAGCTTCCCCTCTGAGATCGAAATACGCCTGCACCATGCTGGCCATGGTGTAGATGGCGTGGGAACCGCCGCCGGGCTGGAAGGAAAATCTGTCAAGCCCCGATATCTCGCGCATGAAAAGATCTAGTTTGTACACAATCTCCAGAATGCCTTGCACTGTTGATTCATCCTGAAGCGGATGGAGATCGGCTATTTTCGTTGAGGTAACGAATCGCTCGTTAATTGTGGGATTGTACTTCATGGTGCACGTTCCCTGGCCTACATCCACGTTAAGGTCGCGCCCGAGGGTCTCCTGAGAAAGGCGCAGATAATGCTGGAGGACCCGCTCTTGCGCCATCTCGGGCAAGTTCGGCGGCTCCGACCTTCTCATGGCTGCCGGGATAGTCTCCAACACGTTCCCCACAGCGGATTTGATTTCTGGCTCGACTGGAGGGACAAGAATGCCCCTTTCCCCAGGGTGGCTCAATTCATAGATAATCGGCTCGTCCCATCTGGCCTGATGGAAGTTCCTGGTCTTTCTGTCTCCCATATTTCTATACCCTTTCCAACTCCTATTTCAGGAATTTACCAAGACTCATCGTCATCTTCTCTTGGGTGGACGCCAAGGGACTGCGGCTCGCCGCAAACGATGCGAGCAGGGGCCCATTGAGGTATCACCATCACATCAGATTACCCCTTCCTCCCGAAGGCTCACTATCCCCTGATCAGAATACCCAAGCTCCTGCAGAACTTCGTCAGTGTGCTCACCAAGCAGCGGCGGGTAGCGGTATATTCCCAGTGGCGTTTCAGAGAGCTTGTACGGCAGTCCCACCATCTTTACCTTGCCAGCGGTTGGGTGGAGAACTTCCACCACCATGTCCCTCGCTTTGACCTGTGGGTGTGCAAACACTTTGTCAATAGGGTTGATTGGAGCGCAGGGAATATTAGCTTCTTCCAGGAGGCTGATCCACTCATCGGTTGGCCTCGTGCCGAACCGTTCCCTAAGCATCGGGATCAGGGCTTGCCTGTTCTCGACACGATCGGGATTCGTGCGGAATCGCGGGTCATCCGGAACGCCATCAAGATCAAGGACATAGCAAAACCGCCTGAACTGGGCATCGTTCCCCGCTCCTGCTGCTATGTAACCATCCGCCGTAGGGAACACTTCATAGGGCACGATGTTGGGATGTGCGTTCCCATACCGTTTTGGCATTTCGCCGGAGACCAAGTAGCCGGATGCCACATTTATCAACCATGCGATCTGGGACTCGAAAAGAGAGACATCCACTTTCTGACCCTTGCCGGTCTTATCTCGGTACCTGAGAGCTGCCTGGATAGCATTTGCGGCGTATAGCCCTGCCGTTACATCCACGATTGCTACGCCGACTTTATAAGGCTCGCCGCTGGCGGGACCTATGATGCTCATCAAACCGCCTTCAGCCTGGATCATGAAGTCGTACCCCGGCTTTGCAGCATACGGCCCAGAAGCCCCATAGCCAGTGATGGAGCAGTAGACCAGGTCGGGGTTTATCTTGCTGAGTTCTTTGTACCCAATCCCCATCCGATCGAAGTCACCATACTTGAAGTTCTCGATCAGGACGTCGGCATTGGCGATCAATCGCCTTAGGATTTCCCTGCCTCTCTCACTCTTGAAATTCAGGGTTATGCTCCGCTTGTTGCGGTTTATGGCAAGGTAGTACGCGCTTTCTCCCCCTGCAAACGGAGGTCCCCAGCGCCTCGTATCATCCCCAGAACCCGGACGCTCCACTTTGATGACGTCTGCTCCCATGTCTCCCAACACCATCGCTGCATAAGGGCCGGCAAGTACACGGGAACAATCTATCACGCGTATCCCTTCGAGCGGCAGTTCCTTCGATATGGCCATTTCACCTCTCCGCGCAAGGATGCGATGCCAGATGGCATCCTGATCCTTCCAGGCTCTATCCCACAATTTTGCTGAGGCTCGCTACAAGACGATCAATATCTTCCTTCGAATGCATTTCAGTAACGCAGTACAAAGCGCTTTGCCCCAACTCTGGGAACACCGCAGAGAGGTCTGCTCCGCCAAATATTCCTTGCTGAAGCAGGGCCCTGTTGATCTCAGCGACCGTCTTGCCCGTACCGTCGAAATTGACGACGAACTCTCCAAAATATGGGGGCCTGAATACATGCTGTACCCCCTTTACCTCCGATAGCCTGGCAGCTGCATACGTCGACTTCTGCATGATTGCCTCGCCGATCTCTTGCATCCCTTTGGGCCCCATCAGGGCAAGGTAGACCCCTGCTGTGATCCCCCATAGCGATGCCATGGTACCGACAAATTCCTTGGAGCTCTGCCGTCGCGCAAAGGAGGTTCTTTCCCACGCCACGTCTCCGAAGCCCCACGCCCCATCGACGGTGGGGGCAATGCCGAAAAGGCGCGTTGGATACTCGGACACAAATTTTTCCTCGTCCCTGGTGGCGATGAACCCACCTCGCCCCCCACCGTAGTACATGTGGATGCCAAGGGATTGCAGCTCGCCGCCGACGATGTCGGCGCCGTACTTTGGAGGAGGCGTCAATACACCCAGCGAGACTGGGTCTACGCCTACCACGCTTAACGCCCCAAAGTTATGCGCCAGTTCCGAAATACGCTCACCTTGTACTTCAATGCATCCCAGATACGTGGGATTTTCGAAATAGACCGCTGCGGTGTCGGGAGACAGTTTTCTTTCCAAATCATCTAAGCTGAGAGAGCCTGTCTCCCGATCATACTCCACAACGACAACCTCGACATCAGGTTTGCAGTAGTTCCTGATAATGGATAGCCTCTCGGGATTCATGGCTCGGGTCACAAGGACTTTACCTCGTCCGGTTATCCTTGCCGCCATCCGCAGCGAAGTTGCTGCTGCCTGAGAGCCGTCGTAGGTAGGCACGCTGACAGCATCCATGTCGACCAACTCGGCAATCATGCTTGCATACTCGAATAAAGCCTGGAAACGGCCGTGGTCTTCGTATGGCTCCCCAGCATACGCTGTTAGAAATTCTGCCCTCTGATTGACTGCATCGCAGACTGCAGGCACGTAGTGGTAATGAGCTCCGCCTCCAAGAAAACAGAGGCGCTCTTCGCAGCTAATGTTTTTCGACAAGAGCATCCGCATATGCCGGTCCAGTGAGTATTCGTCCAAGAGCGGCTGCGGGATACCGAGATTTCTCCTGAACCTTAGCTCTTCAGGGATCAGTTCATACAGCTCATCAATGCTCTCGGCGCCAATTGCTTCTAACATATCCCTCTGGACTTCGGGGACGGAGTTTGGAATGTAAGGATGGACAAGTTCTTTCCCATTGTTTCGCACTTTGAGACTCCTTGTGGTCTACGCCAGGCCCTCCTCAGCACGGATCTGACGGTCCGTGCTGAGGGATATTGCAAACCAGGGAACCAACCGTCCTGGCAACAATGTCGACCCCGCTTCACATCACCATTGATGCCTCCGGAGTGCCTTCAAGATCACATCGATGCCCTCGGCCATCTGTTCTTTAGTGATGATGAGGGGCGGAGCTATCCGCAAAGAGCTGGCACCGCATTTTGTCATAACCACCCCACCATCGCCTATCTCCTTGATAATTGGCTTGATCAGCTCGCTTGCAGGTGAGCCATCCTCGTTAACCAGTTCCACAGCCTGCATCAGCCCTTTGCCGCGGACTTCGCCGATGATGGGCAGTGTCTTTTGTGCTTCTAAGAACCGGTTTTGCAGGTAGTTTCCCATATCCACGGCGTGTTCCATCAATCCTTCTTCCATAGTTATGCGCAGCGATGTTACCCCAGACTTGCACGCTACTGGATTGCCGCCGAAGGTAGTGCCATGAGCGCCTGGGGGCCACGCATCCATCAACTCGCGGCGAGCGATAGTAGCGCTCAGCGGCAAACCGCCACCGATAGCTTTCCCCAAAGCGACGATATCAGGCTCGACGTCCCAGTATTCCGATGCCAGGAACCTACCCGCGCGCCCGAGTCCGCTTTGCACCTCATCGGCTATGAGGAGAGCTCCGGTGCGGTCGCAGATCTCCCGCAAGCCTTTGAGGAAGTTGTCCGGCGGCACGATGTAGCCTCCTTCCCCGGCGATTGGCTCGACGAGGATGGCCGCGAGATCGGCTGGCGGCACGACAGTCTGTAGGGCTCTTTCAATCAGGCTCAGTGAAGCCTGACCGCACTCCTCCGGGGAACTGGCAGGGAAGCCGCACCGATAGGGGTATGGGTAAGGGATGTGTTGCACGCCGGCCATCAGGCCGGACAGGTGAGCCCGATAGGCACTGGAGCTCGCAGTCATGGAAAGGGCTCCCATGGACCGCCCATGGAATGCCCCCATAAAAGCGATGATCATCGGTCGATTGGTCACGAAACGTGCCAGCTTGACAGCCGTTTCCACCGACTCGGAGCCACTATTCATGAGTATACCCTTGCCGCGCTTCAACTCGCCTGGCATAAAGGAGCGGACATACTCCAGAAGCTCCACATAGGGTTCCATGTAGCCCACGTGGCAGGCCGCGTGCATCAACTTGGCCACCTGCTCCTGCACCGCTGCCACTACTTTCGGATGGGAATGGCCCACGTTCATAGTGGCGATGCCTGCTACGAAGTCTATGTACCGTTTGCCCTCCACGTCGTAGAGGTATACCCCTTCCCCTCGGTCAAATACGATATTTGTGTACCGGTAGATGGCCGGCGAGACCAAATCCTTGTCTCTGGCGATTATTTCTTCACTGCGTGACATCGGAATCCCTCCTTGAA
>CAZDOZ010000111.1:0-8661 GCA_964507175.1 uncultured Anaerolineae bacterium
TATTCCACGGGGCAAGCCCTGGTGAATGCTATTCCACGGGGCAAGCCCTGTATCGGGCGTGAGGGCTTCCAGGAGCACTTTTGGGCTTCGATTTGCTTCGAAAGCCCCTCTGCCACAAAACAGAGCAAGGGCCAAACAGAAGCGTCCCTCATGATGAAAGACCTCCTTATTTTTCAGAGCCGTCAATGGCTGATATCGATATCTTAGTCCGACAACGAATTCAACATATTTGCATGATTTCTGTCAATGTGGTAGTATTCGGGGATTTTTCTACAGGTGTCTGTCTGCTTTCAGACTCACGGAAAGGGGGTGATGCAAACCTATACTTAAAAGCCATCGTTTTTACAATCGAGACACGTTCGACAGGATTCTAATATTTTTCAAACCAAAGGAGGTTGAGTAAATGAAGACCAAGCGGTACCTATCCATTCTCGTGATTGCTATCGTGTTGTTGCCCCTCGTGCTGACGGCTTGTAGCGCTTCCAAGCCTGCAGCAAATCCTGCATCCACCAAGGTAGCTGCCAAAGCTTCTGCTCCTACCAAGGCCCCTGCTAAGCCCGAGGAGAAAATCCCTAAGGGAGCCACTGTCGTCGAGTTCTGGCATGCCTTCGGCGGAGGCCGGAAGCTGCTTATCCAGCGCATGGTGGACGACTTCAACTACACCCACCCGAACATCTACGTCAAGGCCGAGTTCAAAGGCTCCTATCGAGACACCCTGAACGCTGCCATCCTGGCGGCCAAGCAGGGCAACGCCCCTCATCTGGTTCAGATCTTCGAGGTCGGCTCGCAGATGGCCCTCGATTCCGGCATCTTCGTCCCATTCGGTGATGTGGCCAAAGCGGACGAGTATCAGCCGGACGACCTGATCGACGGGGTAGCGAAGTACTACAATTTCGGCGGCAAATTCTATTCCATGCCGTGGAACTCCTCCAACCCGATCCTATACTACAACAAGGACATCTTCCAGAAAGCTGGCCTCGACCCCGAGAAACCGCCGCGCACTTTTGACGAGATGCTGAACGCTTGCAACAAGATCGTTTCCAGCGGCGCAGCAAAGAACTGTGTGTCATGGCCGCTCCACACTTGGTTCTTCGAGCAGTGGATGGCGGTTCAGGGTGCCATGCTCGCCAACAACGGCAATGGGCGTGACTCCCGCGCCACCGAGGTCAATCTGACCAGCCCTGCAGCCAAACGGATCGTAAA
The DNA here is from genome assembly GCA_964507175.1 of uncultured Anaerolineae bacterium. Classification (GTDB taxonomy): domain Bacteria; phylum Chloroflexota; class Anaerolineae; order S016-19; family S016-19; genus S016-19. Next base: position 1,204 of record CAZDOZ010000111.1, read on the forward strand.
ATGGTGGAAGGAGATGTACGACAAGCACTACTACGCCTACAGCGGCAAGCTGGAGGATTGGGATGGTGCCGACGCCATCTTCGTTTCCGGCCAGTCGGCCATGGAGATCACCTCCACCAGCGACGTGGTTAACCGACAGCGTGATGCTGCCGAGAACGGATTCAGGCTCGGAACTGGCTACCTGCCCTACCCCGGCGACCAGCCGTGGCATGGCGTGATCGTCGGCGGCGCCAGCATCTGGATGACCAAGGGGCATCCTAAGAAAGAGATGGAAGCCGCCAAAGAGTTCTTGATCTGGTTCACCAACACCGAGAACGCAATCCGCTGGCACAAAGGCACCGGTTACTTCCCGATCCGGAAGTCGTCCGTGGATGTGCTGGAGAAAGAGCATTGGTTTGAGAGGAATCCTGCCTATCGTGCAGCTTTCGACCAGCTTCTGAAGACCAAGGCCGATCGCGCCACCCAGGGCGCCCTCATGGGCCCGTTCCCGCAGATCCGCACCATCGTCGAGCAGGCAGTGGAGCAGGTTCTGGCCGGGAAAGCCTCGGTTGACGATGCTCTGGCCGACGCCAAGAAGAAAGCGGACAAAGCATTGCAGGACTACAACGCTTCGATTAAATAATCTCCAATGACAGTTGGGTAAGCGGATCGCGTGCCGTGTCACCCCAGCGGCACGCGATCCTATGTATCCCTCCCCCGTAAAGTGCCGGAGGGTACAAAGACATCAGGAGGCAATATGTACTCTGCCAAGTTCAAGAGCAAGACACTGCCGTGGGTATTGCTGAGTCCCACCCTCATCATCCTTGCGGTGTTCCTTTACTATCCGGTGACCCAGACCTTCAGGCTTGCCACATACCGGGTAGCATTCCTTGGCCTGAAGAAGCAGTTCGTGGGGTTATCCAATTTCATAGATCTGGCAAGAGACCCGGCGTACTGGCACACTGTGGTGGTCACGATCATCATCACCACGGCTGTGGTCATCGGGGGCATGGCGATCTCCCTGGCGATAGCGATGCTCGCCAACCGACCCATCAAAGGTGCGCCCATCTACCACATTCTTCTCATCTGGCCCTATGCCCTCTCGCCCGCGGTGGCCGGCGTGGTGTTCCTCTTCATGTTCTCCCCCGGGTTCGGCCCCGTGAACTACCTGATGAGCAAGATCGTCGGCACTGAGCTGAACTGGCTTGGGGACCCATCCCTCGCAATCATCCTGATAATAATGGCGGCTATCTGGAAGAACCTGGGGTACAACGTGGTTTTCTACCTTGCCGGGCTGCAGAACCTGAACAAGGAGGTTCTGGAAGCAGCGGAGATAGACGGAGCAGGCCCGTGGCGGAAATTTTGGTCGGTGACTTTCGCCCTCCTGTCCCCCATGACTTTCTTCCTTCTGATCACCAACATCACCTACTCTTTCTTCGACCTGTTCGGCCTCATCGACATCGTGACCAAAGGTGGCCCATTGGATGCCACCAACGTGATGATCTACCGTCTCTACCGGGATGGCTTCGAATATTACAGGAGTGGCATGGCGGCGGCGCAATCGGTTATCTTGTTTGCAGCCGTGGTTGCCCTTACGCTGATCCAGTTCCGCACCAGCGGCCGCCACGTCCACTACGGAGGTTGATAAATGAGAATGAGCAGAAAAACCAGAGATGACCTCTTGACCCATGCCGCTCTGATAATCATAACGCTTCTGGTCATGCTGCCGGTGCTCTTTGCCCTTTCCAAATCCACCCAGACAAGGGCCCAGGTATTCCACTATCCGCCAATTTTCGGCCCTGGCACTGCTATCATGGATAACTACAGAACTGCCTGGACTGCGGCAAACCTCGGCATTTTCATGAGGAACACTTTCATAGCAGCCATTGTGGTGATGATAGCAAAGACTGCTCTCTCCATGCTCGCCGGGCTCGGCCTGGTGTATTTCGATTTTCCCCTCAAGGAGCCTATCTTCTACTTTATCCTCTTCACCCTGATGATGCCGACGGAGATCATGATCGTGGCACTGTTCGACCTGGTGTCCAAGCTCGGGTGGAGCAACAGCTACCTGGCGATCACGGTGCCGTTCCTGGCAAGCGCCACCGGGGTGTTTCTCTTCCGACAGCACTTCTCCAGCATCCCCCCGCAACTGGTGGACGCTGCGCGGGTGGATGGAGCGGGGCCAGTGCGATTCCTCTTCAGCGTTCTGATCCCCATGTCCTGGAACACCGTCGGGGCTCTGGCGCTGATCCAGTTCATCTACATGTGGAACCAGTACCTCTGGCCGTTGGTCATCATCCGTGAGGAATCTCACCAGCTCATCCAGGTCGGGTTGCGGAGCATGACCGCGGTGCAGGACGTGACCAACTGGGGCGTGGTTATGGCCGGGGCGATCCTGGCGATGCTTCCGCCCCTCATCGTCTTCATACTGCTGCGCGAGCAGTTCACCAAAGGCTTTGCACTAGGACAGGAAAAATGAGACGAATCAGAATAATTGCCCACCGAGGAGCCAGAAGTCTGGCTCCAGAGAATACCATCGCTGCAGCCCGGAAGGCATTGGAAGTTGGGGCTGACCTTTGGGAGACGGACATAGGGATCACAGCGGACGAGAAGCTGATTTTGTTCCACGACGACTCCCTGAAGCGGACGACCAACGCCGAAGAGGTCTTCCCCGGCCGCGAGCCGTGGACTTTTACCACGCTCACCCTGGACGAAATCCGCTCCCTGGACGCGGGTTCCTGGTTCGTGGAGCAGGACCCTTACGGGCAGATCGCCGCGGGGGCCGTGACACCGGAGGAGGCGGAATCCTACCGGGGCGAGAAAGTCCCTACCCTCCAGGAAGCCCTGGAGTTTACCTGCGACAACGATTGGATGGTGAACCTGGAGCTCAAGCGCCTTCCCCCGCCCATGGACAGGTTCCCGATAGTGGAAACTGTGCTTGCTTTCCTGTGGGAGATGGGCGTCCCTCTGGATCGGATAATCATCTCGTCTTTTGTTCACGATTGGCTCCGTCAGGTCAAAATCCTGCAGCCACGGCTGACTGTCCAGGCCCTTGTCGGGTTCTACCGGGACAAGCCGGTGGACTGGGAATGCCTGTATGGGTTCGACACTTACAACACCCGGAACACAATCACCACGCCGGAGCAGGTTCGGGAACTGGTGGCGGAGGGACGCAGGATCAACGTCTTCACTGTGGACGACGTGGAGTTGGCCCGGAAGTACATCGAGGCCGGGGTCAGCGGTCTTTTCACAGACTTTCCCCAACGCCTGGTCAAACTGCGGGACGAGGAACAAAAACAAAACATTGGAGGAAATTCGTAATGCATCCTGATATCGAACTGTCGATCTGCATCATCAACGGATACCCCAAAGCCAGCAGGGAGAAGTTCGACCTGACGGACACGGGGCACCCTCATGACATGTACAACGCTTTCCTGAAAAAGTACGTGCCGAAAGCGCACGTGGACGTGATCTTCATCGCCGATCCGGATGCGTCCCTGCCGGAAGGCGCAAACATCCATTCCTACGACGGCTATATCTGGACTGGATCGGATCTGACAATCTACTACCTCGACGATCCGCGAGTGGTCAAGCAGATAGAGTTCTCGAAAGCTCTGTACCGGGCAGGAGTGCCCCAGTACGGCAGTTGCTGGGGGATTCAGATGGCTGCCACGGCCGCCGGAGGTGAGGTGAAGAAAAATCCCAGGGGGCGGGAATGGAATTTCGCACCTGTCATCCGGCGGACAGAGGACGGCAAGCGATCGCTTCTGTTGAAAGGGAAGCCGGATGTGTACCAGGGGTTCGTCATGCACCTGGACGAGGTCACGCGGATACCTCGCGACGGCAAGCTGTTGGCTGAGGGGAAACACACACGGGTGCAAGCCCTGGAGGTACATCATTGCAGTGGCACATTCTGGGGTACCCAGTACCACCCGGAATACGACCTGTACGAAATGGCCCGCCTCATCGCCGCCAGGGTGGAACCACTGATCAAAGAGGGCTTCTTCGAGACTGAGGAGCAGGTCATGGCCCTGGTGGCGGACATGAAAGCGCTCTACAATGATCCGGGCAACGAAGTCCTGCGGAAAAAAGTCGGTGCGAATGATACTATCATAGACGACGGAATCCGGCAGCAGGAGCTTCGCAACTGGATCGACTACCTGGTGATCCCGCACATGCGCGGCCAATAAACGAAATTCTCGTAGACCGAGCAAAGATTTGATGCAAAGACGCAAGAGACGCAGAGGACAACGAACCAAACGAATCAGCGAAAGAGCGAAACAGCGAATCAACGGTGTGTTCGAGGAGACGGTTCCGCTGATTCGCCCATTCGTTGATTCGCTGATTTGGATAGTCTCAGCGTCTCCGCGTCAGGCTTTTGGTTCTGGCTTGTCCAGGTTAGGAGGGTAAAAATGCGTCTGGAAAGGAAAGTAGCTTTCATTACCGGTTCCGGCGGCGGGATGGGCCAAAAGGCCGCCGTCATGTTCGCCCAGGAAGGGGCGAAGATCATCGTGTTCGACATCAACGAGAAAGGCATTCAGGAGACCGTCAGGATGGTAGAAGAAGTCGGCGGCGAATGCATCGCCGTCGTCGGCGATGTCACCAAAGCCGAGGACGTGGAAGGAGCCATCAAGGCTGGAGAGGAGAGGTTCGGCTACGTCAACGTGGTCTACAACAACGCCGGCATCATGCCGGACCGCGACGAGTCGGTGGTGGACATGGACGAGGCCATCTGGCAGAAAGTGATGGACGTGAACGTGAAAGGCGTAGCCCTGGGGTGCAAGTACGGCGTTCCGGCGCTGCTGCGAGCGGGCGGTGGCTCCATCATCAACGTGGCGTCTTTCGTCGCCATCCTGGGGTGCACCGTGCCGCAGGATGCGTACACCGCCAGCAAAGGAGCTGTTCTGGCGCTGACCCACTCCCTGGCGGTGCAGTTCGGGCCCAAAGGCATTCGGACCAACGCCATTTCCCCCGGCCCCATCTGGACCCCGCTGATGGACCAGATCCTGGCCGACCCGGCCAAGCGCGCTCTCCGGCTCAATCGCATCCCCATGGGGCGGTTCGGCAAGCCGGAGGACGTGGTCTACGCCGCCATCTACCTGGCTTCGGACGAGTCCTCGTGGGTGAACGGATCCAATCTGGTGGTTGACGGCGGAATCACGGTCAATTATTTCTGAGTGCGTGGCGGTTGCAACGACCCACCCGACCACGGGGCTATACGTCGGATCATGTGGCGTGCCACTGGCACGCCCATGCATCCCTCGTGATTCCGACTCACCTCACGATTTCGGAGTCCTTCAGTTCTTCCTGAAGTTTCTGATGCGCCCGGTGTAGTCTGACGCGGAATGCACCCGGGGATATTCCTAAAATCTTTGCGGCTTCTATGTTGCTCAAACCCCCGATATCCCGGAGAAGAACAACGACGCGCAGGCTTTCGGGGAGTTTTTCTACAGCTTCCATCAACACAACGCTGCGTTCAGCTTTGATGAGCGCATCTTCTGGCTCCGTCGTATCCTCTGCGGAAAGCCTCTCTTCCTGCAAGTCCCGTTCCAGCGAGACGGAGCGGATTTTTTTACGCAGCCGCATCAGGCTGGCATTCAGGGCGATCCGGTAGAGCCAGGTACGGAGACTGGATTCTCTTCGGAAGTCCTTGAGCCCTTTGTAAGCACTCAGGAAAGTTTCCTGCACGACCTCCTCCGCTTCGTCCGGGTCGCCCAGCACATTCGTAGCGATCCGTCGGAGGTGCGACGAGTACTCCTGTACCATCTCGGCATATGCTTTTTCTTCGCCGGATTTTAGCCGCTCGACGAGATAGCTTTCCCTCTCTTCGTGATGAGCGCCCAAGTCTTATGCCTCCCCCGCGCTGCCGCCCGTATCTTCTCCCGAAGAAGACGGCTCACTTTTATGGGGCATTTGGGTTTGCTTACGCAGGCCGGTTCGAGCGCCTATGGCGTAGACTGTCTCTGGCGCTATGTCCAGCACCGCGAGGAAATGTTTCCTGGACTCTTCTATCTCTCCGAGATGCATGTATGCCAGCCCCAGGTTATAGTGGGCTGCTGCCAGGTACCTCACAGGCATTTCTATGCCGGTAGAATCCAACACCGACTGGAAGACATTCACGGACTCTTTCAGCTCGCCCAGGCGTACCAGAGCCACACCTCGGTTTATTCCAACTATCGTTTTGCCAAGGCTATCGGGAACCAGCCGGTTGGCAGCATCGAATAGCAACATCGCTTCCGGGATGTGTCCCCGCTCGCTCAGGAAATTGCCGATGTCTGCCAGAATACGGGTCCGCATCGTAATCAGATAAAGCACAATCAGGAACGATATCGGTCCCACCCCAACGGTAAACGCGCCCAATGTGCCCAGAGCGGTCAGAATCACCCCTTCGGTCGCAAAGCGCAACGGGAGCCCCTCCCTTCTAAGCCAGAACAAGAACCCAAAAGTCACAATATACGCCAGCCCGATGGCCGGGACGAGAAGCCTGGAATTCATTTTAGATATGCACCTCCCTTGGGAAAACCCTGCATTTCTCCGCCGTGACTATTGCCAAGACTTTGTCTACCGCTTCATCCAGGTGGTCCTTTCGGTTCACCACTACGTAATCGAACTCTGGCAGACGAAGCATCTCCCCCCTGGCTATAGAGATTCTCTGTTCCAGCTTTTCCGGCGATTCTGTGTGACGGCTGACCAACCGTCGTCGCAGCTCTTCCTCCGATGGTGTCGCCAGGAAAACGGTGATGGCCTGGGGGATGATCTTCCGGATGGTAGCTGCCCCCTGGACATCTATCCGCATGATCACATCCTGACCAGACCTCAGCGCCTGTCTGACTTGCTCTTTTGGCACGCCTTTGTATTCTCCATAGACCATTGCATGCTCCAGCAGTTCCCCCTGAGCTACCATTTCCTCGAAGCGCTCGCGGGATATGAAGTAGTAATCTTTCCCATTCACCTCTCCAGGCCGTGGGTGCCTGCTGGTGGCGGTCACCACGAAGTGAAATGGGATGTGCCGCTCCCGCATTCTCGCCAAGAGGGCATCTTTACCCACGCCCGATGGTCCGGAGATCACTACCAACAGCGGATGGGATCGTTGTATCCGGGTGTACCAATCTTCAATGGAGGAATGTTTCTGTGTTGCGTCTTGATTCACATTCTACCCTCTGCTATAATTTACAGTAAGTCGATGGCTTCGGATGCGCGCCCTTAAGTGTACACTCAATTGGGCATACGTGCCAAATGTAAAGCTTTCATTTCTTGGAGGGAGCGCTTCACAGAACAAAGGCCCGGAGCCTGTGCCTGCTGCGGGTCAACGTCTCGTAGGCCCACGTGCTGGGCTCCTGCCGCGGGTGAGGGTTTTCGGATAATTGGTAATGTTCAGCCTTGAACAAATCGAACGCAGATGCCGCAGATTTTACGCAGATGCCCGCAGATAAGGCAAATAAACCAGAAAAGATCAGCGAGAATCAGCGTCATCAGCGT
>CAZDOZ010000112.1:0-4026 GCA_964507175.1 uncultured Anaerolineae bacterium
CAAAGTCCAGGATCGGCCTTGACAGAGGGGGACTTTGGCAGCATAATATTTTATGTGGTTTGTCGAATCAACCTACAAAAGTAGGAGTAGGTGAGACCCTCATGAGCATGTGGTGTGGGCTGTTTGGCTCTGGCGGCTCTTTCTGTGACTGGGGTGATTGACTGAAACGCTTGCCGCCCTCCGCGGTGAGTGGGCGTGACCCAGCACACCAGCTGCCCGATGTTGGTCGTGGACAAAGCTGAAGAGAAAAAAGTTGCGTTATCTTGCTGGGCAAGAGGCCGGCCGCGTGCTTCGCGGCCGCCCTTGGATATCTCAGATCTGGAGGTTTGAACCGATGCGTATCTTGCTAGTGCAACCCAATCAGAATCAGGCCATCAACCTGCAGTACCTGTCGCAGGTTGAGCCCCTTGGTTTGGAGATGATAGGTGGTGCCCTCCAGGATCAGCACGAAGTGGCCCTCCTGGACCTGCGTCTGCAACCAGATGGCCTTGCAGATACATTGATCGATTTCCGTCCCCACCTGGTGGGCATCAGTTCTACCTTCACCACCGACGTTTATCGTGCTTTAAGCATAGCCAAAGGAGTCAAGGAATTCGACCCCCACACATTTGTCTTTGTGGGTGGCCATCACCCTTCACTACGCCCATCTGATTTTCGCTGCCCGGCGATAGATGCCATTGTGGTTGGCGAAGGAGAAGCCACGGCTCGAGAGATGGTCGACTGCCTGGCAACAGGGTGCGACCTGGGTTCGGTGCCTGGCCTGGTACTCAACCGACCAGAAGGGCAGCAGTCTACCGGCGAGCGGCCGCAGATCAAGAACCTGGACACTTTGCCTTACCCGGCCCGCTCGCTGACGCGATCCTACCGGCGGTACTACTATCTGGTACTGGACAATCCTATTGCTTCTGTAGAGACAGCGCGCGGTTGTCCATACCGCTGTCGATTTTGCAGCGTATGGCGGTTTTACCGGGGGCGGGTGCGGCTCAAGAGCTCGAAGCGTGTGGTGGAGGAGTTGAAAACTATTGAGGAACCCAGTGTGCTGTTCACAGACGATAACTTCCTCACTGACTTCTCTCGGGCCGAGGAGATCGTCCGTCTGATCCGGAAGGAGAACATTCGTAAAAGATACTCCATCCAGGCCCGGAGCGATGCCATCGTCCGCCACCCTGAGATCATTGCGCAATGGCGGGAAGTTGGCCTGGAGGCCGTGCTGATAGGTTTTGAGAAGCCAGACCAGAAAGAGCTGGATGCCTTGAATAAGCACAATTCTGTGGAAAACAACGAACGGGCGCTGGAGGTGTGCCGGGAGAATGGGATTGAGCCCTCCCCATCCTTCATCGTAGACCCGAGCTATGACCACAGTGATTTCGCGAGCCTCCGGGCCTACATCCGCCGCTTGAAGCTGAAACACCCCGCTTTCACTGTTCTGACGCCACTGCCTGGCACAGTCCTCTTCGACGAGATGCAGGGAATGTTGACCACGACTAACTACGAACTATTCGACGTGGTTCACGCTGTGTTACCCACCCGGCTTCCGCTACCAGAGTTCTATGACGAATTGGCCAGTCTATGGCGGGAAGCCTACCCGCGGTGGGGACTGAGGCTGTCGTGGATTTATTTCTTCCTGCGAGACCTGTTCTCGCAGAAATCGAAACCAGACTATTGGAAAAAGGTACTGACCGAAGGTTTCCGCTTCGGGGATGCCCGGACCTACCTGAAGGATTGGGCTTATATTCAGACCGCCAAGGGGGTGGCACAGGAATGCGTGCAAATATAAAGCGCGTCTGAAAAACCGGGATTGCGTGCCGTGTTGAATGTCGGCAATGGGGATCGTGAAACGACCTGCTATAATGAGTGCGGAAACTGCACATTGAAAGGCGTAGTTGCTGATCCGCATTCCATCATAACGGGTAACCAAGAGCAATGCCCCCGGCTACGCGGAATCCGTTTCATTTTCCCTGTGGATGATAAAAAGGCCACGCAGGTCCGCGTGGCCTTTTTGCGCTGTCCTGAAGCAGTCCAATCTTACTTCATAATGGCAGGCAGGAATACCTTGTTGCTGCCGACGACACCTGGGTCCACGTGCTTCGGCACCGTCACGCTGGTGACGCCCAAGTCCTCGCCGTCGGGCAGGGAGACAAGCTTGTACCAGTAGGTCTTTCCGCCCTTGACGGACTTGTCCACGAAAGTATAGTCGCCAGAACCGCCCACTGCATCGCTCTGAACCTCGCCGATCTCCGTCCACGGACCTTTCGCTTTTAACGCCCGCATGATGCGGAACCCGTCAATCCCTTCCTCGCTCACCGTCTGCCAGTGGAGGACGACTTTGTTCGAGGCCGGAGACTGAGCCGTGAAGCTGGCTACCTGCACGCCGGTGGGGGAGAGGAACCCGAAGTCTATGTCCAGGTCGCTCTCGCCCGGTTCCAGAGTGGTGACCAGAGGGTTCTGAGAGGTCAGGATGTAACCGTCCACAGAGCCAACCGTCACGGTGTATGTGCCGGGTATCAGATCCCGCACGTGGTACGTCCCGTTGACGTCGCTGTTGAGAGTGTAGGTCACGTCCTGTCCGTTGACAGTATGCCCTGTAACGGTGATGGGAGCTGAGATTCCAAGCGTCTCGCCGGAGTCCTGCTGCCCGTTGCCGTTGGTATCCACGTATGTCATGTCGCCCAGGTCTGCGTAGCTTACGTCGCCGTAGTTGTTGTTGGGGGCGCTGCCGCTAGCGCCAACCACGATCAACTGCACCGCCAGTTCGTCCGGCGTGGTGCTATCGTAGCCGGTGGGGTTCGTCTCCGTGACGATGTAGTTGCCCGGCAGGTAGTTGGTGAAAACGTAGCTGCCGTCAGAAGCGGTCTGCTTGCACTCCAGCTGCGGCTCTCCGGTGTCCAGATGGCCGTTGTCGTTGGTATCCTTGTAAAGGCAGACCTGCACGTTGGGAATTCCGTCCTCCCCCAGGCCCTGGGAATGGCTCTGATCCCAGTCGTAGTACACCACGCCGCTGATGCTACCGCGTCCGGCGTAGCCGAAGTCCGCATTCATGTAGTTCTCGCCCTCGGAAAGGCTCTTGGGATACGGTTCCGGGCCGCTCTGAGAGCCGGAGATCAGCTCCATGCCCTCCAGCGGCTGGCCGGAATTGAAGTTGTCATCGTCGATCTGGACGATGTAGTTGCCGGGCCACAGGTGGGTGAACTCGTACCAGCCGGGGTTGCCGCTCCCATCGTTCTGGGTCGTGGTGGTGTCCAGAATGCTGTCTCCGGTGTCGATGGTACCGCTGCCGTTGGCATCGTTCCACAGGTTCACTTTGACTCCGTTGATCCCCCGGGATGCAGCGTCGTCCTGCTGCCCGTTGCCGTTGGAGTCGTTCCACACGTAGTCTCCGATGGAAGCCGGAGCAACGATATCCACGTCAGCGGAATCGGTATCGGAGACAGAATCGCCGTTCTCGTCCTCACCGTCGACAGTGGCGGCGTTCGTGGTGGGATGGCACGAACCCACTGTATTGAAAGGCACCGTTACCGTGAAACTCTCTCCGGGTGCCAGGTCCTGCCCGAAGGAAGCTGTCAGGTCGTTCCAATGGATCGAATCGGCGCCGGTACTGCTCTCGTTCGGTGATGCGCTTCCTGTCACATAGGCCAAGCAGCTAGAATCGTACGTGTCGTCCAGCGACAGGTGCGTCAGGGTGGTGTCGCCGGTGTTGCGGATCACGATCTGGAAGGTCACAGGATCACCCACGAGCGTCTGGCCGCTTGACGGAGTGATGAGGGTCTTTATCACTTCCACGCCGGGGTTCGTGATGATGACCGATGCGGTATCGCTGCCATCCGGAACCGGGGCGCCGTTCTCGTCCACCACGTCATGAGAGGTGGCTCTGTTCACGGTGTCCCCCGGCAATGTGGATGCCTTCGCCTGGAAAGTGACCGTGATGGTCTTGCTGGCACCGGACGCCAGAGGTCCCACGTCGGACCAGTCGATCTGGCCGTCGTCGTTGTTGTCGTTGGACGCCGGGCTGGCGCTCTGGTAGGTCAG
>CAZDOZ010000112.1:4126-8552 GCA_964507175.1 uncultured Anaerolineae bacterium
ATGGGCCCAACGTTGGACCAGTCGATGGAGCCGTCGTCGTTGTTGTCGTCCGACGCCGGATTGGAGTTCTGGTAGGTCAGGTACGTGGTATCGTATGTGTCGTTCAACGGAACGGTCTGCCAGACCGTGTCGCCGGTATTTTGGATCGTGATGCGGAACTGCACGGCGTCGCCCACGGTGGCGATACCGTTGGAAGGGCTCACCAGTTCTTTGGCGATGGTGAGGGCCGGATGCGTGATCTTCACCGAAGCATTGTCGTCCTTGTCCGGCAGGGAGTCCCCGTTCTCGTCCACCACGTCGTGCACGGTGGCTGTATTAGTGGTGGAGCTGGCGGATGCGATGGCCTTGAAAGTCAGGTCGATGGTCTTGGTCGCCCCAGGACTCAGCGGGCCAACGTTGCTCCAATCCAGTTGTCCGTCGTCGTTGGAGTCGTCGGGAGCAACCGTGGCGCTCTGGAAGCTCAGTTTGGTGTTGTCGTAGGTGTCTCGCACCTTCACCGTGTTCAGGGTGGTGTCGCCGGTGTTGTGAATTGTGATTCGGAAGACCACCTGCTCTCCCACGTTGGCGATGCCGTTGCTGGGCGACAGCAGCGTCTTGCTCATTTCGTAGCTGGGGTTGGTGATTGTCACGTCGGCGGAGTCGGTCTTGTCGCCGACACTGTCCCCATTCTCATCCACCACGTTGTGGGTCGATGCCGTGTTCGTGGTATTGCCGGGCAGGGTGGAAGCGATGGCGGTGAAAGTGACCGTGATGACCTTGCTGGCCCCGCCAGTGAGCGGCCCCACGTTGTTCCAATCCAGTTGCCCGCTGGAAGTGGAATCGGGAGTGGTGCTGGCGCCTTGGAAACTCAGTTTGGAGCTGTCGTATGTATCCCGCAGCGGCACCGTGTCCAGCCTTGTGTCGTCGGAGTTGGTGATGGTGATTCGGAAGACCACCTGCTCTCCCACGTTGGCGATGCCATTGGAGGGAGACACCAGCTCTTTGGAAAGCGTCAGGGACGGCTGGGTGACTTTGACCGTCGCGTCGTCCGAGGCATCGGGCGGGGTGCGGTTGTTCTGATCCACCGCGCCGCTCACCAGAGCCGTGTTGGTGGTGCTGTAAGGCCAGGTGGCCCCAGCGGCAATGAAGTTCAGAGTTACTGTGGTCGATTGACCGGGATCGAGGCTGCCCAGGTTGCTCCAATCCAGTTGCCCGTCATCGGTCGTGTCGCCGGGGGCAGGAGTGGCGCTCTGGAAGCTGATCTTGTTCTTGTCGTAAGTGTCCTGCAGCGGCACGGTGTCGAGGGTCGTGATCCCCGTGTTGGTGACCACGATCTGGAACTGGATCGGTTCCCCTACCACCGCGATGCCATCAGCAGGGGAAACCAGACTTTTTGACACCTCCACCTCTGGGCATGGACTTTGCACAGAGGTGTGTGCCGCAACCCACTCAAAATTGGAGTTGCTGGTGTTTGGCTTCAAAGTCAAAGTGGCGTAGGTGTCTCCCGCCGGCAGGGTGAAGGTGGTGGAGTAATTGTTCCAGAAGTCCCCTTCGCTGCTTCCCACGAAAGTGGCAAGCTGGGTGCTGGCGGGAGGAGCGGAAGTACCGGTGCCGTACATCACTTTTGCCGATTCATTGCTCTGCAGGCCGCCGAGGATGAAAGTGACGTGCACCGTCCGGTCCACGGCCGCGGGTTCGAACTGCAGTGTGATGGGGTTGTCGTCGGAGTTGAACGCCCCTTCGTTCACCAAGTCATCGCCGGCCCAGATCTGGATGTCGTTGTGTCCGGCGGAGGCATCTTCGTACATCACCACCAGGCTGGCCCCTTGATAGACCATCGTCAGGCTATCCAGCCCGCCTATGGAATAGGTGTGGTTGCCGGGAACGATGTAGCTGGTGACATCTGCCTGGTAAGCATAGGCGAAATTACCGGTATCCACGAAGGCGTTGGCGCCAAGCTGGGTCCCCGTGATGGAGTGCCCATCCAGGGTGATATCGCTGTCGCCGCCTCCCTGGACGTCCAGCCCTTCCCAGTAAAGATATGCTTGCACGGCACTGGCAGAAGCCGGAATGTTCAGCGGCAAATCAGCCGAACCGCTCCTTTTTCCTGTGAAGACGGGCGATGCGCTTACCAGCCCCACGCCGTTGCTGGTAATCTCTCGCCCCGTCTCCAAACAAAGGGCTCCAGACGTGAAACGCTGGATCAAAGGTTGATCCTCGTTGCCCGCTAAAGCGCTGGGTGCATGCCATGGCATAATGCTCATTCCCATGGCCATCGTCAACACCAGGAAAAGTACTACAATCTTGCCCGATTTATCCATTTTCATCTGATCTCGCCCCCTTATTCCAAACTCAGTTTTCTGTTTTCGTGAAATTTTTCAAGTTCCATTGTAACCAACTATGACCGGGCGTCAATACATTTTCGCTTACAATTGGCTGACAATCTGAACCCTGGGCTTCATTCCTCCTGCGAAATCGCTGTCCAGCCGCCAGGATAACGTCAAAAATCCGTCCAGGAAATACCGGCTCGGCTACTTCTCTTAGACGGAATGGCATACAGTAGGTTACGAGCGTTTACCCTTGTTGCGGGGAAGCAGAGTCATGTTGTCGGGATGAGCTTTAGGATTCTGAGGGGATTTCCGGCATTCTCTTTCGCAGCAGATCGCAAAACTTGCCGAAATCCACCCGCGATGTGAGGTCTATGCTGAGAGGGGTAACAGAGATCACCCTGTCTTTCACGAAAGCGTAGATATCCGAATCCGGCTCCAGGGTATCCCAGTTTATCTCGGCTTTGTATCCCATGCGTTTTGGCTCTTCCAGTTTCTTCCGGCCGCTGCGGGTGGGTACGTAGTACGGCTGCCGCGACTGTCTGGTGAGCCGCCATGGCGTCTCCTCCGTTGCAGAGTCCGGGACATTCACGTTGAGCACATCCACGTCGAACGGAAGCCTGTTCTCCAGCATGAGGATCGCGAACTCCCTTGCCATTTTCTTCGCCACGCTCCAGTCCACGTGGCCGTAGTTTGTCGTGTAGTGGAGATTCTTTGGCACTTCTAGCGACACGGCAAGTCCCGCTATTCCCAGATCCGCCCCCTGCAGGGCGGCTCCGATGGTGCCAGACACCGTGGAGCCGGTGCCCAGGTTCTCGCCGTAGTTTATTCCGGAGATTACCAGGTTTACTGGCCGCTCTGCGAGCTCGACGGCTCCATACATCACGCACTGGGCCGGAGACCCGGGCATGGCGTAAGCAGGCAGAGCCTTCCCGTTGACGGAGAATTCCCTGGGGTAGATGGAGCCCGGCGTGGTGCCCGGCAGGCTCCGTGCCATGCCGCTTTGCTGGTTCTCCGGTGCAATGATGAGAAGATCGCCTACTTCCGCCACGGCCTCTGCCAGGGCATGCAGCCCCGGCGAGAAAAGTCCATCGTCGTTCGTTATGAGGATGAGTGTCCTGCTCATTCCCTTCCACCCATGCTGTAATAATCTATCAGCCTCTTCTCTTCCTCACCTTTGATCCGCGCTATCACGTGGACGTAGGGATAGATGCTAGAATTGCGGAGCTTCCGTTTCAGCAGTTCGTCCACCTGAAAAATCCCGGCGGAGTTGCTCATGGTGATCTCCACTTCTATCGGGATGTCCTCACCTTTCCGAATGGCGACACCCTCTATTGCCTGGGCCGACACGGAATGGATGTTGATCTCACCTGCCTCGAAAGCTATCCGGGATCGGCCTTCGGCCATGTCCAGGGCATCGGCCACTTTCACCACGCCGGCCTCCACGGTCAGGCATCGCACGTCCCACCGGTGGGCGATGATGGCATGGAGCACCTCCGAGACCATGATTGTCCTCTCCCGCACGTCGTACATGCCGTCGAGCAGTTCTTTGGCCTTGGGCGCGGCCAGGAAGAGGCTGTACTGCTCGTGGTTGTCCCTGTGAACCGATATCCCCAGGTCGTGGAGCGCCGAGGCCAGCACCACGACCACCTCGGCGTCTTCGTTCGTCATCTCATGGTCTTTGACGACAGACATCGGTATTTCGGCTTCCATCAGGATCCGTGCAAGGCGCAGGGCGATGTTGGCCACGATCTTGATATGGACTTCCCCGTGATCGCTTATGCCAACGCGGTCCACGGCATTGACATTGGCGCATTTCCACAACTGGAGGAGCTCCTCGTCGGCGTTTACCCGCCTGACCAATTCTTTCAGCTTTTCGTTGTGGCGGGTCGGCACCGAGAATTTGAAAGCTGTTGGCTCCGTTTTCCGCTCTTCTTGATTGTTTTGTCCCATTCTGTTCCTCCTACATGGCGTTCCGCTGATCGTGTCAACTCAGCCCAATCGCCGCCCCATTATATGGCCCAGTGGAGGTTATAGCAAAATGGGATGCTGGGGAAAACGAAGTAATTGGTAGCGCTCAGAACTGTTGGGGCGGAGCGGCTCTTAGCCCTCACCTACCC
>CAZDOZ010000113.1:0-8544 GCA_964507175.1 uncultured Anaerolineae bacterium
TCGCTCCGGTCTGGCCAGGCAACCCGATCTACAGAGCGTCAACCGGCATCGCTCCACCAGATGAAGCCGGTTCTTGGGGTGAGCTGGCGCCGAAAAGCAGGGGTTAGGTCACAGGGATTAGGGTGGGGTGAGGGCTCCCTGGGACAGCAGCACAGCCTTTACACCCTGAGCCCTGTCCCCTGATCCCTTGCCTGGAGCCACATGGATTGATACGGCTTCATGTCGATGTCGAGCACGCCTCGCACCGCGATGTAAGTGCCGCCACCAAGCAGGTCGTGCCACTCGCCGGACGTCGGGACCTCCCCGGTGGGCAGGTATACTTCCAGCGGCAGATCGCGGTCGGAGACGTTTACCAGGCATAGCACCGATTCCAATCCGTCAGGCGACGTCCTGAGCACGGCGAGAACCCGCCTGTCCACCCTCAGCACCCGCTGCCCGCCGAAAGGATGGAACGCCGGGTGCTTCCTCCGAGCCTCGAGAAGACGGCGGTAAGCGCAGAAAATCTGCGATTGATGGCTCGCGGGGTCGTTCAGGAATGCCTCCACGTCCGCTATGTGGAATTTCTCTCGGTTCAGAGAGCGCGCCCGACCTGTTTCCTCCGCACACCTGTAGCAATTGTGGGAACCGAAAAGGCTGTGGACGTAAATCCCCGGCACTCCGGCCAGGGAGAGCAATATCGCCTGAGACGCCATGAACCGGTCCACGTCCAGGTCGTCGGGGCGGTCAGGATCGTTGAGGAAGTCGTACAGGGTAATGTTCAGTTCGTACACACTGCGGGAGCCATCATGGTCGGCTTTGTACGACACGCGCCCGCCGTGGGCCAGGGTTCGTTCCACCAGCGCCAGGATCTCTGCCTCGGTCAGGATGCCCTTGGCGGGCATGACGCCAATGCCATCGTGGGAGGCTATGAAATTGAAGAATGTGGTGCCGGGAACCGGGGAACGGAGGCCGCGTGCCCACTCGGTCAGGGCAGTGGCATCCCCTGTCAGAAAAGTGTGGATCGTCAGGGGAGCCAGGGAAAAATTGTACACCATCTGGGCCTCGTCGCTGGTGCCGGTCTCCGGCAGGTAGCTTCCGAAATAGCTGATGTTCTCCTCGTGAGGGACGTTTGTCTCGGTGATGATAAGTACTTCCGGTGCGACAGCATCCAGTACCGCTCTCCAGAGTCTCACCACGGCGTGTGTCTGAGCCAGGTGAATGCAAGACGTGCCGATTTCTTTCCACAAATAGGCGATCGCGTCCAATCGAATGATGTCGGCGCCTTTCTCGACGTAGAAAAGGAGCACATCGGTAATCTCCAGAAGCACGTCCGGGTTGTGATAGTTCAGGTCTATCTGGTCGCTGCTGAAAGTCGTCCACACGTATTTCGTGCCCTTCGTCGTCTCTACCGGCGTGAGGAGGGGTATGTCCCTGGGTCGGACGACCGTAGAAAGGTCAGTGTCCGGCGATACGCTGATGAAATAGTCAGTGTATGGCTCCTCGCCCTTGAGAAACCGCTGAAACCAATCGCTCTGCCGTGAGATGTGGTTGATAACCCCGTCGAACATAAGCCGGAAGCTGCGTCCAATCAAAGCTATGTCTTCCCACGTGCCGATAGCAGAGTTCACCTTCTTGTAGTCCATGACGGAAAAGCCGTCGTCGGAGGAGTATGGGAAGAACGGCAGTATGTGGATGCCGCTCAGGGCTCCGCGCAGGTTGCGGTGCAGGAAACCCGCCAGTGTTTGCAATGGCGGGCGTCCTGGCTCGGAGAATTGATCGCCATAGGTGATGAGGATGGCATCTTCCTCCGTTAGCCTGTGGCACGGAGGCGCCACATCCGCGGTCAGGTCGGGATTGCGCTTGTGGAATTCCCCAAGCCGGGACTCGAGCACCACCCACAGGCGGTCCCCATCGTCCTGGCCATAGAGGAATGTCAGCTCTTTTCGTATTCGTTCTTCCGGTGTCATCCACACTCCCAGAACCACTTCATTGGACTTTCGACAAAATCGACATGCGGCTGTCCGAGCCTTTCATCTTTGGACGGCAGGTGAAGGGAAGTGGCGTATCTTGTGGTCGAGCTTCGCTCGACCACAAGATACGCGCTCTCTCTTTTCTCCTTCCTCAAGATAAAGGGCTTTGATTGGCAAATCAGCCTGTTTGTCCAAGGTCCAACACTTCACGAGCCAGCGATCAACGCAATCAGCTTCTGCTCCAGCACCTCGTACGAGAAATGCTCACGCGCCAGGCGATAGTTCTTCTCCACCATCGAATCCAGCCGGGATGGGCTGGCGAGGAGGTCTTTCACCTCCTCCACTGTATGATTGTCCACGAATCCATCCAATTCCACAAATTCGAAGCTCAGGGAGCGTATGTCGGCATTGTAAACAGGGTACCGGTTTACGACCACCGGCTTCCGGAAATAGATTGCCTCCAGCAGGGCGTTGCCGAAGCCCTCGTACAGGCTGGGATAGGAAACCAGATCGGCGTGGGGGTACACGTCCCAGAGGGAGTAAACCTTCCGTCCATCACGGAATGCCCGCTCAGTGTCTACTACCCCGTTAATCAGGCGCAAGTCCACGCCCAAGACTGCCGCCTCGTGGCGGAGCCACTGCCAGTATCCTCCACCCTCATCAGCCGTGCTGTGGGTGAGCACCACATGGGCCACGCCGTGACCCATGCCGTGGGCCAGTTCCAGAGTCAATTCGATACCTTTCCGACGCACGACGCGGGTCGGCTGGAGGATCATTGTGTCGTCCGGAGCCAATCCGATGGCGCCCCGGAAGTCGCGGTTGTAGTCGTCCAGCCCCACGGGAGGGTTTGCGAAATCATAGACATTTGGGATCACCACCGAAGGGATGCCACGGAGGGCCTGCAGTCGTCTCTGGGCGACGCTATTGATGGTCACGTGTCGGAGGTTGGGAAGCCGGGGCGGAAAGTAGCTCTCCAGAAAACCGAGCACGGCAGCATCCTGGTACCTCTCCCGCTCCCAGAAGAAATCGTGGTTGTGGGCGATAGCATCTATGCGCAGGTTGGCAATGAGTCTCCCCAGGCAGAGGCCGAGGGGAAGGTTCATCGGTATTGCCAGGGCGTTCTCCACGATGATGAGGTCGAGCCGGTTTTCCAGGACGAACCGACGGAGCGGGATGCATAGCTCTGTCGCTACCGCCTTGATATCCTCCAGGAGCTTGCCGCCATCCCCGAAGCGGGAAGCGAATGCACGTTCGCTAAGGCTGCTGATGACCGGATGGGCGAAATGAAGGAGCGGTATCAGTGTGCCGCCGCTGGCGTATCCACCTAGCTCTCCGGCGCAAAAGAACAGGTTATGCCCCATCCGGCGCAATACTTGCGCCCACTTCCCTGTCTCCAGGGAGACGCCGTCGGTCCCGTTTAGTCTCGTTGCTATGAATCCGATGTTCATGGTCAGTGTGTCTGCAATGTCATCCTTTGACTCCGCCAGCCGAGAGTCCCTCTTCCAGGAAGCGTTCCAGCGCCAGGAAAAGGATGATCACCGGCACGGTCATGATGGTCGAAGCGGCCATCACGACATGGGGGCGTGGGCTGGGATCGTTGAAGATGGTGTTGATCTGGATCGGCATGGTGAATTTCGTCCGGGAGTTCAGGAACACCAGGGCATACAGAAACTCGTTCCACGCGATCATGAAAGTGTACACCGCCACGGAGACCATCGCCGGTACGGACAATGGCAGTGTTATCCGCCAGATGACGCTGAGCCTGCTGCACCCATCTATCAACCCCGCCTGCTCGATCTCCTCCGGGATGGTGCGGAAGTAATTGGTGAGCATGTAGAGTGCCACGGGCAATGTCTGGGCAAGGTAGGTGAACACCAGGACGCCAAGGTTGTCCTGCACTTCGAACCCCACCTTTGCCCCGATCTGGGAGAGCATGGCAAACAGCGGGATTATGAGCAGGATTCCGGGGAACAGGTAGACGATGAGGATGCTGTTCAGCATCAGGTTCTTGCCCCGGAAATGGAGCCGGGCAATGGCGTACGCTCCCAGGGTGGAGAGGATTACGGCTATCAGTGCTGTTGGCACCGCAACCTTGATGCTGTTGAGTATGTTGCGCCCGAAGTTCCAGTAGCTGGAATTGTTTGGATTGAAGAGTTCGTCGTAGGCATCCCACCGCAGGGCGCTGGGAACGTAGACCGGATGCCTGCCGCCGATCTCGGCGTAGCTTTTGAAAGAAGATGCCACCATCCAGTAAAACGGGAACAAGATGGTTACCAGGAATATGGTCAGCGTCAGGAGAAAAATGAACCTCTTCCACGTAAGCCAGTGGGCCAGGTGGTCGATGAAAGTGCCTTTATCGCTGCGTCGGCGTGCCATTTTTCTCAATCCTCCTCTACGTTCCGCATGACGACGGGGATGTACACCGCCATAACGGTCAGCAGGGCGACGAGCAGGACCATGGCTGTGGCCGCGCCTTTACCGAAATTGAAAAGCTTGAAGCTGAACTGGTACGTCAGCACGGGCAGCACGTTGGTGCCGAATCCTCCCCCTGTCAGCAGGAAGATATCATCGAATTTGTTGAAAGTCCAGATCAGGCGCAACAGGAAGATGGCGCCGAGGATATAGCGCAGCTCCGGTAGGGTGATGGCCCGGAACTTGACCCAGTCGTTGGCGCCGTCCACCTCCGCCGCTTCGTACAGCGTCTTGTCGATGGCCTGCAGGCGCGCCAGGATCATCAACATCGCGAAAGGGAAATAGCGCCATCCGTCGAACAGGATGACAAGGATCATCGCCAGGCCAGGTGTGGAAAGATACCCTTTCGGCATGTGAATCAACCCCGCGCGCATCAGGAGATCGTTTACCACGCCGGAGGGCCTTGGATCGAGGATCCAGCGCCAGACGAAAGCGACGCTGACGATAGGGGCTACGTAGGAGAAGAGGAACACCGCCCTGGTAGCTCCTCGGCCCCGGAACGGAGTGTTGAGCAACAAAGCTGCAATCAGGCCGAGGAGCATCGCCAGGATTGTGGCCGTAAAGGAATAAACAATGCTGTTCACAGCCGCCCCCATGTTCCTCAGGTTGTGGAATTTGAAGGCGAAATCGGTGAAAACGGCCTGGTAGTTCTCGAGACCCACGTATGGAGAGTGGAATACGTCGTTTAGGTTCCTGAGGGTTACGTCATGGAAGCTGATCCAGATGCTGAAAAAGGCCGGAAAAAGCACCAGGCCGAATACGATGATTGCGGTTGGGGAGATGAGCCCCCAGGCGAGCCTGGTCTCGCTCGCCCTCAGAGACCGCCACCGGCCCTTACGTTTTGGTCTAGGAATTGCCATGGGTGCCTCCTGATTCAGAGGCCACGGAATGAGAAGGAACCTGTGTTGTCCGTGAGCCACAACCCATGAACAAAGGTGACTGCCACCAGAGGGCGGCAGTCACCAGCAGATTTACGCGCTATTTACTCTTCTTTTGGCGCTCCTTCAGCATTTGCTCTACTTGCTGCTGGAGCCACTGGGCGCCTTCCTCCGGCGTCATGCTCTTCTCCAATGCGATCTTGCTTATAACCTGTGGGATGAGCAATCGGCCCTCGATATCGCCGATGACTGCGCGCTCGGTGGCGTTGTAGTCCGGGCGGAAGAGCCAGCGCTGCATCGAGTCATAGCCGTTGGCGATCTGGTTGATGGTGTCGGCCGAGTAGTACTGGAAGTACTTGCTCGATTTCCGCCAGCCATCCACGGCACTCTTGAGCACAGGCACCTTGCCCAGCGGGGCCAGGGCAAGCACGTCCTGGTAGTTCTGGCCGGTCATGAAGAACTTGACCACATCCTGGGCTTCAGGGTCCGCGCCTTTCATGATTGACAGCGTGACCAACTGCCCGTAGGTTGCGGAATCGCCGTGGGCGCCCACCATCTTCGGGGCAAAGCCGGTCTTCTTGGCCAGATCGGGCACCGCAATCTGGACCTTGCCGCCACCTTTCTTGCCAGAACCTTCCACCAGGTCGTCCATGATGTAGGTGCTGTAGAAGAGCGCCCCTGCCTGACCCAGTTCGTAGGCCTCTCGGGCGCCACGCCAGTACTGCGGGCCGGGGACGGCGCATTTCTGGAGGCTGGCGTAGAACTTCAGCGTTTCCACCATCCTGGGCGAGTTCATGGTCACGTTGCCATCCTTGTCGAATGGCCAGGCGCCGTTGGACATGGCGAACTGCTCGAAGACCTGCTGTGGGTAGTTCTGGCCGGGATCTGTGGGCAAAGTCAAGGCGTAAAGCAGGTTGTCCGTCCCAGGGAGCTTTTCGCAGGCGGCCTTGATGTCGGCCCAGCTAACGGGCGGCTTTAGACCAGCGTCTTTGAAAGCATCTTCACGATACCAGATAGCCTGGATCCAGCCATCGAACGGGACCGCCGCGTATTTGCCCGTCTTGGGGTCGGTGACCATTTTCAGCGGGCCGGCGCGGAAATCGTCCTTGCCCAGGCTGTTGATCACCGCCGTGGCAGCATCCTCGTCCAGAAGGCCGTCGGCGGAGAAAGTGGCCACGCGCTCAACGCCCATCCTGACGATATCGGGCAGGCGGTTGGCGGCCCTGGCGGTGGCGATCCGCTGGGATATGCCTGCTTCCTCGATGGGCACTATGCGGATCTCGACTTCGGGATGCTTGTCCATGTATTTCTTGGCAATCGCTTCGTAGGTATCAACCCTCTTCGATTCGTTGTCAGTCGTCCAGAACTCGATGATCTTCGAAGGCCTGACAACCTTCTCGACGACCTTGGTCTGCACCACCGTTACTTTCTCCGGCGTGGGCTTTGCGCACCCTACCGCAAGCATCGAGATTACCAGCAGAAGGGACAGCAATACGAATACTTTCCGGTGTTTCATCTTTTCTTCCTCCTGTGCTTTGGCATTTCTTGAAGACTCTGAATGTTCTTGTCGGATACCGCGGATATCGTTACGTCACATCACCTCCTTCCCGGTGCATCATAATCAAGAAACAGCTCTTCCCGTAGATTTGCGCACTACCAGGTGGGGTCTGATCCACCTGACCCGTTCCTTCAAGGGTTCCTCTTTCAAGATCTGAACCAGCATGGCTGTGACCATGGTGGCGATATGGTAGATGGGCTGATGGACGGTGGTCAGGGCCGGATGGGAATACGCTGCCAGGGGGATGTCGTCGAACCCCACTACAGAGACGTTCCCGCCGACCTGCAGTCCTCGCTCCTGGACTGCGGCCATAGCCCCAAGGGCCATGAGATCGTTGGCGGCGATTATCGCTGTGGGGCGAGGGGTGGAATCCAGGAGCTTTTCCGCCAGCTCGTGACCGCTGCTTTCGGTCAGCTTCCCCTCCAGCACCCATTCGTCCCTGATTGGCACATTTTTCCCCCTCATCGCGTCCAGGAAGCCGCACAGTCGGTGGGTGCTGAAAGTCAGCTCCTTCGGCCCGGTCAGGTAGGCAATGCGCCGATGCCCCAGGCCAATGAGGTGTTCCACTGCCAGCCGGGTGCCGTATTCCCCATCAACATCCACAAAAGGGAAATCAAATCCCTCGTCGCAGCTACCAAACGCCACGAAAGGGAACTTGTTCTCCACCAGGAATGCGATGCGAGGGTCATTGTGTCTGGTTCGGACGACGATCATGCCGTCCACGCGGTGGCTGTAGGCCTGGAACCGGTACGCTTCAATCTCTTTCGGGCCGGGGGGCACGGTGGAGATCAGGAGGTCGTAGCCCTGGTGCCCAGCTTCGTTGCCTATGCCGGCTATCAGTTCGCTAAAGAACGGATCGGAGAAACGGGGGCCGAAAGTCGGGATGATGAAGCCGATGGCGTTGGCTTTTTGCCGCTGCAAGTGTTGGGCAGCCACGTTGGGGACGTATCCCATCTCGCGGGCTTTGCGGACGACGCGCTGACGGGTCTTTTCCGCCACATCGGGGTATCCCGCCAGGGCGCGCGAAACCGTCGTGACGGAAAGGTTCAGCGCTTCTGCGATTTCCTTCAATCTTGGCGGCATCCTTGCCCCCTCACAGCTTGTACCGAGAGAAAGGGATCGTCCCGGAGATCGGTTATCCAAAACGTTTTGGGAAACACCCACATTATAAGCCAAAACGTTTTGGATGTCAAGATTGGAAAAGAAGGGGAAGTTCGAAGCTAATCCTGGGGGCCCTACTCCGCACTTGCCTTCCAGCGTACGATACGGGGCGGCGCGGCGGATCGGAGCCACCACCCCGGAATATCGAGCAGATGCCGGGGTAATCCAGGATTGCTCATTTGACTTTTTCCTCCCGGTGTGGCAATATTCGGAAGGTGAATTTAGGAGGGTGCTTTGCGCTTTCCTGCCCAACTCAACAATTTGTTCCGGAGACCGTACCCTATTGGGTAACGGTACGGCGGAGCGTGCACTCCATCACTGGTACACAGGATTATCTGCCAACCGCGACACCTCAAAAGCGGGCCATCATGGTCGCCCTCAGGGGAGTCACGAGACCTGCTCCTTTCAGGACGTCGAGAAGATGCCAATTGTACTGCAAAAGTAACTGTTCAGCCTTGGACAAATTGAACGCAAATTGAACGCAGATGCCGCAGATTTAACGCAGATACCCGCAGATAAGGCAAAT
>CAZDOZ010000114.1:0-8481 GCA_964507175.1 uncultured Anaerolineae bacterium
TCGTGAGGGTGGACACACGGTTGGCGCAGGCGTCATCACCAAAATCATCGAGTGAGAAAAGCTAGGGTGGCAGGTCTGCTGATAAGGATCGGGGCGGACCAGCCACTTTATTTCCGGAGGATAGCGTGGCTAAGAAGAAAGGCGCCAGGGTTTTGATAACCCTGGCGTGCACCGAATGTAAAGAGCAGAATTACCTTACGGAGAAGAACCGGCGTAACGATTCGGGGCGTCTCGAACTTATGAAATACTGCCCCAAGTGCCGTCGGCACACCCTGCACAGGGAAGTGAAGTGATCTCGGCCCGGCGGTGCCGGGCTGGCGAAGGCGAGTAGCTCAATTGGTAGAGCAACGGTCTCCAAAACCGTAGGTTGCGGGTTCAAGTCCTGCCTCGCCTGCCTTTCGGCTTCAAGACACCGATTCGGAATGTTCTGGGTCGGTGTCTTGAACCGTATGAGAGGGGTTAATTTTATGGCAAGGAAATCAGATAGCAAAAAAACAGCGAGGAGCAAGAAGACTAATCCGATAATTCAGTACCTCAAGGAGACGAGGGCTGAGCTGCGAAAAGTCACATGGCCCACGAAAGACGAGACTATCAATCTGACGATCGTCGTGCTCGTCGTGACTATTGGCATGGCGGCTTTTCTGGGTGTGCTGGACTATATCTTCTCCAAGATAGTTGCTTTGCTGGTTTGACAGAGGCGAAAATGGCCGACGAACAGGCGCGCGAAAAGGATCCGGAGCAGGTTGAGTTGCAGGACATGCCTCCCCTCGGAGAGAGCGAGGATGCCGCAGTCGCGCCTGAGAAGCCCATTGAAGAGACACCAACCGGGACCGAGGGAAAACAGGAAGAAAAAGATCCGCGACGTAAGTGGTATGTAATCCACAGTTACTCCGGGTACGAGCAAAAAGTAAAGAAAAACCTGGAGCATCGGGTGGAATCCATGGGGGTGAAAGATAAGATTTTCAACGTTATTGTCCCTACGGAAGAGGCTATCGAGTTCAAGAATGGTCAGAAAAAAGTCGTGGAGCGTCGCATTTTCCCCGGATATATTCTGGTGGAAATGATCCTGGACGAGGAATCCTGGTATGTGGTTAGAAATACCCCTGGAGTCACTGGCTTCGTGGGAATGGGCAACAAGCCGACCCCTCTTGGTCAGGACGAGGTGGACCGGATCATGAAGCGGCTCGAATCGGAAGAGCCAGTCTTCAAGGTCAACATTAGAATTGGGGACAAGGTCAGGATTACGGAAGGGCCGTTTGCGGAATTCACGGGGACGGTGGACGAGATATACGCTGAGAAGGGCAAGGCGCGGGTGAGGGTTTCGTTCTTCGGGCGTGAGACCCCTGTCGAAGTGGAACTGCTGCAATTGGAGCGGACCTGAGGCCCTCAAAATGGCATAGGAAGGAGTTTTCCACATGTCGAAGAAAGTCAAAGCTATCATCAAGTTGCAACTACCGGCCGGAAAAGCGACGCCTGCGCCGCCAGTAGGTCCTGCTTTGGGTCAGCATGGTGTCAATATCATGGCCTTTTGCAAAGATTACAACGCAAAGACAGCCAACATGGCGGGCACTATCGTTCCCGTCGCCATTACAGTCTACCAGGATCAGAGCTTTACGTACGTGCTGAAGACTCCCCCGGCTTCAGAATTGCTGAAGAAAGCTGCTGGGGTGGAGAAAGGCTCGTCTGAACCGAACCGCGACAAAGTCGGGAAGGTTACCAGGCAGCAGCTGAAGGAAATCGCCGAGCTCAAGATGAAAGACCTCAACGCCAACAATATCGAGGCGGCGATGAGAATCATCGAGGGGTCTGCACGGAGCATGGGTATCACGGTCGTGGATTAACGCCTGCCTTTATGGGAGGACGTAAGTCCGCTAACACCATTAGGAGGTCTTTGGGGACATGCCAAAAAGAGGGAAGAAGTACCTGGAAGCGGCAGGGAAGATAGATCGGATGCACTATTATTCGCCAGAGGAGGCGGTCAGACTGGCGAAGGAGGTCGCCTACGCGGATTTTGACGCTACCGTTGAGGCGCACTTGAGGATGGGGTTGGATCCCCGCAAAGCGGATCAGCAGATCAGGGGCGTCGTCCTGTTGCCCCATGGTACCGGCAAGAAGATCAGGATTCTCGTTTTCGCAGAAGGTGAGGCGGCAAAGGTCGCCGAGGAGGCCGGAGCCGATTACGTTGGCAGTGACGAGATCGTCAAGAAAATTCAGGATGGCTGGCTGGAGTTCGATGTAGCGTTCGCTGTCCCTCAGATGATGGGCAGGGTCGGTCGGCTGGGGCGTATCCTGGGGCCTCGCGGGCTGATGCCCAGTCCGAAAGCCCATACTGTCGTGCAGCCGGATGCTCTGCCGCAGGCGATCAAGGAGGCGCGGCAAGGGCGCGTCGAGTACCGCCTGGATCGTACCGCCAATGTTCATACGCTCATCGGCAAGACATCTTTTTCTGACGAGGCATTGCTGGAAAACCTGTTGGCGGTGCTGGAGGCCATTTTGAAGGCGAGGCCCAGTGGGGCGAAAGGCCAATATATCAAGCGGCTTACCCTTGCGCCTACTATGGGGCCTGGCGTCAAAATAGATATTCCTCAAGCAATCGCTATGGTGCGCAGCTAGTGTGTTAGGAAAGCACAACTGAATATAGGTCTGACGCCGTAGACCGCAGGTGCCCGTGGGGGCTCAATTTCCTGCCGAGGCGTGAATCTGGAGCGTTCCTCTTTTGGAGCGCGATGTTTCACGATGGAGAAAAGAGCCTTTGGGCCTGCGGTCAGAGCCCGAAGGCTCTTTCGTTCTGTGGCTTGTGCACGAGTTCGCACAAGCCTGTTATCTCATCATGATAAAAGGAGGTGATTTCGCTTGGCAATTACCCGTGCGCAGAAGGAAATGATAATCCAGGATTACCTGGAAAGCGCCCAGAAGTCACAGGCCATAATCATGGCCGACTACCGTGGCTTAACGCACCAGGAACTGACGCGGTTGAGAAGTCAGCTGCGCGAGAAAGACGCCAAATTCCAGGTCGTGAAGAACACCTTGTTCAAGCTGGCACTACAGCAGGCGGATTTGCCAGTGTCTCAAGACTTTCTCGTAGGGCCCGTAGGCGTGACCTATGCATTCGGAGACCCGGTTGCTGCGGCAAAAGTGCTCGTGGATTTTGCCAGGGAGACCAAGATCCTGCAGGTCCATGGGGGTATGCTGGGCAAGCAGGTAATGAACGAGGAGGAGATCGAGACGTTGGCGAAGCTGCCCAGCAGGGAAGAGCTTCTCACTATGGTGGTATCCCGGATGCAAGCCCCGATTAGTGGCCTGGTCAACGTCCTTGTTGGCCCGATCCGCGGGCTGGTCAACGTACTGAACGGACGCGTGGATCAGTTGAAAGAAACCGGCGCATCCGCCTGAAAAACAGAAAAACAGATAGGAGGTTTCCCAAGAATGACTAAAGAAGAGATTATCGAAGCCATTGAGAACATGAGCGTTTTGGAGCTTTCCGAGCTCGTTGAGGCCCTCGAGGAGAAATTTGGCGTGAGCGCTGCCGCTCCAGTGATGGTTCCTGCGGGCGCGCCAGGGGCTGCGGGTGCCGAGGCGCAGGCAGAGGAAAAGACTGAGTTCGATGTGGTTCTCACCAGCATTGGTGCCAAGAAAATTCAGGTCATCAAGGCAGCACGCGAGTTGGTGGCTGGCCTGGGCCTGAAAGAGGCAAAAGAACTTGTAGAGAGCGCACCCACGCCAATACTGCAGGCTGTGCCCAAGGATCAGGCGGAGGCTGCAAAGGCCAGGCTGGAGGAAGCTGGAGCTACTGTAGAAATCAAGTAACACCATATCACATCGAGCCTGCAAAGCGGGGACAGTTTCGGATCGTCCCCGCTTTTGTTTGACGGGCGTGGGTAGGCGGAGGCACTGCTTTCGCCTGCCCATGGACACGTACGGTGGCGCTCCGTTCCTTAGATAGAATTCGACCGGGGACTATGCCCACAACGTTTTGCTTGACGATCCGCTGGGCCTTCGGAGCAAATTGAGGGCCTATCACGGGTCCCCAGGATTTGCTTCGGAATCTCCCCGCTGTTCGGAGTTTGCTCCACTTTTCTGCCGATGTTATAATTTTGTGGTGTAGCGCCTTGTGGCCACTGAATTCTAGACACGCTTGGAGTGGCTGTTTGGGGCGGACGGTATGCTCTTGGGGCGTATGGTGGTCTCGTCGTGCTGTGTTTTCCCGGCAGGTTGAATTCTGGTGTTCTCGAGGTTGCCTTGATTGGTGACGCCCTTTCAACGTTGCGATGGCCGAAAAGAGAGATACGCAGATGATGACACGAAAGAAATTATTCCTTGCATTGTCATTTTTGCTCCTCGTGTTGACAGGCTGCAGCCATGAGAGAAAATCCCCACTCGCAGCCTATGCTCCGGCCATGAAACCCGCTTTTGAAGCAGAACTCGCTGGCCTGGCGTACATGCCTCGATACGACGTCACCTTGAATATATCTCCGGATCAGGGCTGGCTCCAGGGCAAGGCGCTGGTAACCTATCAGCATAGCGCACCGGGTGAGTGGCATTCTCTTTATTTTCGGCTTTACCCAAATCTGAAGCGATACGGTGGGAGCCTGGATGTCCTCGACACGGAGGTGGACGGCAATCCAGTAATCGCCGTTTACGAGGCTGACAGATCGGCTCTGCGCGTGCCCCTGGCGACTCCATTGCCACCAGGGAAACGGGTGTCTGTCTATTTTTCCTACACTTTGCGCTGGCCGCAGAACCGCCCAGGTTACACAGAGTTCGGTGAGAGCGAAGATATCACGATGTTACCCGAGGCGTATCCAATGCTTGCAGTGCCGGAGCCAAAGCCGGAAGGAGACCCTCAATGGCACGTGGATATGCCCGCCAATTGGGGAGACGTGCTTTTCAGCGAGTCCTCCCTTTACCAGGTCACCGCCACGCTTCCGGCCGATATGGTCATTGCTACCGGTGGGGCCGAGATCACCAGGACTGTCTCCGGCCCTTCGGCAACCTGGCGCTGGGTTAGCGGGCCATCGCGAGAGTTTACCCTCATCATGAGCCCTCACTTCATCACCGCTACTGAGGAAGCCTATGGCACAGAGGTCACGTCATATTTTCTGCCGGAGGACGAATCGGTCGGGGCCCGCCTGACCAATTACGCCGCTGCAGTTTTGAGGGTCTATAGTGACCACCTCGTGCCTTATCCGTTCCGGCATTATAGCATCGTGGAAGCACCTCTCACGTTCCACGGAATGGAATACCCCGGGATGAACGCCATGGGCATTGGCCTTTACAGAAGGTACAGATCCAGTCTGGAGTTCCTCACAGCCCACGAGATAGGCCATCAGTGGTGGTACAACATGGTTGGAAACGACCAGATAAATCATCCGTGGCTCGATGAGGGCCTCACAGAATTCAACACCGTCCTTTACTACGAGGCAATCTATGGGAAGGCAGCCGCGGAAAGGCTTGTGCGCCGCCGCTGGATGGCACCCTACGAGAACCTGAAAAGCCGCGGCCTGGATGCGACGCTGGAGCAGCCCACCACAGCCTATACCAGGGCGAACTACGAGACCCTGGCTTACGCCAAGGGTGCACTTTTCTTCCATGCCCTGCGGGAAAAGCTAGGGCCGGAGAAATACGACCGCGCTCTCAGAGCATACCTGGATCGTTACCGGTGGAAAATTGCCACCCCATCCGGCCTGTTGAAAGCCATCGCGGATAGCACTGGCTACGACCCGAAACCACTCTACGACAAATGGGTGCTGGGGCAATGAAAAAGCTCTTCCTGCTGATCATCTTCCTCGCGTTGCTGGCAGGATGCGCAAAGCCCGCATCGCCTGCTGCGCTGACGTCCCCTTCCCTCAGCCCCGTGGTCACGCCGACGCCTGCGCCGGCAGGGCCTCCGCTGGCGTGGGACGACCTGTCGCCGTACAAGAAAGCAATGTTGCATGGACACGAAGGTGACGTGGAATGGGTCGAGCAAAACCTCCGCCCGACCCACTACCAGCTCGTCCTGACGCTGGATTGGCCTGTGAGGATCGCCGGTAGGGAATGGGTGCGTTACACCAACAACGAAGAAGTCTCCTTGAGCGAGGTTTATTTCCGCCTGTTCCCCAACTGCCCCGGCTGGCAGGACAGCAAGAGCGTCGTGAAGAGAGTGCAAGTCGGCGGGGAAAATGCGGCATTTTCCCTTGAGCAGGAGGACACTGCCCTGAAAGTGCCACTGGACCACCCGCTTGCCCCAGGGGATTCTGTGGTTTTTACCCTCGACTTCTCTGTCTCCATCCCACAGCACGGCGGTGGGAACTACAGCATTTTTGCCTACAAGGACAATGTCCTCAGCCTGGCCCATTTCTACCCTATGATCCCTGCCTATGACGACAGCGGCTGGCACACAGAGCTCGCTCCATCCTATGGCGATCTGACGTATTCCGACACCAGTTTCTACTACATCCGCCTCCGCACCGCCGCTCCCGGACTTGTTCTGACGACTAGCGGGAAGATTCTGGAAGATATCGTTTCTTCCAACGGCGTCGAGAGCTGGGATATCGCCAGCGGCCCAATGCGGGATATCAACCTGGTACTGAGCCGTGATTTCCACACTGCCAGCGAGGATGTAAACGATGTCATGGTGACCAGCTACTATCTGACAGGCGATGGAGGTGGCGGACGGAGGGTCTTGCAGTATGCTGCGGATGCCCTGGCAGACTACTGCCGCCGGTTCGGGCCATACCCGTTCAACGAACTCGATGTCGTGGAAACAGGAACCACTGCCGGCGGCGTCGAGTATCCCGGATTGGTGGCAATCAGCAACCAGTTTTACCAGGAGATCGGGGGGTTTCTGGAGTTCGCCACTGCCCACGAAGTTGGTCACCAGTGGTGGTACAGCCTTGTGGGAAGCGATCAGGTCAATCATCCCTGGCTTGACGAAGCTCTGACCAATTATTCCGCTTATATCTACACCCAAGACGTCCATGGCAGCCAATATGCCGGCAGGGTCTTCAAAGT
Source organism: uncultured Anaerolineae bacterium (assembly GCA_964507175.1). GTDB lineage: Bacteria > Chloroflexota > Anaerolineae > S016-19 > S016-19 > S016-19. The sequence continues at coordinate 6,994 of CAZDOZ010000114.1, forward strand.
GTTTTTCCAGGACACTTACAAGCGTGCTGCCGATATGATGGATATGCCCATCGGATTGCCTGTGTCCGGTTACTCCCAGACCACCTACGGAGCCATAGTTTACGGCAAAGGGGCGATTTTCTTCCACACGCTGCGCCGGCAAGTCGGTGATGACACGTTTTTCGCCATCCTCCGGACGTATTTCCGCCGATATCGTTACCGCATAGCCACACCACAGGATTTCCTCCACGTGGCTGAGAAAGTCAGCGGAAAGAACCTGGAACCGCTATTCCGCGAATGGGGAGCTCAGTGACGACCAAGCCCTCCCTTTTGGTCATTGTGGGCCCCACCGGCGTTGGGAAAACCGCTCTGGCGGTGTATCTGGCCCGGCACATCCCGATGGAAGTGGTGTCGGCTGACTCCAGGCAGGTATACCGATGGATGGACATCGGCACTGCCAAGCCGACTCCTGAGGAAATGGCAGCGGTGCGGCATCACCTGGTAGATATTACCACCCCGGATAGGCCTATCTCCCTGGCAGAATTCCAGCAGATGGCATACACAGCGATAGAGGACATCCTCCGGCGTGGACTGCTGCCAGCCCTGGTCGGTGGGACAGGCCAGTACGTCCGGTCGATCGTGGAGGGATGGCAGGCACCGGAGGTGCCGCCGAACCAGGCGTTGCGCGACGCGCTGTACAGCATTGCCGATCGCGTCGGGGCGGAAGGACTTTACCGACGCCTGAGGTCGCTAGACCCGGAAGCTGCAAGGCGCATAGACCCCCGCAACCTGCGCCGTACTATCAGAGCTCTGGAGGTCATTCTGGTTAGCGGTCGCAGGTTTTCTGAAAGCCGACGCCGCGTCCCCTCGCCATATCGTATCCTCCAGATTGGTCTTACCCTTCCCAGGGACGAGCTTTACGCGCGCGTGGATGCGCGCGTGGATAGAATGATCGGCGCTGGCCTGGTGGAGGAGGTGAGGTCCTTGCTGGAGATGGGTTATTCGCCTGGCTTGCCCTCCATGTCCGCCCTTGGCTACAGGGAAATCGTGGAATACCTCCAAGGGAAAGTTGATCTGGAGGAGACGGTTCAGGCCATCAAGCATCACACCCACCGGCTCATCCGGCAGCAGTACACATGGTTCCGCCTTGACGATCCGTCTATCCATTGGTTCTGGGCGAGGGAAAGTGTACGGGAGGAGATTCTGGCCTTCGTGCAATCATGGCTGGCGCAGGCATAGTGGGATGTGTTGGGGTTCGCAAGCACCGAATGAAATTCGGCGTTTGAGGCGCCAGGCCAGGGATTAAGGGACAGAGGTTAGGGTGTAAAGGCTGTGCCGCTGTCCCAGGGAGCCCCCATCGCGCCCTAATCCCCATGTGCCAACAGTTTTGAGCGCTACCAATTGATTGGTGGCGCTCAAAAGCAGTGGGATGGACTTGCCTTGTTGGTACGGGCGCAGCATGTGTTGAATCTCGGAAAGTCATACCCCATGCACTTTGACAAAGTCTCG
>CAZDOZ010000115.1:0-8456 GCA_964507175.1 uncultured Anaerolineae bacterium
GCCCGCCTCGTTGAGTCCGATGGGGAGCATTACATCGTCACGGTGAACCCGGAGTTCGTGATGACAGCCCGGCGGTGGCCGGAATTTCGCCGTGTTCTGAACGCCGCCGACCTGTCCCTCCCTGACGGTATCGGGCTGGTGCTGGCGAGCAGGTTCCTGGGTATGCCTGTCCCCGAGCGGGTGGCGGGATCCGACCTGGTGCCGCGGCTGGCGGGGATCGCTGCGGAGCGTGGATGGGGTCTCTTTTTGCTGGGTGCTGCGCCTGGGGTGGCGGACCGTGCCGCCGATGTTCTCCAAAGCAGGTTCCCTCGACTCCGGATCGCTGGAACTTTTGCTGGTTCACCTCGGCCGGAGCATGAAGGAGAGATCCTCCCGTTGATCCGGGAAGCGAAGCCGGATATCCTCCTGGTGGCCTACGGAGCGCCGGCCCAGGAGATGTGGATTGCCAGGAATCTGCCCCGCGTCCACGTCCCTCTGGCCATGGGCGTCGGCGGCGTGTTCGATTTCCTGGCGGGCGAGAAGAAGCGGGCGCCCATGTGGGCCCGCAGGATTGGCGTCGAGTGGCTCTTCCGGCTGGCGCAGGAGCCATGGCGCTGGCGGAGGCAACTTGCTTTGCCTCAGTTTGCCTTGCTGGTGGCGATGGAATGGATGCGGAGGAAGCATTGATGGAAGGTGTCATGTCTGCCGTCGAAAAATGGCGGGGGAAGAAGGTGTTGGTGCTTGGCGATGTCATCCTGGATGAGTATCTGGTCGGCAGAGCGGCGCGCCTGAGCCGGGAGGCACCGGTGCCCGTCCTGGAGTACACCCAGGGGTTCTTCCGGCTGGGAGGTGCCGCGAATCCGGCCCACAACGTGGTGACCCTGGGGGGTGAGGCATCTCTGATCGGCGTGGTGGGGGATGACGATGCAGGCGACCGTCTCCGGGGCTTGCTGCGGGAGGCGGGCATTGCAGACGCTCTGGTGACGGTTCCTGGCAGGCCCACGACTCACAAGACGCGGATTGTCGCCAAGGGGACGCTGATCTTCGCCCAGCATCTGGCTCGGATAGACCGTTTGACCAGGGAACCTGTCCCTCCCGATGCGGTGGAGGAGTTGACTGGCAGGGTATCGTCCCTCCTCCCTGGGGCGGATGTGCTGCTGATTTCCGATTACCGTGGCGGGGTGATGTCGCTGGATCTGATACGTTTTGCACTGGGGAAAGTGTTGAGGCAAGGGATACCGGTGGTGGTGGATGCCCAGGGTGCCCTGAATCGGTATCGGGGAGCAACACTGGTGAAGTGCAATCGTGGCGAGGCTGAGTCCGAGTTAGGGCGATCGTTGTCAGGGGACGATGATTTCCGCGATGCAGCCCTTAGCCTCAGGGAATCGCTGCAGGCCGAAGGTGTGGTGATAACCAGAGGTCCTGAGGGGATGACCGTGGCCTGTGGCGAGGCGGTCGAGCACCTGGAGCCCGCCAATAGGAGTGAGGTTTTCGATGTGACCGGCGCTGGGGATACTGTGGTAGCTGTGTTGGCGGTGGCAGCCGCCGCGAAAATTCCCATTATCGAGGGGGCGGAGCTGGCGAATCTGGCCGCGGGCATGGCAGTCCGCCGACTGGGTAACGTGGCTGTTACCGTGGATATGTTGACGAGTGGGCGCGAGGGTGAGTAGCGATCGCTGGCCATATGGGTGCAACGCGGGCATTGCCCTGCTGCCTCCACATCATTTCCCTACAGAAACTGGCTGGATATATTTCTTCGGAATTTCCTGCAGGAACTGAGATGGGGGGCGTTCTCTCCCATCTGCCCGAAGATGCACCGACACCAGGTAGAGCCGTTCTTTTGCTCTCGTCATTCCCACGTAGAAAACCCGCCTTTCCTCGGCTAGCAAATCCTCCTGGCCTACAGCCCTCCAGATAGGCAGGTTCCCCTGCTCCAGCCCTGTGATGATGACTACAGGGAACTCCGTGCCTTTTGCATTGTGTAACGTCATCATCACCACTTTGTCGGCCTCCGGATCATATCGATCCAGATCGGTCTGAAGGTAGAGATAATCGAGGAACGCCGCAAGAGATGTGTCTTCAGGATTGCCTGCCCGGAACTGTTCCAGCAAATCACGGATGGAATCTTCCTGTGCCCGTAGCAGTGCCTCATCCGGATCGGATGCCTGTCCCAGAGCTCGTTCCCAGGAGATGGCGTTCCACTGATCATCTGGAGACAGGCTCTCCAGCCACGCTCCGACCATTGGCGCCTGTGCCTGCCGCTGGCGAATTCTGGCGGCGCCTGTCAACAGCGCATTGTTTTCCCCCTCCAGTCCAACCGCTGCCAAAGGAAGCCATGGAGCCAGGGCCAGCCATGCTTGTTTGTCACGCATGGCATACCACAGGTGGAAGAAAAGTGACGCTTCTTGCCGCACGTCGTCCAGCGCCCGGTGTCTGACGGGTTCGTCCATGCCCAACCGACTTAGCAGACGCTCCAGGGCGTAGGAAGGCTCGTTGGGCCAGACATGCTTCGCCAGCACCAGCGTGTCGACCGTGGGAGGGTGGAACCCACGCTCCAGCAATCTGCCGGATTCTCTATCCAGGATGCGGTGATCGAATGCCCTGACATTGTGTCCGACGACCGGCGAGCTGCCGATAAAATCGATGAAACGCGGCAGCACATCCTCGATGCGGGGGGCATCTGCCAGCATCCTCCAGTTGATCCCGTGGACAGCCTGGGCCTCCCTGCTGATGGGTCTCCGAGGCTTGACCAGGGTGTGGAAGCGAGCCGCCTCCTGCCGATTCCGGAGGCGTATCGCCCCGATCTCCACGATTTCGTCCCTGCGAGGATCGTTCCCGGTGGTCTCCAGGTCATAGACGATGAACTCGCCCTCCCCAACTTTCTCCATGGCGATCAGCGCTTCTTTCACTGCCAGGATCGCCTGCGCGGGGCTGATGGATGGGAGCAAATATCCTTCGTCGTGCGATACCCCTACCCCGACGATGGAAGCTGTTCCACGAAATATCGCCCTTGTAGCTTCTCCCGGAAGGCCAGGGCCCGCGGGGATGCGTATCGTCTCCCCTCGTTCGGACGCCTCCACCAGGATTCCGGCAGCTTCCTTCGCCAGCGGTGATGTCTCCAGATTGGGGATTCCTTCGGCCGCAGTCCAAGGGGGAAGACGCCTGCGCAGCCAATTGAAAGCGAGGGGGATGGTGACCTCTGGACCCTCTTCCGCCCTGCCTCGCAAGTCCGAAACCCCGGCCCAGAATGCCCGCAGGGTGTATTTCGTCAACGGCGGAAGGCCGTCGGCGGAATGGGGATCGGCGAGGTTGGCACCAAAAAGGCGCGCCTGCGTCAGCTCGTCCAGCACCACCTGAGGGAAGTTGGCCGCCTCGAGTACAGCCAGCGGGTCGGGATGGATCAGCAGGCGCAGTAAAGAGCGAATCGGCTGGAGCTCGGCACGCCATAGGGGTTCCGGCTGCACTCGTTGGACGGGTATCCCGTCGGCCAGGAGTGCCTGCTCTAGAGAATCCGCCAGCCGGTGGGTGCGGTACAGAATGGCGATATCGCTGTAGCGATGTCCGCTCCTGTGTAGGTTGCCGATGAGTTGCTTCACCACCAGGAATTCGCTCTTTTCGGTGCTTGCGTGGTAATGGTATATCGGGTGGTTCTCGCTCCGATCGGTATGCATGAATTTCCGCCGACCTCGCCTGGAGTTGTGTCGGATGAGTTCCTGGGAGGCATAAAGGATTGTCGAAGTGGATCGGTAATTGTGTTGCAGTTCCACCACCTTGGGTTTGTACCGGGACCTGAACCTGCCGATGAGGCCCGTATCCGCTCCGCGCCATCCGTAGATGGACTGGTCGTCGTCGGCCACGATGGAGATATCCCACCCTGGCGCGGCCAGGGCGCGCAGGAGCTCGTACTGTGCCAGGTTTATGTCGTGGAATTCGTCCACCAAAATGTGTCGGAATCTGGATTGAAGTTTAGTCCTCACCGAAGGGCTTTCCCTCAGGAGCTTGACGGCACGCACGATGAGGTCGTCGAAGTCCAGGAGCTTCTGTGATCTCAGGAATTCCTGGTAGCGCAGAGCCAGCTCGGTTTTGTGCTTCGCCAGTGGATCGTTGGCGTCCTCCGGGCTCAGGTAATCCGGCGATTGGAGCTTCTCCTTTCTACTGGCGATGAAATCTATCACCTCATGCGGCGGGTAAAGCTCCAGACTGTAATTCAGTTCCTCGACCGCTTGCCGGACGAATGCCCGCTGGCCCGTTTCGTCCAGAATGGCAAAATCTCTGGAGAGGCCAGCGGCTTCCCGATATTTCCGTAACAAGCGCAGGGAGAACGCGTGGAAAGTGCCGATGAACATCTCGGAAGCTCCATCTCCCAGGATGTCACTCAGGCGCTCACGCATCTCATCGGCAGCTTTGTTGGTGAACGTGATGGCGAGAATATCCCGCGGTCTCGCCTGACCAGATTCCACGAGCCAGGCCGCCCTGTTCACCAGGATGCGGGTCTTGCCGCTGCCCGGCCCTGCGAGAACCAACAGAGGTCCGAGGGGAGCGGTGACCGCTTCCTTTTGCTCAGGGTTCAGATCTGCTGTGATCTGCTCCGGGCGCTCCGGTTCGTTCTCGTTTCCGGGCATGCTTGCTCCCTCTTCTGCCGAACGCAGATCTTACCATTCTGACTGCGGGTATCCGGCCGTCCACCTTCTCCAAGGTGAAACAAAAAAGCTGCCTGTCGGTGGCAGCTTTTTCAAGGAGCGGGTGATGGGACTCGAACCCACGACATTCAGCTTGGGAAGCTGACGTTCTACCGCTGAACTACACCCGCCCGCGATTACGTTTAAACTTATACTACAAATGCTCCGTTCAGTCAAATTCTGCTAAGTGGCCGGTGAAACGAAGCAAATCCTGGAGTCTGTAGGGCCCCCACGATTTGCTTCGAAAACCCCCTTGGAAGCAGATTTGACAATCCATTCCTGCGGTGATATCATCTGCGGCAACAATTGAATAGAGAAATTGCCACTCTTATCCAGAGAGGTGGAGGGACCGGCCCTGTGAAGCCTCGGCAACCAGTCTGGCGATGTAGATGCCCGTCATGGTGCCAATTCCGGCAGAGTTTTCTGGAAGATGAGAGGTGAGGCTATCGATGCAGATTACCCCCTTTCGTCACACGAAAGGGGGTCTTTTTGTAACCACAGATTACACAGATTCACACAGATTACACGGGTACGCAGATTCAAGGACATGGAGATCCGTGTGATCTGCATACTGAGGTGGAAAATGGAGAAAAGACATTTTGGATTCAGCACACGGCAGATACACGCGGGCGCGCCGCCCGACCCGACCACGGGCGCCAGGATAACTCCGATCTACCAGACAGCATCCTTCGTCTTCCGGGACACGGATCACGCGGCGGCGCTCTTTGCCCACCGGGAGGAAGGCTACATTTACACCCGCCTCTCGAACCCCACTACGGCGGCATTCGAGGCGCGCATGGCATCCCTGGAAGGAGGTGTTGGTGCTCTGGCTACTGCATCAGGCCAGGCGGCGGTTGCCGTAACCATCCTGACGCTGCTGAAAGCAGGGGACCACATCGTGTCCTCGTCTAGCCTGTACGGTGGCACACACGCTCTCTTTTCCCAGACCCTGAGCCGCCTGGGGATCGAGACCAGTTTCGTTGACGGGAGCGATCCGGAAAACTTCCGCCGGGGAATCCGGCCGGAGACGAAGCTTCTCTTTGGCGAGACGCTGGGTAACCCGGCCATCGACGTCCTGGACATAGAGCGGGTGGCAGAGATAGCCCACGACGCCGGCGTGCCTCTGGTGGTGGACAACACTTTCGCCAGCCCGTACCTCTGCAGGCCTATCGAATGGGGCGCGGACATCGTCGTCCACTCCGCCACCAAGTTCATCTGCGGTCATGGCACCACTATCGGCGGGGTGGTGGTGGATAGCGGTAGATTCGACTGGCAGGCAAGCGGGCGGTTCCCGCAGTTATCTGAGCCCGATCCGGCATTCCATGGTCTGGATTTCGCCGAACGATATGGCCCCGCAGCTTTCATTGAGCGGGCCAGAAGTCAGGCAATGCGGGACTTGGGGCCTGCGCCGTCGCCATTTAGCAGCTTCCTGCTCCTCCAGGGGCTGGAAACCCTGAGCCTGCGGATGGAAAGGCACGTGGGGAATGCCAAAGCTGTAGCAGAGTTCCTGGACGGACATCCCAAGGTGGCCTGGGTGAGCTATCCATCTCTTCCCGATCATCCGTCACACGACCTGGCGAAAAAATACCTACCCATCGGTCCCGGGGCGGTGATGGGTTTTGGTGTCAAAGGTGGAAAGGAAGCGGGAAAGCGGTTCATCGAATCGCTCCAACTGGTCTCCCACCTGGCAAACCTGGGGGATGCCAGGACGCTGGCGATACACCCTGCCAGTACCACCCACAGTCTCCTCAGCGAGGAAGAGCAGAGGGCTTCCGGCGTCACGCCCGACTTCATCCGCCTTTCCGTGGGGTTGGAGGACATCGAGGACATCCTCTGGGATCTGAATCAGGCGCTGGAGAAAACCAATGCCGGCTGAGAACTCCGTTGGGATAGTCCAGACGAAATATTTCACATTTGCCCGGGACGAACCAATGCTCCTGGACAGCGGAGAATCCCTGGGGCCGATCACACTGGCCTACGAGACCTATGGTGAGCTGAATGAGGGCCGCTCCAATGCAATCCTGATCCTCCACGCGCTCTCCGGCGACGCCCACGCGGCCGGACGCCACTCGCCTGACGACCGAAAGCCCGGCTGGTGGGATGACACAATCGGGCCAGGCAAGGCGTTCGACACCGATCGCTATTTCGTAGTCTGCTCCAACGTCGTCGGTGGCTGCGCTGGCTCTACTGGGCCCAGCTCCATCGATCCACGGACCGGCAAGCCGTACGCGCTGAACTTCCCCGTGGTAACCATTCACGACATGGTGAACGCTCAGCGCCGGCTCATGGATCGCCTGGGAATTCCCCGCTGGCTGGCGGTGGCTGGCGGCTCCATGGGCGGGATGCAGGCGCTCCAGTGGGCGGTCTCCTACCCGGAACTGGTGAGATCCGCCATCGTGCTGGCCTCCACCGCTATCTCGTCGCCCCAGACCATTGCGTTCAACGAGGTGGGGCGGCAGGCAATCTACGCCGACCCCAACTGGAACCACGGGGATTACTACGGTGGGACTCCCCCGAAAGCAGGGCTTGCCGTCGCCAGGATGATCGGGCACATCACGTACCTGAGCGACAGGTCCATGCGCCAGAAATTTGGGCGCCGTCTTCAGACTCGGGAGCGGTACGGGTACGATTTCGACACCGAGTTCGCCGTAGAGAGCTATCTGCGGTACAAAGGAAACCGCTTCACCGAGCGGTTCGACGCCAACTCGTACCTTTACATCACCAAAGCCCTGGATTATTTCGATCTCTCCAACGGGCATCGAGGTCTGGCGGAGGCGTTCCGGGGCGTGAAAGCCCGATTTCTGGTGGCGTCTTTCACGTCCGACTGGCTTTACCCGCCTGCGGAATCCCGGAAGCTGGTCAGCGCACTCACGGCCAACGGGCTGGATGTGACCTACTGCGACATCGAGTCGAGCTGGGGGCATGATGCGTTCCTGCTGGAGGTGGAGACGATGACATCCCTCATCGGGGATTTCCTGCGTAGAATGGAGAAGATTGTCGGAGATGGCAATGCTGCGTCCTGATCTGCTGGTGGTTTCATCGCTGGTGCCGGAGGGGAGCCGCGTCCTGGATTTGGGATGCGGGCGTGGAGAGCTTTTGGAGTACCTGGTCAGGGAGAAGGGCGTCGAGGGGCGCGGAATAGAGATTTCGGAATCTGGTGTGCTGGAGTGCGTCAGGCGAGGGCTCTCCGCCCGCCACGGCGACCTGGACGAGGGGCTGGCGGACTACCCTGCCGGGAGCTTCGACTACGTGATACTGAGCCAGACCCTGCAGTACCTGGCGGACCCTGTGATGATCCTGCGGGAGATGCTGCGGGTTGGCGAGCAGGCCGTGGTGAGCTTCCCCAACTGGGGACATTGGCGGAACAGGCTGTCGTTTCTGCTCACGGGGCGGATGCCGCAGGCGCTATCCTATCCGCAGCCATGGTACCATGCGCCTCGGATGCACCCCATGACAGTGCGGGATTTTGAGGGCCTGTGTCGTGAAGTGGGTATTGCGGTGGAAAGGCAGGTTTACATGTCCGGCGACAGGGTGCTGGGACATCCATGGTGCAAGAACCTCCGCTCTACCATGGCGATATTCGTGTTGAGGTCGGCGAGCGGCCGGTGACGCGCCCGTGGGTTCATGTTTCAGCGGATCAGCGAACGAGCGAGTCAGCGGCGAATAGAGCGAATGGGCGAAGTTCGTTGATTCGCTCCAATTCGCCGATTTCGACTTCCGCTCTACAAGGACGAATCTGGCGTTGTGGGTGCGGTAGGTGCCCGCTGCAATGCAGGTATCGTCAGAATAATTGGTAGC
>CAZDOZ010000116.1:0-8331 GCA_964507175.1 uncultured Anaerolineae bacterium
CCCCCGTTATCCAAATCTTATCCCAAGTTTATCCCAAGCCGGTTTGGGATAAATCCTCACGCCACAACCTGCAAGTCGCCCTCCACCCATTCCAGCCGACAGACTGGGGAAGCTACCCCCAGCAGATCGGATAGTGGGTGGCGTAGCGCCTCAATCGCAGAGCCGGTGGTGTAAAAGCAATGTGTCCCGACATCCTCGGAACGCCTCCTGCCCACGCCATCCAGTACCCGCTCGACCTGGCGGGCAACTGCGGGGGCGGGGTCTATAACCTCCACATCCGGTCCTACAATCTCCTCAATAGCACGACGCAGGAACGGGTAATGGGTGCATCCCAACACCAACTGATCCACGCCCGCCTCGACCATGGGAGCCAAGAAGCGATGCAGCAAGGCCAGCGTTTCCGGGCCATCTAGCTTCCCTCGCTCTACCTGCTCCACGAGCCCAGGGCAGGTTTGTGCCAGCACCTCTACTCCCTGGGCATAGCGAGCAAGCAGTCGAGCGTAAGGCTCCCCCTGGAAAGTGGCCGGCGTGGCGATCACCCCGACCTTGCCGGTATGAGTATGCAGTGCAGCTGGCTTCACAGCAGGCTCCATTCCCACGATGGGAATGTCGAATCTGCTGCGCAGGTAGCTCAGCGCAGCAGCCGAAGCAGTATTGCATGCCACAACCACGATCTTGACGCCGATGCCCTGAAGGAAACGCATGATACCTTCAGCGAATCCCTGCACCTCCCCAAGAGAGCGGGGGCCGTAAGGGATGTGTGCCTGGTCGGCCAGGTAAACGACATGCTCGTTTGGCAGGAGCTTTACCACCTCCCGCCACACGGAAAGTCCCCCCACACCGGAATCAAAAACGCCTATAGCCCCCTCCGGCGGGGCTGGAAACATGCCCATATATGCTCCGATAACCTTTGGCACCATCGCGTTGAAAGCCAGACCTGCCAGATGATGGCAGCCTCGCTCTCCGCCACTCCGAACTGGTGTGGCATCACTTCTTCAGCTTGGCTTCCCATTTTGCACGAAGCTCTTTGTACGTGGCTTCGCTTATCTCACCAAGCGCCAGGCGTTCGTCCAAAGCGTCCAGAACTTTTTGGGCCTGAGCTTTGTCGGTGACGCTATCAGCGGCTGCCTGTGCCCCTGCTGCGCCAGCCTGAGCCGCCCCTGCACCGCCGCCCATGATTTGTCCCATCAGCTGGGCCATCATGGCACCCATGCCAGCGCCCGCGCCAAGGCCAAGGCCGGCACCCGTGAGCCCGCCACCGCCGGTCTGCGACGCCGCTTCACGTAGCGCGTCGGCAGCCTGCAACTGGGCGTAAACCTGGGGTGTGAGCAGCCCCATATCCCGTAGCTTCTCCGCCGAAGTCTCCAAAGGGGAGATGGCGCCGATTGTCAGGGACTTCAACTCCATCCCAATGGTATTGAACGCATCCTGTACCTTGGCCCGCACCCCAGCCTGCATCTCGTCAAACATCGCCTGGAGCTTGGTCAGGGAGCCGGGGTTGACCTCGGAGACCAGGTCGGTCAGCGCCTGGGTGATGACGAAATTCAGCCGGTTCTTGATGTCTGCCATCCGGAAAATACTGTTGGCACCGACGAACCTGGCGACGAAAGTCCCAGCATCCTTGACCTGCATTCCGAAAGTGCCATGGGCCCCCAGGAGCAGCCAGCCGAATCCCTGCCCCGGGGTCTGCATGGCGATGGGTGCCTGGGTTCCCCAGCCGAGTTGGGGGAATTCTTTCATGCTGACGAAGTACACATCCGCGGGGAACGGCTGTGACCCGCCGAAAAGCCCTCTGCGGATCAAGTCTGTCAGCACCGGCACATTGGCAGTGGAAATGGTGTGCCTGCCGGGGCCGAAGACCGCCATGATCTTCCCGTCTCTGAAGAAGACCGCTGCCTGTCCTTCTCTAACAATCACCTGGCTTCCGAGTTTGAAATGGCCGGAGCCTGTCTCGGGCAACCTGTGGACGATCTCCTGGCTCATCTCGTTCGGGTATTCCACCACATCAAAAACTTTAGGCATTCCTTTCCCTCCTGGTTGCCTTCACTTGCTTTATCAGTGCGCTTCCCCGGAAGCGCCCGTCCCTTCCTCTGTCGGCTTCTCAGCCGGTGCGGCTGTTGGCGTTTCTTCCACCGGAGCCTGCTCCGCGCCGATCTCCTCGCCGGCCTCGCCCAGGATGACCTCCTCACGGCGATCCCACAAGTTATTGAGGCCCGCCGTCATATCCTGCAATTGCTCGATCGCTTTGTCCAGGCCTGGCGTCCCTTTCTCGATTGCTTCCTGGAGCTGGGCCATGGCGGCTTTCAGATCGCCTACCCGCTTGAGCAGTCCCAGGTCGAAATCGTAGAGAGCATCCAGCTCTTTCTCCTTGACCCGCACAGCGTCGAAAAGACCACTGTAGCCGGTAGTGGCTCCCTTCACCTTATCCACCAGGGTTTGTAGACGATTTACCACCGTCTCAACTTCGTCCAGGTAGGATATCTTCCCCCTGGAGAGCATTTTCTTCTCAAGATCCGGCAGATGTTGCCACTGTTCCTCCAGACGCCTCACCAGGGTCTGGCGCAGGAGACGGTCGGCCTCCCGCCTCATTTCTTTCTCTTTGTACCCTTTGTAGCCGGGGATGATATCCGCCAGCTCCTCCAGGGTATTCTCGCGTCTCCTCTTTATTTCGTCCAGCAATTTGCCTTTCGCCATGTTCTTTCTCCTTGGGTAGCATTCCCCTTAACCGTGGTGGCTACCGAAAGCGCTTTTACCACCTGAGATGCAGGTCTGGAGTGCTCTCCGCTTACTAGATGTTGGGGCGTGCCACGCTTAAGTGCGCCCCTACATCTCCTCGAATGTCCCACAAGAACCTATCGACAGGGGTGCAGCACGCTGAGCCCCGCCTGTGTTCCTCGGATATTCCTCAATGGCTCAAGAAGATCTCCGTGCCGCAGTAGGGGCATTTGATGACCCCTTTGCCTGCCAGTTCCAACTGGCCTCCGCAGTTGGGGCATTTCTGCCCCGCTTTCAGCTGGGATGCTTCTGCCGAATACAGAACCCCTTCATCCCAATTCACGTACCCACTGAACAGCCCCTTGCCCACCAGATCGTATATCCAGTCTTTGATCTGGCTCACGGGGACGTTCATCTCGATAGCCATGTCGCTTATGTTGACCTTGCCGCGAGTAATCACCATGTTGAGGAGTTTCTTTTCCTTCTCCACTTCGGTGAACTCTACCACCTCCTGTGCGCCCTTGAAGTACATGTAAATGCCAGCTCCGACCAGCAGGGCAACCAGCGGGAGCATCAAGACGATCCCCAGGATCATCCCCGAGGTTCCCAGATTCCCGGAAATTTTACCACTGACCAGAAATACTACCATCGCGACGGCCATAACGAGGCCGAAAATGAACAAAATTACCCCAACGATTCGACTTCTACCCATCCTCACCTCCACAGATAGCACCACACCTGCCTGTGGTGTTGCTCTCATCCTCAGCCAAATCAGCGAGCCAATGGATCGACTTCTCCTGGCAAACCACAGTTTCGCTGACCTGTTAATTCGCTAGTAAGGCAGCGGGTCAGCCGAAGCCGCCTCCACCACCGCCGCCTCCACCTCCCCCGCCACCACCGCCACCGGACCAGCCACCGCCACTGCTGGACGGGGCGCTGGTGAAAGTGGAGCCGGCATCGTTGAGCATGCTGAAGAGCCCGTCGCTCATCTCGTCGAGGGAGGTGAACATTCCCTGGGACATGCCATCCAGCCCGCCCGGGCCTGAGGGCACGGTGGACTGGCGTCCCATGCCGTGTCCGGGAGTGGATACAGGCGCTGGGGCGTTCATCTCACCCGGCACATACGTATCGTATCCGCCTCCGTAACCCATCGGAACCCACCATATTGGTGCGGGCGTATGCACACTGGCAAACTTCTTCGTAAAATTCCTCTCCAGGCCGAAAGCAATAGCGTACGACAGGTAGCGGTCGAAGATATCCTTTGCTTTCTCCAGATCCGTGTATTTCTCGATGTGCTCCAGATAGCGTTTGAAGGCTTTCCAGCGGGCCGCAGCCTCCGCCCCTTTCCGAGTTTTTTCTGGCATGAACCGCCCGACCACAGCCAGGGCAACCCCTAAGACTATCAGCGTCAGGGGAAGACACGCAAAATCTATGGCTATAGCACTCAAAAACGCAGCAAAAAAGATCCCAATTACCCCGATCACGGCCAACACCACTCCGGCTATCATATATTTGGTCCGGACTTTCTGCGGATTCTCCGCAAAAAGCCCCTTATCGACCACCTCTTTGTAGAGGGCGTCTTTGAGCTCGGGAAGATGCGTGTAAAACTTTTCCTTCAGATCGGAAAGCTTGCGTCGATCACCCCTCCCGAAGATAGCCCTTATCAATTTTTTCTCGGATGTGGCAAGCTCCGGACCGGGCTTTTTGAGCAGCACATACTCGAAATCCTTGCTGGTGAACAGCAGCTTTTTCCTTTCTATCTCCTTGATCTGGATGTAGCCTTTATGGGCCAGCCCCATCAGGGTCGCCAGCACATCTTTCATGTCCGCTTTTTCGTCTATCAGCACGCCAACCTGCCCCGGATGCAAATCATCGGGGGGTTCGTTCAGGTAGTCGGCCGGCAGGCGCACCCGCGGATCCCTGCCTTTCCTGAGCCACACCAGATACAAGCCGATGAGCCCACCAACCAGCAATAGCAAGCTTACGAGGCCGATCAGAAGCTCCACCAGAGGCCGCCATTTTTTGTCGTAGGCCTCCTGACGGTCGAGTTTCTTTTGCCAGGGAGCAGGGCTGCCAGCTACCAGGCCGTGGGGCCATTGCACCCGCACCTCGAACGCTGTATGAGGAGGAACCTGTTCTGTCGCCCGGAACTGCACAGTGTGGTCGTCAAGCTTTTGGGCAGTGTACTTGACGAAATACGCCTGATATTTCTCCACCGGGACGTTCGTCGGGAGGTGCACCGTCACCGTGGACGAACGCACTGGCACTGTCCGATCCGAGAAGACCGCTTTCCACCAGAGCTGATCGCCGTTTTCGTAGTAACGCAGCGCCCCATGGACGGTGTAAGCTACATCCCACGTCATGGCCGTGTTGCTCACGTAGGGGAAGTACCAGTAGATGTCTGTTTTGCCGTTCCTTTCCGTCACACGGAACGTGTAAGGCTGCTCCATCGACGAAGAAACGTATTTCTTGCCGTCCTGGCTGGTTACAGACACATCGTCGATCCCAGTCAGCCTGTCCATGGGGATGATCCTGTATCCGTAATGGAAAGGCCCACCGACAAAGGAAACCTGGTGGGTCTCGATCACGCGGAGATCGCCATTGGGCTGCACGGTCAGGTCGACATCCAGGCGCTTCCAGACAGCCGTTTTCTCCATCCTGGCGCCCTTCGCCGGAGATGCAAGAGCTCCAAGCGCCAGCGCGACCACTGAGAGCACGACTGCCCAAGCCAGAACTTTTCTAATGTGCTTTTGCATTTGTATCCACTCCACTTATAGATGCAATGATCGGTACCACTCCTGTTCCATCGGACCCTACCAGGGACAAGTGAGGCACGCTACCCTTCCTCCGGGAAAACATGAATCAAACACAGGCTGGGCGCATAGCCAGAAAGTCAGTATTGTACCCAGCAACTACAACACTTTTTACCTTGGCTTATGTTAGCACAAATTGCTTATGAGCGTCAAGCACGAAATTTCTGGAGATGCATTGGCCTCTCAGTCTCTGGAGACACCAATTCGGCGGTCAAGGTTACGGCTGAATGCACTGACCTTCTGAGCGTCCAGGCGCGCACATTCTTCGGGGGCGTTACCCGGCCTGGCGATGCGCTTCTATCACATTAGAAACCTGCTCTATTTTGCTCAGCACCCTGCTGAGCTGAACCAGATCTCTGATGTTTAGGGTGGCAGTAAACATGGCATATCCGGATCGGTTTGTGGAAGTACGGCTGTTGCGGATGTTTATGTGTTCAGTCAGGATAGCGTCCGTTATATCCCTGACCAGGCCAGGCCTGTCATACGCCCGCACCTGTATTCTCGCTGGGAAAGTCTCCTGGGCTGTTTGACTCCATTCCACCTCTATGAGTCGCTCTTTTTCTTTGTTGCGGATGTTCGGACAGTTTTTCCTGTGGATAGTTACGCCCCGCCCCCTGGTTACGTAGCCCACGATAGGGTCACCTGGAACCGGGTTGCAGCATCTGGCGAGGGTAGTCGGGATGCCCTCCAGGCCAGCGACCGAAATGCCCTCCGTCTTTTTCGGCCTGATCAGCTTCTCCTCGACTTCCTCTTCCTCCAAGGGAGATGGAGCGATGATTTCCGATATCTTGATGACCACTTGTTGGATGTTGAGATCGCCGTAGCCTATCGCTGCCAGGAAATCTTCCTGCTTCTCATAGCCGCTCTTCTTGACCAGATCGTCAATGGATATTTGATTTGCAATCCCCAGGCGTTTGACCTCCTTTTCCAGAAGGTCCCGCCCCTGGGATACCGCTTCCTCACGATCGCGTCTCCTGAACCACTGGCGTATCTTTCCCCTGGCCCGCGATGTCTTCACGAACTCCAGCGCCGGGTTGAGCCAGTCCCTGCTCGGGCCTCCCTCTTTCGCCGTCAGTATCTCCACCTGGTCGCCGCTCCTCAGCTTGTAGCTGAGGGATACCAGATTCCCATTCACGCGGGCACCGCGACACCGATGCCCTATCTCCGTGTGAATGGCGTAGGCAAAGTCTATAGGCGTGGAACCAGTGGGCAGATCTATAAGCTTCCCCTTCGGGGTGAAGACGAAAACCCGTTCCTCCAGCACCTCGTCTTTCACTGAGTCGATGAAGCTCTCCGCATCTTGCGCTTCCTGCCGGAGATCCAGGATGCTCTGCCGGAGGCGAAGTACCGTAAGGTCCGTTTCCGGGTCGATGTTAGTTATCCCCTCTTTGTAGCGCCAGTGAGCGGCAATGCCTAGTTCTGCCACCCGATGCATCTCCCGCGTGCGGATTTGCACCTCCAGGGGGCGACCTCGCGGGCCGACAACCGCTGTGTGAAGGGATTGATAGCCATTTGGTTTTGGGTTAGCGATATAATCGTCGAACTCCCCGGAAATAGGCCGCCAGATACTATGGATCAAACCAAGGACAAGATAGCATTTGGTCTCGTCGTTGTCCTCGATGATCACTCGTACCCCTTCGGTATCGTAAACCTGCTCCACAGGGACCTGTTTTCGTTGCATTTTCCGCCAAATGCTATAGAGATGCTTTGGCCGTCCAGTGACCTCCGCCTCTATGCCAAGCCTGGAAATCTCCTTTTTTATCCGGTCAACCACCTCTCCCACGAATCTCTCACGTTCTGCACGGCGCATCTCCAGGTGCTTGGCTATCTCACGGTAGTGCACCGGATCGGTGTACCGGAAGGATAGATCCTCTAATTCCCATTTTATCTGCCATATTCCGATGCGGTTTGCTAAAGGGGCAAATATCTCCAGGGTTTCTTTGGCTATCCTTTCCTGTTTCTCGAGGGGCATGTACTTCAGGGTACGCATGTTGTGGAGCCGGTCCGCCAACTTGATGAGCACGACGCGAGGGTCCTCTGCTGTCGCCAGGAACATTTTCCTCAAATTTTCCGCCTGTCTGGAAGAGAGCGCCTCGCCATTCGCTGCATCTCCTCTGGCTATGTCCTGTATCTTCCCCAGCTTGGTAACACCATCGACCAGGCGGACGACAGTATCCACCGTCCTATCCATTTCCTTGTCCACTTTGCTGTTGGTACTCTCCAGGTAGCCATCCAGGAGTGTCTTATGCAGGGTCTCTACCGTGTAAGAAGTATCTTCCACGACATCATGGAGCAACGCCCCCATAAGGGTCGGAACATCCATATGAAGCTGGGCCAGAATTTCCGCTACAGCTACCGGGTGGTAGATATAGTCCTCCCCAGAAAGCCTTTTCTGGCCGCGATGGGCTTCCTCAGCGACTCGGTATGCCCTCCGCAGGAGGTCTTTCTCCCACGGCGTAGGCTGTACGTCCAGGTGCTGGCAGAGTTCCTCGACCTGTACGAGGGTTTGTCTCCGTTTCGTGCTTTCCATAAGAGTTTCACAAGCCGGATGTATAGTCCCCTGGTGTACTGTCACATACCCGTGTCTGTGTCGCTGCAGCAATTCGAGGTATATTGCCTGGCAATCTTCCTGTTCCCAAAAGCGCCTTTGCCAGGGGCGAACCCAGCATCCAACCAACATTATACTACTCGCCCCTGACCTGAACAAGCGTGGCTGGCATAGAGAAAATAAGAGAGCGTTCGGAAACTCCTTCTGCTCTGAGTCGGCTACCCCGGGGGAAGTGTCTTATCGACTGGAGCAAGG
>CAZDOZ010000117.1:0-8303 GCA_964507175.1 uncultured Anaerolineae bacterium
GCCATCAGTCTTCGGGGGCGCGGTGGTGCTCCGCGCCCCCGTTCGTGTCTCACATCGTCCGCAGGTAGATCACAATTCCCTCAGCCGCGGATTCATGATCTCCCCCAGGCCCTCGCCCAGCAAGCTGAACCCAAGCGCCACTATGGCGATCATCATGCCGGGGAAGGTAATGGGCCACCAGTAGCCCCTGGGGAGGTAAGCCCTCCCTTTGTTCAGGTCGAAGCCCCAGTCCGGGGTTGGGGGCGGGAGCCCCAATCCCAAAAAGCTCAAACCGGCTTCCGTAAGGATCGAATCCGCTATGTTCAGCGAGAAAACCACCACGATTGAAGGCACTACATTGGGGAAAACATAGTCCTTCAGGATGGTCCAGCTCACAGCTCCCAGGCTTTTCGCCGCCTCGACGTAGAGCTCCTCTTTGACGGTCAGAACCTGCCCCCGGGTGATCCTGAAGTACGTGGGTATGTACACCACGGAGATCGCTATGGCGATGTTGAGTATCCCCGGGCCCAACATGGCCGCCATGGCGATGGCCAGGATCAGTCCGGGAAAGGAGTAGATGCTGTCCATGATGAGGGAAAGGACCCTGTCCAAGGGGCCGCCCGTGTACCCGGAAATCAGCCCCACCGGAACGCCGACCGCCATGGAGAAAAGGGCTGAGAGGAGCGCCACGACCAGGATTCCCCTGGCCCCCCAGATCACCCTGCTCCAGATGTCTCTCCCCAGGTTGTCGGTGCCCATGAGGTAAGTCTTGCCGAAAGGCTTTCCCACCTGCTTCACCTTGCCTGCGTATTTCGGGAGAAGCTTTTTGGCGTCCGGCTCGTCCAGGAGAGCTGCCTCCACGCGCCCTTTCACAAGAGCGTTCAGGGCTTTCTCGGCGCTGGGAAAGTAGTAGGTCTTGGCTTTCAGTTCATCGGCCCGGAAAGCGGCGGTGGAGCGTGCCAGGGCGCTCACTTTCTTCCCTTTGATGTCCTTGGGGAGTCTGATCGGGCTTCCCGGCAGTGTCACCAACACCACCTTGCCCCCACCAGGCGGCACGAAAGCACCGCCAGCAGCTTTGATTGGATCGTAGGGGGCTAGCCATGGAGCCAGGATGGTTCCCATCACGACCAGGAAAAGAATCACACCGCCGGAGACAGCGATGTACCACTCGCTCCCGTACCACTTCCTGCCGCGAAGGAAGCGGGTCAGGAATCCGACTTGTTCGAGATCGTTCATGAGTCCGCTGTTCCCTTCGCTTTAGTATCTGATGCGTGGATCGAGATAGGAGTACAGGATGTCCACGGAGAGACTGACCAGCGCCACCAGAAGGGCAAAGAACGCCACCGTCCCCTGGATGGAGGGGAAGTCCCGATAGCCTATCCGCTCTACCAGAAACCGACCCAATCCAGGCCACGAGAACGTGGATTCCGTAAGCACCGCCCCTGCAAGCAGCAGGGCGAACTGGAGCCCCATCATGGTGAGGATAGGGATAAAAGCATTCTTCAAAGCATGTTTCAGCACCACCTGCCGCTCCGGTATTCCGCGGGCGCGGGCCGCTGTCACGAAGTCCTGCTGCAACGTATCCAGCATGTTGGACCGGGTCAGCCTGGTGAAGATACCCGATAGGTACAATCCCAGGGTCACGGACGGAAGGATTATATGCTTGAGCGCGTTCCAGAAACTACGCCAATTTCCCGTAACCAGACTGTCGAAAAGGTACATCCCTGTTATGTGCTTGGGAACGTAGCTCAGGTTGTCCACCCGGCCGGCCACTGGAAGCCAATGGAGGTAAACTCCGAAGATCAGCTGGAGCATGAGTCCAAACCAAAAAACCGGTATGGCATAAATTATGATGCTGTAGAGCCTGAAAGTGTAATCTATCGGACTCCTACGCTTGTACGCAGCGTATGCCCCAGTGAATATTCCCACCAGGGCGGTGATGATCATGGAGACGATGGAGAGCTCCAGGGTGGCGGGAAATTTCTCTTCCAGGTCCTCGGCCACCGGGCGTCCTTTGACGGGCGCCAGAGAAGTGCCCAGGTGCCCCTGAGCCAGATCCGCAAGGTAGTCCACGTACTGAACTGCCAGCGGCTTGTCGATTCCCATCTCATGGCGAAGTTGATCCAGGTATTCTTTGGGAGTGCCAGGCCGCATCATCGCCAGTACAGGGTCGCCAGGCATGACCCGAAGGATGAAAAACACCACTGTAACGAGGATGAAAAGCATCGGAATGGTCAACAAAACGCGTGTGATGATGTACGAACGAAGGGACATGAAGCCTCCGGAACGAATGAGGGGGCGACCGATCAGCCGCCCCCCATCGGTCTATCCTACTTGTCGAGCAAGAAGTAGTGGAAGAGCATGTTCGGGTCAAGGACAATGCCCTTGATGTCCTTCTTGGCAACTACCGTCAGCTGACCCTGGGTCAAAGGCAAGGTGGGCACTTCGTCGGCCCAGAGCTTCTGGATGTCCTCGTAGATCGCTTTCCGGGAGTCGCTGCGAAGCTCCTTGGAGGCCCGACCTTTCTTCAGCAACGCATCCATCTTCGGGTTGCTGTAGAAAATGCCCATATCCTTGGATGCGCCGGTCTCGGCGAACGGAGCGGTGTAGTCATCCGGGTCCAGATAGTCAGGATACCAGCCGAGCAGGAAGACAGGCATGCTGCCTGCGGTCATGTACTTGGTGTACGTGGCCCATTCGGCGCTCTGGAGACTGACCTTGATCATGCCGGTCTCCTCCAGGGCATCCTTCACCACCGAGGCCACGTCGGACTCCGTCGGGCCGTAGTGGGTCGGCGTCCACCAGAGGTCCATCTTCAGCGGGTTGTCGGCGCTGAAACCGGCCTCTTTCAGAAGCTTCTTGGCCATGTCCAGGTTCCGCGTGCCGTATTTGTCCTTGAAGGCATCGATGTGGCTCCACATGCCCATGGGAACCATGGAGTAGAGCGGCTGATGGGTGCCCATGAACGCCTTGCCGGCCACGGCATCACGATCCACGGCTGCAGCAATGGCCTCACGCACTTTCACGTTGTCGAAAGGCTTGGTCTTGACGTTGAAGCAGATGTAGCGGATCAGAGATCCGGGGCCCTTGACCACCTTGAGCTTCGGGTTCTTCGCCAGGTCCTCGTAGTCGGACGGGTTCAGCTTCTTGGTGGCCAGATCGATCTCGCCGTTCTCCAGCGCCAGCCGCATGGTGGTCGGGTCGGAGAAGTACTTGATGATGATGTGCTTGACCTTCGGAGCGAAATCACCTTTGTAGCCGTCATAGGCCTCCAGGTCCATTTCCTGATCCCGTTCCCACTTGGTGATCTTGTAAGGCCCGTAGCCGCCACAGGTGCTGTCAGAATCGATCTTGTCGGCGTCATAGCACTTGGGGCTGAGCGGGCTGTACGGAGCCGTAGCAACCAGTAGCGGGAAGTAGTTCACCGGCTCCTTCAGGTAGAACTTGACGGTATAGTCGTCCGCCGCCTCCACATGATCCACGAAGGAGGTCACCAGCCAGTTAGGCTGACCCTTCAATCGGATCACACGATCAATGGACCACTTGACCGCTTTGGCATCCACCGGAGTGCCATCGGGGAACTTCAGGCCCTTGCGGATCTTGAAGGTGTAGACCTTGCCGTCCGCGCTGACCTCGGGCATGGACTCCGCGATGCCTGGAACCAGGTTGGTGGTGCCGGGCGTGTAGTGGAGCAGGGTGTCCATGGTGTTGTGGTGGATCTCCCAGGTGTGGAAGTCGTAGGAGTTCGCCGGGTCGAGGTCGGTGACTTTGTCGGTGGTCCCGATGATGATGGTTTCGTCCTTCGGAGCTGCAGCAGCGGGCTTCTCCTCAAGCTGCTTCGGCAGCTCTTTCGGATTGACCTTGAACCACTTGGCGTAGATCTTGTCCAGGGTGCCGTTTTCCTTGAGGACTTTCAGGCCAGCGTTGAACGGGGCAACGAGTTTGCTCCCTTTCTGGAATACCAGCCCCAGGTCCTCGCTGGTGAACGGTTCGCCTGCGATCTTCAGCTTGCCTTTGTAGACGGCAATGAAGCCCTCGGCCGCGGGTTTATCGATGATCACCGCATCCACGTCCTTATTGACCAATGCGACCACTGCCAGGTCGAATGTGTCGTAGCGGCGGACATTTTTGTCGCCGACGATCTTGGTAGCAGTTTCGTCATTGGTGGTACCAGTCTGCACGCCAACGAGGTGTCCCTTCAGATCATCCTTGCTCTTGATCCTGGTCTCATCGGCCCGGACCAGAATTACCTGCCCATAGTGCATGTATGGGATGGAGAAATCCATAGACTTGGATCTCTCCGGTGTGATGGTCACGCCGGAAGCCACCATGTCGAACTGACCTGCCTGCAGTGCAGCGAAAATACCATCCCATCCGGTTGGGATGATCTTCGGTTTGAAGTTGAGAAGCTTCGCCAGAGCGTTGATCATATCGACGTCGTAGCCGATGATATTCTTGTTCTGATCCACATACTCGAATGGCGGATAGGTCGTGTCGCTCCCGATGCGAATCACGCGGCCGCCCAGATCAGGAAGCTTCACTTTGGTCGGCGCTGCGGGAGCCTTCGTCGGCGCTGGCGCCTTGGTAGGCGCAGCAGGTGCTTTCGTAGGTGCAGGTGCTGCCGGGGCTTTGGTCGGCACTGGCGTCGGAGTGGCTTTGGGGCCACATGCAGCCAATGCTCCCAAAAGCATGATGGAAACGATCAGAATACTAACCCATTTTGTCCGTTTCATACTCTCTCCTCCTCAAATCTGCAAAAGATTTTGCGAATCAGCTTACATTTCGGGAATACAGTCTTGGGAGCCCAACCCCTAGAGACGTCACAGGGGCACAATCACCTCCTTCAATGTTGCGACTACGCAGTATATGGAGCACTTTGTCCACAGGTCAGCATTCAGTACCCCCCACAGAGGACAGGAAGGGATGAACTTGCTGGCAAAGATCAGGCTTATTATACTATTGACATGGCATTTGTCAAAAACTCATCCAGCGCCATCCTTGTCCTACCCAACAAAGCGCGCTAAATTAACCCCGGAACGGACCGGTATCATCCAGCATTTTTGGATAGCGTCAGGCTCTTAATTTCTCCGGGGAGCGGAGGGCATTACCTTCCGCTCCCCGCCATGTCCAGATTCTTGCCCGAACATCAGGTGAAGTCCGTAGCCACCTCTTGGTTCTGGTTCGCCCAGGCCAAAAATCCGTACGACATTACCGTCTGGAGAGTCAGGTATGAATTCGTTACCAGATCAGCACATCCGTGACCCCGCCCACCCTTTTCACTTTTGCATTCTAACACAAGGAGATATATAACGTAATCTAGCGCTTTTGTCAAAGTGGCAGCATTATGGCATCTGGGGCACGTCAAACCAGCTCATTTGGGGAAGTCGCGCCTTCGAGTTTGTTCAAGAAGTAACTGTTCAGCCTTGAACGGACCGAAAGCAGATGCCGCAGATGAGGCAAATAAACCAGAAAAGATCAGCAAGTATCAGCATCATCAGCGTTCTACTGCTGGGGAGGCTAAACAGTAACTTCAAGAGTACGCTTCCTGCCGGAGCGGCATTGCACGCCTTCGGAGAATCCAATCAACCAAAAGGAGTTAACCGCATGAATCGAGAAAATCTGTTCAAGTTTTTGACAGTCCTGTTGGTCCTGAGCACGGTCGTGGCGGCCTGTGCTCCGGCGACGCCCACGACCGCGCCAGCGCCAACGGTGCAGCCGACATCGCCAGCGGCAGCAACGTCGGTTCCGACCAGGATTCCGGCGCCTACAAAAGCGCCGACTAAAGTCCCGCCGACGCCCACGAAGGTCGCCGAACAGCCGATCTACCTGGCGATCATCTGGCATCAGCACCAGCCGCTTTACTATAAAGACCCGGAAACCGGCGTCTACGCCCGGCCGTGGGTGCGGATGCACGCGGTCAAGGACTACTACGACATGGCTGCGACGGTGGCAAAGTATCCGAAAGTCCACGTGACGTTCAACCTGACGCCGACCCTCATCCGCCAACTGGACGACCTGGCCAACGGCGCGAAGGACAAGTATTGGGTGCTGGCGGAAAAACCCGCTGACCAGCTCACCGAAGAGGACAAGCGGTTCATCCTGCGCCGCTTCTTCGATGCCAACTGGGATCACGTCATCGGACGATTCCCCCGGTACAAAGCGCTTTTGGACAAGCGGGGGCGGGACGCCACCGAAGCAACAATCAACAAAGCGCTGAAGACCTTCACCACCCAGGACTACCGTGACCTGCAGGTGTGGTTCAACCTGGCCTGGATGGACCCGGACATCCTGGCGCAGGAGCCGTTCAAGTCGCTGACGCAGAAAGAGCATTTCACCGAGGCGGACAAAGCGCCCATCTTCGCCGAGCACCTGAAGCTCATCAAGGCGGTCATCCCGGAGCACAAGAAGCTCCAGGACAAAGGGCAGATCGAGGTGACCATGACGCCTTACGCCCACCCCATCCTGCCGCTTCTGTACGACACCAACCTGGCGAAAATCGCCATGCCGGACGTGAAACTGCCGCATCGATTCTCTTATCCCAACGATGCCATCGCACAGATTCGGAAAGGGGTGCAGCTTTACGAAGCACACTTTGGTCGGCCACCCCGCGGGATGTGGCCTGCCGAGGGCGCTGTGGCTCAGCAGATCGTGAAGATGGTGGCGGACGCAAAAATCCAATGGATGGCTTCGGACGAGGAAGTGCTGGCGAAATCCCTGGGCATGGACGGCTTCACCAGGGACAGCAAGGACACGGTGAAAGAAGCAGACAAGCTCTATCGTCCGTACTATGCCGTGGATCAGCGCAGCGGAGAAAAAGTCGCCGTTGTGTTCCGAGACCACCTGATCTCGGACAAGGTCGGTTTCACGTACTCCGGCATGCCCGGCGACGACGCCGCTAAGGACTTCGTCCGCCGGATACACAACATCAAAGACGAACTGAAGCGGGAAGGTGCAACCGGGCCGCATTTGGTGACGGTCATCCTGGATGGCGAGAACGCCTGGGAGTACTACCCAAACGACGGCAAGGCTTTCCTCAACGGGCTGTACAGGCGCCTGTCGGATGACCCTCAGATCAAGACGATAACGCCGTCGGAGTACCTGAAACTGTTCCCCGAGCAGCCAAGCCTCAAGAACCTGTGGGCCGGTTCCTGGATCAACCACGATTTCAGCACCTGGATCGGCGAGCCGGAGGAGAACGAGGCGTGGGACCGGTTGGGGGACGCCCGCAAGGTGCTCTCCTACTACGACATGCTCCACCGGAAGCAGGCGCCGAAGGATGTAATCTCCAAAGCGGAAGACCTGATGTACGCTGCCGAGGGCTCCGATTGGTTCTGGTGGTACGGCGCCGACCAGGACTCCGGCGACGATGCCGCGTTCGACCGGATGTTTCGGGACACGCTCATCGAGATGTACCAGACGCTGGGCGAGCCGGTGCCGGAGATCCTCTACGTGCCGATCGTCTCTGCCAAGAGCCCGCCGCCCCAGCAGCAGCTCACGGGCAACATCACGCCGGTCATCGATGGCCTGGGCGAGGGGCCGGAGTGGTCGAAAGCAGAGGCTTACCGGCGGCAGGGCGGCGCCATGGCGAAAGGGCAGGTGCTGACCGCGTTCTTCATCGGCAACGACAAGAAGAACCTGTACCTGCGGCTGGATTCCGCCCGACCGTGGAAGGAAATCGCTGATGGAGGCGCTGCGGTTTACATCGGTGTGCCGTCGGCGGAGAAAGCCGATCCGTTCCCGACCTTCGGCGACGAGATGTCCCCGAAAGTCACACTGGGGTTCGGTGCTGCGTATCAGGTACTGGTCACGTGGCAGAAAGGCCAGCCAAAGGCGGTGATCCAGCCCGCGCTGGGCGGGACGAAGTGGGGCAAGAAGACGCCAGTCAAGGCAGGTCTCCAGGGTAACACCATCGAGCTTGCGGTTCCATTCACCGCGCTGGGCGATCTGGAGGCAGGGGACAAGCTGAAGCTGCGTGCAGCGGTGCTCTCCACTTCCGGGCGACGCGTGGCGGATATGATGCCGGCCGAGGGCCCGGCGACGCTGATGATGCCGGAAGTGAGCACTGTGACGCCCATCATCACCGTGGAAGACCCGGTGGGCGACGACCACGGCCCCGGTTCCTACACCTATCCAACCGACAGCGTTTTCAAGAAGAGCGTCTTCGACCTGACGAAGTTCAGCGTGGGCGAGGACAGCCGCGGTAACCTGGTGTTCACGTTCTTCATCAAAGGCCCCATCGAGAACGTCTGGAACTCGCCCAACGGGCTTTCGGTGCAGGCGCTGGACGTGTACATCGACGTGGATCACAAGCCGGGGAGCGGCCG
>CAZDOZ010000118.1:0-8225 GCA_964507175.1 uncultured Anaerolineae bacterium
CTCTTTTGCGCCGTCCTTTTGTCACGTTCGAGAGCGCTCGGAAACTCTTTCTACGTTAAGTTGGCCGCCCCAGGGAAAGTCCCTATCGGCTGGAGCAAAACTTGTCCTTGCCCTTGGTCGAGCCAGACAGCTCGACCCACTTCCGAGCATTGCAAGATCCTTCACCTCGGCTCGCTCTGCTCACC
Source organism: uncultured Anaerolineae bacterium (assembly GCA_964507175.1). Taxonomy (GTDB): domain Bacteria; phylum Chloroflexota; class Anaerolineae; order S016-19; family S016-19; genus S016-19. The sequence goes on from CAZDOZ010000118.1 coordinate 186, forward strand.
TTGGTTCAGAATGACGAACGGTCAAGATGCCGTAGGAACGCTGTCCCGCCTCCTGCGTGCAGTTTCCGACTGGACTTTTGACAAAGCGGGAACGGAGCTTTCTGAGGCTTCACGCTTGGTTGGTACATGACTGGGAAGGAAGAGTACATCTTGTGGTTGGGCGAAGCCCGACTACAAGATGTACCATCCCTTCTTTCCTGCCTTCAAGGCGAAAAACTCAGCCCAGCGGGTCAGCCCGATTGTCAAAAGTCCCATTCCGAACGTTCTCATGTTAATTTGTGGATTCGCAATACCCCGCCGATCCGCCCGATGGTCAGAAATCGATCCCTTGCTGTGCCAGGACACCCTGGTCGTAAACGTGCTTGATTTTCCGCATTTCGGTCACCGTGTCGGCGAAATCGACGATCTCCTGGGGCGCATTCCGGCCCGTCAGGATGACGTTCACATCTTTCGGACGGGCCCTCAGCACGTCCAGAACTTCCTCCACCGGAAGGAAGCCGTAGGAAAGGACGTAGTTTATCTCGTCCAGGACGACCAGGCGATACTCCCCGCTGTTGATCACCTGCACAGCCTCGGCCCAGGCATCCTTTGCCGCCTGGATGTCCTCGTCCAGACGGTCTTTGTCCCACGTGAAGCCTTTCCCCATCGGCCTCACGACCAGGTCTGGAGCCAGCCGCTCGGCGGCGGCCTGCTCGCCAGTCTTCCATTTCCCTTTCAGGAACTGGAGAACGATCACTTTCCACCCGACACCGACGGCACGCAGCGCCACGCCCAGCGCTGCTGTCGTCTTCCCTTTGCCGTTGCCGGTGTTGACCAGTACGAGTCCTCGGTCAAGCTTTTTGGACTTCTTGCGGTACTCCCTGAACGCCTTTCTCGCTTCCTCGCCCGAAGGCGGCTTCACATGTCCGCTCACGATATACCTCCACCTGGAAATTGAACCTTCGCTCGAAGCGACTCAACAACTTCAGAACCGGCCTGCCGAAGAGAAGCAGCAGAGCTGCGTTTCCCCCGGCGCGGCCCAAATCCCACCAAAGCGAGGTGATGACGTAGAACGTAGCATATCGCCGCAGCGCCTCGCCGAGGCCAAGCCCCGGGCTCCAGTACATGGCCGACGCTCCTGGACTGTACAGGAATGGCCAGAACCAGAGGTTCATCACAGCGCCATACAGCAGTCCGGAGAGCGCCCCCCACGCTGTCAGCACCGCCACCGCGACCCCGGAAACGCCCAGGCGCCGCGGAACCCAGCCGGAGGCCATCCCGATCCATCCAGCGGCTATCATCTGGTACGGGAGCCACGGGCCTACCCCACCCCCCATGAATGCCGACACCAGCAACGACAGACTTCCCAGCAGGAATCCGAATTTCGCGCCGAAGACGTACCCTCCCAGGATTGGGAGGAAGAAAATGCCGGAGAACCCACCTGGCCCCGGCAGGAACCGGAGAACGGCGCTAAAAGCGCTCAGCACTGCCAGCACCGCCACCGTTTTGGCATTCATCCCGCCGAAGGTCAGGTTCCCCAGAATCCCGCCCAGTGCAAAGACCACCAGGAGGGTGAAGACCAGGGGTGCATCCTGGGCATGGGCCATTCCCGTGCCGCCGGCCTGATGTGCGCCTCCCAGGAAGAAAGGGTACAGAAATGCCAGCGCCCCCAGCATCGACGCTCCCGCCAGCACCGCCCAATCCAGGAGCTGTCCCACCCTGTTCCTGATCATATCATCCCCTCAACACGTCTTCCACCGTCAGGAAACGGGGATCGCGAAACAAACGTCCGATCTGGGTGGAGAAAACCAGGGAGTCAGACATCACATCCCGCGTCGGGCCATCGGCCACCACGCGCCCATCACCCAGGATGACGACCCGGTCGGCGCAGCGGGCGACCAGCTCTGTGTCATGGGTCGCCATGACGATGGCGCGGCCGCGCCTTTTCTCTGCCAGGAGGAAGCGGGCCAGACTTTCTTTCGCCCGATAATCCATCCCGCGGGTCGGCTCGTCCAGGAGGATGATCTCCGGGTCCGCCGCCAGCATTGCCCCGATGGCAGCCCGCTGCTTCTCCCCGCCGCTCAGGTCCCGTGGGTAGCGTTCCAGAATGGGCCGGAGCGACAGCGCCTCCTCCAATGCATCGGGCACGTCCGGCGGAAGCCGATGCTGCCTTCGGGTGAACGCCACTTCCTCGGCCACCGTGTCGGCGAAAAAAATAGCCGTGGGATCCTGGGGAACGTACCCTATGTGGCGCACTACCCTCTCCAGGGGAACACTGTGAGGAGAAATCTCCCCGCCGGCAAGGAGACGTACCTTCCCTCCCTGCGGCGTCAGCACGCCCACCAGCAATTTCAGCAATGTGGTCTTCCCGACGCCGTTCCTCCCCATCAGCGCCACCATCTCGCCGGAATGCACTTCCAACGAGACACCGTCGAGCACCGCCCGTCCGTTGTAGCCGAAACGGAGCCCCTCGGCCTGCACAGCGACCTCACCAATGGCCCGCACACCGCTATTGTCATGTTTCGGGCGGATCTCCGTGTGGCGTAGGAACTGGCGTGCTTCCTTCAGGGTCAGCGGGATCGGTTTCCACTTCAAGGTTTTCGCCAGAGATACCAGAGGTGGCGTCAGATCAATCTGCTTCAGCACATCCCGCGGCCTCCCCCAGATCGGGCGACCTCCGTCGCCGGGGAACGCCAGGATGTAATCGGCGTACTGAACCACTCGCTCCAGCCTGTGCTCGGAGAGGACGACGGTTAACCCCAGATCTTCGTTCAGGTGACGCAGAGACGTGAGTACCTCCTCCGCTCCCTGCGGGTCGATCTGCGAGGTGGGCTCGTCCAGCACCAGGATGGAAGGATGCAGGGTAAGGACGGAGGCTATAGCCGCCCGCTGCTTCTCTCCTCCGGAGAGGGTATCGATCCGCCTGCGGCGCAGGTGCGCCAGGCCCATCCCATCCAGCACTTCTTCCACGCGTCTCCGCATGGTCACCGGAGGGACTCCAAAATTCTCCATACCGAACGCCATATCCTCTTCCACCACCTCGGACACGAAATGTGCCTCCGGATCCTGCCCCACGAACCCTACCAGGGAGGCCATCCCCCCCGGCCCAAGGGACACAGGGTCGCGACCGTAGACCGAGATATGTCCGCTCCAGCGCCCGCCGTAGAAATGTGGCACCAGACCGTTGATGGTCCTGAGGAACGTGGATTTCCCCGCACCGGAAGGCCCGACCACCAGGACGAAACTCCCCTTCGGTATCTCCAGGGAGAGGTCGTCCAGAACTGGCCGTCCACCGTCCGGATATGTGTAAGAAACAACGTCGAATTTTATCAAAGCGTGCACCTCGACGAAATTCGCGGGTTGACGGGTAAGTCAATCCGCGCCCTGGTCCCAATGAAACGCTTCCGGCAATCTCTTCCCGGCCCTACCGGGCTACGAACCCGCACTCACTCACCAACGTGTCTGCCCCTTGATTTCCCCACCCAACACCGCCGGCGCAGCCAGGAACACCAGCGCTATCCCCAGGGCCGGGTCGAAAGCAGGCCACGGGGAATACGGCGGGTATGGGTAGTACACGAGCGCCGATGGGTGAAACAGGCGTTCCGCCATCATCGCTGCCGCGGGGATCAGGCCAGCCAGCGCCACCAGCAGTGTCCCCGCGTCCCACCGGTAGCTCACGTATCTGCTCCGGGAGACCGATCGCCCCTGAAGATAGAAGACTGCCGTCAATAGCAGCATAGAGGCGATGCCCACGCCCCACGCCGCCAGTCTCCCCGCCGGGTACCACGCTCCCAGCGCGACCCCTGCCGTCAGCCCAAAAAGCCCGACGGCCGTCAGAAAAGCGTTCGCCATCCGGGAAGCAGCGGTCGGCACGTCCCTATGCCCACCGATCCCCCTGGAAGCCAGTGACTCCGAAAGCTCCAGTGATCGCTCCATGCTGATGGCCAGCACCGGCATTACCAGAGGCAGGAAATCGCCTAGCCGACGAAACTGATGCCCTCGCAGCCTCTGGGATTCCCGCACCTGGGATATGCTCCGAAGCAGTTGAGGCATGAAGGAGAGACCGATAGCCGCCACCAGTCCTGCCTCGAACAGGAACGGTGGCACCAGGCGCAGCACCGCCGACGTGGTCACCTGCAGGTTGAAGACCGCGAAAGCCTGGAAGAGTGCCAGCAGCGCCAGCCCCATGCTCAGGCCGTAGAGCACCGCCTCCAGGGTCACCGGCCCGCCGACCACAGGCCATCCAGCGGGAAGTCGAAAGAGTACGATCCTCCCGATGTGAGCGGTAAGGGCATTGAAAGGCACCGACAGAAGCGCCAGCCAAAACGCCAGTTTCAGCAACCCCCGCCACCGGCTCGCTTCCTCGCCCCCCTGCTGCCCCAGGAGGAGCACCGCCAGCAGGTCGAGGATCAGGTAAAGTGGGTTGCGTGTCAGGATGGGAGGGAGCGTAGCCCCTATCAACCAGATGCCCCAGGCGTAAGGGTTCCCCGTCATCTATGCCCTCCCATGCCCTGCATCACCAGCAACGCCAGCAGCACCCCGGCCAAGACGGCGAAAACGCCATAGGCCAGCAGCTTTCCCTTCCCTGGGCCGCCACTTTCCTCAGCAACGGTAGGAACAGGCTTTGGAGCAGTCGGAAGTGGCACAGGGGCAGTGGCTGTGACCACGGCGGTCGGCGTAGATGTGGGGCGTGGCAGAGGCGTTGTGGTCGGCGGAACGGGTGTCGGCGTGGCCGTGGCGGAGAATGGGACAGCGGTCGGGGATGGCATGGTGGTTGCCCATCGAGACAGTCCCGCAGAAGGACTCACTGCCGGGACAGGCGTGGCAGCAGGTGCGGACACGTCTACCGTTACCCGACGGATCTCCACCGAGCCATCGGGGAGCTCCATCCGCAGGGTGTAAGTGGTTTTCTGGCGTGGGCAGACTTTCCTCTCCTCATGCCCTGTCACAGGGGCACCGTCCAGATACACCGCCCTGACCCCTTCCACATCCCACTGGAGACTGGCGCATCCCCCGGCAGCAATCCTGTCTGGCGCGGCGGAGAAAAAGGCGCTGAACGGCACTGGCGTCGAGGTAAACGTAGGAACGGGCGTTGGCGTGGCGGTAGGAGGCGGGACAGGCGTGTCTGTGGGCTGCGCTGTGAGAGAAGGTGTCACGCTGGGCAAGGGTGTGGCGGTAACTGCCACCGTCGGAGTCGCGCAGATGGAATCGAAAGGAATGAGGGGAGGCTGCGCTCCGCTGCTTCCAAAGGTTCCGGAACCCCAGGCCCAGCCCTCCACATCTCCATCGTGGACGTAGTAACTCCCCGCCCCGACCGGGGAGTAATCCCATTTGCCATTTTTCAGGTGGTAATACGCCCAGTAGAGGCAATCTGCGCCGCCCTGACACTTGCAGAAGCAAGGTTCCGCCGGATAGTTGCACCCCTCCGTGCCGATTTTGCACACAGCGATGCCCATTGGCCCGGCCTGGGTTATCACACTCAGGGCCGACCGATCCAATACTTCCGCGCCGGTGATGCTGTCCTCGCCGAAGGAGACACATTCGGTGTACACAGAACCGTTGCCAAAGCGGACCACCAGGCCAGCGTGGTGATCCGCTCCGGCCAGAGCTGAATTGGAGAGGAGAAGCGTCCCCAACAGCAACAGGAGCAACAGTCGGGAGAGGACTGCTTGCCGCCCCATACGTCAAGCCGCCATACGACTGCGGAAGTATGCCGCCGCGCCCAGGAGTCCGCTTCCGAACAGGAACAGGGTAGCAGGCTCAGGGATCTCATTGGACTCTGCAATCTGGTCGAAAGTGTACACAGGCGGCTGGACGGTGGGATTCCAGTTTGCATCGAAGCCGCTCCAGGAAAATCCCTCGACAGCGCCGTCCTGAGGCGTATACGCCCCAACACCCACAGAGGAAGCTTCCCAGGTGTTGTCCGACTTCAGGTGCCAGTAGGCCCAGAAATGTTTGGGGTCACAGAAGCAGTTGTTCGGGTCAGTGCAGCCATCGCCGTCTATGGCACAGACGGCAGGCCCCCAGCCGCTGTCGTGGCTCACCATGGTGATGTTAGCCGCTTTCAGTACGTTGAAAGTGGTCGCATCGGACGGCACGGTGACGATTTCCGTGTGGAAGGCGCCGTTGCTATGGTAGATGACGAGCCCCACCTGCTTCGTGGTGCCGTTGCCGAACGCCACACTGGTCGACAGCGTTACCAGCAACAGCAATGCTAGAAAAAGAATGATGTACCGACGATACGAACGATTCATGCTTGCCTCCTTACGATTGAATTTGGATTTGTGGAGCGTGTTAGTTCGCCGCTCCCCCGAATGATTGTCCATACTCGAAAAAACCATCCTGGCAGCCTCCTCCCGGATCTCTGACCGCAAGATCAAGTCCGCGTAAGGCGGGCTGGCAGCCCGCCCTACAAAAACAAATCCGGCGTTGTGATCGCCTGAGGCGCCGAACCGGGCGCCGCTCGATTTGGCGGCCAGGTAGGGGCGACCGCATGTCGCCCCTACCGCACCCGCGGTATTGCTGGATCAATTTGCTAATCTGCAAACAGTCCGCTCTACAAACGCCACAGCGAGACCGGGAAAGAACACCTCGTGCTCCAGCAAGCCGTCACCAGGGTACTCCGCCGCCAGCGCCGGAATCACGTCCAGCACAGCCATCAGCCTGCTCTCCGGGTACTCGTCAGTGTATCGGAAAGAGCCGTCGGCGTCCTGGAAGCGGAGGAGCCTGATCAACGGCGACAGCCATACCTCATTCACGACGCGCCCCCAACGGGGGTTCCTGGGGTTCTCCCCCAGGGAGGCTAGCGCCAGGAGCGCCAGCGCGGTGGAATCGCTGTTGGAGACTACCTGTGCCTCCCAGCTTCCCCATCCGGCGTCGGAGTGTTCCCGCTCCGCCAGATATTTCAACACTTCCGACAGGTCCGAGGCATTTACTCCTGCCGATCGGAGTGCCAGCACGACCAGCGCAGTGGTGTCCGTATCGCAGGAAGTCCCGCCGACGCCCCAGCCCCAGCACCCGCCTGCGCGCTCCTCCATCCGCAGCTTCTGTATCGCTTTGTCCGGCACCGCCTCGCCCGCATCGGACAGCGCCAGGATCGCCAGGGAGTCCTGGAAGATGCTGGTGGGATGGTACAGGCCGGTGCCGCTGTCGTAGCAACTCTGGAGCTCGGAGACCAGGTCGTAGCCAGCGAAGTCATGCACATTCCCGCTGGCCGCATCCACGGCCAGAATGGCTTTCGCTATGACGCCTGCTTCATGGCTCTGGGACAGGTAATCCTTCACCCGGGCCTCCAGCGCGGCATACACCGACACCCCGTTCTTCGCCCACTCCTGGGAGTCGGGATCGCCGCCGCAGAGAGCGATATCCTTCACGGCGTCCGCCGTCAGGGTGACAGAGCCAAAGGATCCATCGGACATCTGCTGCGAATGGAGCCACTGGATGGCCCGCGACGCTGCCTCCAGGCGAGGCAGGTTCGAGGGGATCGGGTAACCCCCAGATGGTCCCAGTACGGGCACGATCAGCAATATCAGACTGAGCACTAACGACAACATCGCTCCCTACCTCCGCCGATCAGGTTCTTCTCCACAAGCGGGCGACCCGCACGTCGCCCCGAGTGCTTGATATAACAAAACCCTTCCTCGTCGGAAGGGCTACGAAATCAAAGAAGCCCTGGCCGAAGAACCAGGGCTTGCTTTTATTGGTTCTTCGCCCATCCCTTCCGCGAGGGTAAATGGCGACTCACGTGAAGGCGGGCAACCTGGCTTCCGTGCCAATGCACGGTTACAGTTGCGGGACAGCGCCGGACTCTCACCGGCTTCCCCCTTTGAGCTCCCGGCATCCGGGCCTGGGAGCACCTTCATCTGGGCTTTATTCGGTTGTAAAGTAAGTATAAAGGTTGTGTGCACGAATGTCAAGGGGAGCTTCTGTGGGATTTCGAAGCAAATCCTGGGGGTGTAACCATCCAAATTCCCCCTCTTTTACTGTAAACTTTTTTCAGGACGACTCACCATGAGCAATGCTGAGCCATGACAAGCACGAATCGCGTCGAAATGGCGCTCT
>CAZDOZ010000119.1:0-8147 GCA_964507175.1 uncultured Anaerolineae bacterium
CATACCTCTACACACTTCTCGTCATTCTGAGGAGCGCCAGCGACGAAGAATCTTGAACGCTTTCCTTCCAAACGCCGTTGGCTTGTCCCCAAACGTTGTAAGATTCTTCATCTCGACTCAGAATGACGAGTGGTTGGGCTGCTGTAGGACCGCTGTTCCACCTCCGGCGTGCCGTTTCCGAACGTCCTCAAACATAGGATACAAATTCCTTTACCCTGGGAGAAAACACTGCCCTATCCCCGTAGCCATCGTTTCCAATAAAGTCTAATACAATCCGTCTCCGTGTCGCACACCCTCTTACCGCAAGACATGGCTATTGCCCTTCCCTTTCCCACTTCTCCAGCAGCTTCCGCCAGCTCCCGGGAGGGCTCTTGTACAATCCCATAGCCTGCTTCAGCGTCCGGATTGCATCCTCCCGGCGCCCCATGGCCTCCAGGGAGACAGCTTTGTGGTAAAGGACACCTGCGTTGTTCGCCTTCAGCGCCAGGGAAGCATCGAAATACCTCACAGCCTTATTGTACTTCTTCTGGGCATAGGCCACCAGCCCCAGATAATAGGGAGGTACATAATTCTTCGGTGCCACCCGTTGCGCCTGCCGGAACCACACAGCGGCATCGTTGTATTTTCCCCGTACCCGGAACATCTCTCCCAGGCCGATATACCCATCCATCCGCCCCGGATGACGCTCGATGGCCTCCAGGTATACCTCCTTCGCACGATCCCACTCCCCGGCATACCTGAGCATCAGTCCTTCCCGGATCAGCAAGCGGTAATCGTCGGGAGGACAGGCCCGCTTTGCCCCTTCCCGGTACAGATACGCGGCCTGGATCCACCGCTTCTCCCTTTCCATTGCACGTCCCAGTGCCCACCACTGATCCGGATCGTCGGCAGGGTTCGGGTACCTGAGCCAGTGATCCCGCAGCCGCTGCCAGCTCTGGGGAGGCCGTGAATGGTACAGAATCGCCTGCTCCAGCGCCTCCGTCGCCTCCCTCCGCCGTCCCAGGGCTTCCAGCGTCACCGCTTTGTAGTAGAGCATTCCCGGATCTTTCGGCCGGATCGCCAGCGCCCGGTCGAAATGCACCAGAGCATCCTCGTAGCGGTGCTGCTCCCTCGCCGCGATTCCCAGGTAATAATCGGGAAGATAACTATCGGGAGCCACCTCCTGCGCCCGCCAGTACCACAATTCCGCCTCGCCGTACCATCCGCGGTACCGGGAGAGATGCCCCATCCGCAGATAAGCATCTATCCCGCCGGGTTTCAGCGCCAGCGCCTGCCGGTATGCATCCTCAGCACGATCATACTTCCGCACCCGGTTCCACGTATCACCGGAGCGCAGCCAGAGGCTGTAAGCAGCGTCCGCTTCCGCCACACTGGCTCCCTGTCCGTAGGCCCTGGCGGCCTCGGCCCAATCCTTCCTGAGCTCTGCCAGGTGGACAACCGCCTGCCAGTGCTCCGGATCATCGTCAGGGAGGGCATCCGCCAAACGCTGCCACACCTTCTCGACCAGATCGTCCTTTCCCTGGATGCGATACAGGCGTGCCAGTCTGTTTGCCGCCTTCACCGATGGGACATACGCCAGGGAAAAAGAGTACCATCCTTCGGCAAGACCTTTGTCCTCCTTCTCCTCCCGGAGTCCAAGCCTGTACCCGTACTCCCCGATCTGATCGGCGAAAGGCGTATCCAGCACCTTCCCTTGAGGAAAGGAAGTCACTGCTGCAAACAGCGCCGCCGGCAACCTGTCGCTATCCTGGCGCCATGCTTCGGCAGCCCCTCCCGCATCTCCTTCCAGACACGCCAGAGCGCCCCGGTGGACGGAGGCATGGGGATCGTTACGGGAAGCCTGATCCAGCCAGAGCCTCATCCGTCGCAGCGTCCTGGCATCCTCGCCATAACTGCAACTAGACTGTAAAGGTACCAGGGCGTCAGGCGTCCAGATCCGTACCAGGGCCAGGTCGAAAGCGTTGACTGCAGCCGCGCCCCACGCCGCCGGAACAACCAGCAGCGCCAGAACCAACAACACGACGACCGTCAGAGGTTTCGTCAACACCCACCTACCTCATTCCACACGGATCCTGTAGGGCGGGCAGTTAGTCCGCTTAGCCCGCTCACTCCACCGTCAGCTGTTGAAAAACGCTTTATCTCCGGGAAAACTCGACTCAAGAGGTTCTCGAGGCACAAGCTCCACCATTCCGACCCCATCTAAGCGTTGGTTCTGGCCTGCGCTTCCCCTCCTTCACCGCCAGGGAGACTACAGAGACAATCTCCTTTTCTCACGCAAAGGATGACTCAAATTCGAATTCTCGCTGCCCTACGCCAGGGCGACTGTAACCGCTCCAGGACATACTCCGCCCTCCCATCACATTCGCGACGGGATTCACCATTTACGTGTCGGACGGCGAAACTGCAAAGGGCGCCTTTACCTGTAAGCAAAGTCGCACTCTGTCAATTCACTGCCCCCAGCAACCGGCACAAATCCCAGGTGGCCCGACAGGCCTGCGAGGAACCATGTCATTGAGCATCGAACGACGCGATCGTGCCCTGCCCAATTGCACACAATCGCTCCTCTCCCTCCTCCACCGATACCACGTCGCAGCGGCACACCGCAAAATGTCTCCCGGAACCCTCCACCACGGCAGTAGCGATCAGTCGTTTGCCACGCGCCGGCCGGAGGTAATTGACCTTGTATTCGAGAGTGAGGACATTCACCCCCAACACAGATCCCCCGGCAAAAGTGATGGCGTTGTCCACCAGATAACTTATCACACCCCCGTGGACAAAGCCATGCTGCTGAAGAAATTCCTTCCGAACCGAAAGCGCCAGCGTCGCCCGTCCGGACTCGAAAGAGAGAATCTCTGCCCCCAGGTAGGCACTGAAAGGCTGGCTGGACAGGATTCTCCGTCCGATTTCCATCGCATCCTGCATTCTCCCTCCTCACCACATCTCCGGCTCACGATCTCTCAGCAGGCTCATCCGGAGCGTTTCCCTACTCCGGGGCCTCGGAAAGGATGTCCCTGGCATCCTCGGCATACCCCTCCACAGCAAAGCACATCCCCCGGCCAGAAATTCCTCCGCCGCCATCTTTCGGGGAGGCCGATCCTCCATCACGGGCAAGACCTTCCCTCCCCGTACCGATTCCACAACCGCATCCATCCCCATGTCGCACACCCCCTTGCCGCAAGACATGGCTATTGCCCTTCCCTTTCCCATTTCTCCAGCAGCTTCCGCCAGCTCCCTGGAGGGCTCCTGTACAATCCCATAGCCTGCTTCAGCGTCCGGATTGCATCCTCCCGGCGCCCCATGGCTTTCAGGGAGACGGCTTTGTGGTAAAGAACACCTGCGCTGTTTGCCTTCAGCGCCAGGGAAGCATTGAAATACCTCACAGCCTTATTGTATCTCTTTTGGGCGTGGGTCGCCAGCCCTGAGGTAACTGTTCAGGTCATGCTGACTGTGGCAAGATTTGGTCGAAGTGGGCTGCGGAAGTCATTCACCGCTGAGGACGCGGAGAGCGCAGAGGTGAAATAAAAATCGAATGTGAAGAGGTTGTCTTCGAGATAGGCAAGGAGCAAATGTCTTGCCCGAAATCGACCTTTGAACACCTTTATTTTTCTCTGCGTACTCGGCGAACTCTGCGGTGAGAAAGGCTTACATCAAAAGAGCCACGCCGGCCTGAACAGTTACGCCCTGAGATAATAGGGGAAATTCGAAGTAAATCCTGGGGGTAGGCCCCCAGGATTCCCCAGCTCTGTCGTCGGCCTCCACCACCCCCAATGACGAGCCGCGATCTATCTCAGATGCCTCAAGGAGGCTCCTGAGACGGCTGTTCACAACAAAAGATAGAGACACCCTCTGACCACCTTTTTGTTCCGCGTGCCCGATACGATATAATTGAGGAGGATGTGTGTCACCCGAGTTGGTGGCAGCGTCAGGCCAGGTATGACTCATTTCTGAGGTGGGTCGTGAAACTGACTAGATTACAGGCAGCTTTGCTTTCTGTGAGCGGCGCGTTGATAACGTTTTCGCTCAATTTTGGTGCATATCGGCTTACCGGTTCCGTGGGGCTCTTGGCAACTGCCCTGGAGACACTGGTGAATGTGGCAACTGCCATGATGACCGTAGCCGCAGTCAGCATTGCCTCGCGCCCAGCGGATTTCGACCACAGGTATGGGCACGAGAAAGTGGAAGACCTTTCCGCTGCCATCGAAGGGTCTCTGATACTGGCGTCGGTGGTAGGAATAACGTACGCCAGTATCAATAGACTCCTGCATCCCAAACTCATAGGACAGCTTGGGGCAGGGCTGGCAGTAGGTGCCCTTGCAGCAGCGATCAATTTTATCGTAGCCCAAGTCATGCTCCGGTCAGCTGGAGAGGACTCACCTGCTATCAATGCCGACGCCCATCATCTGCTGAGCGACGTGCTGGCACAGGTCGGCGTTCTGGCAGGGGTAGGCCTGGTGAAGCTCTCCGGGTGGCTGTGGCTAGACCCGCTGGTAGGGCTGGCGATGGCTTTTCTCATCATGCGCGTCGGTCTGAAACTCGTCCGCCATTCGGGCGAAGAACTGCTGGATTTCGCGATCCCACCTGATGAAGAAAAGCTAATCATGGAAGTGTTGTCCAGGCCGCGCAAAAAGGCGCTCAACATCCATGCCTTGCGTACCCGGAAGGCGGGAAACCGCAGGTTCATCGATTTCCACCTGGTGGTGCCACGGAAAATGTTCGTAGAAGATGCTCACGACCTCTGCGAGGAGATCGAGAGAGAATTGAATGAGCTGTGGCCGGGCAACACTTCTGTCACGATCCATGTGGAGCCGGAGGGGGAGGAGAAAAAAAGCATGCTGGATGGGGTTTGACTGAATAGCTGCCATGAGCGGTAGCTCACTGCATGACGACGGAAAGAGGTACCGGAGCCATCAGTATTCACTCAACGAACCATGCTTCCTTACGTATTCCAGCGCCAGCGATAACCCGATGTGTCCTGACGCCAGGAGCAAAACATCAAATGCCAACAGCGCCACCAAGGAAGGCCATATCCTGCCGAAGCCCGCGTTCTGCAGGAGGATCAGACGCAGCGCCTGCAGTGAGTGGGTGAGCGGAAAGACGTCAGCTGCCGCCTGAAGATAACGTGGCAGCAGATCGACCGGGTAGTAAACCCCAGAAAGCAGTGTGGACAGTCCCCCGACCAGCCATATCACCGGATTCCCCCTCTTGAACGCCAGGATGAAGGAAGCAGAAAGCAGCCCTAACCCGCTGAAAGCGGCCAATGAGAGACCCAGGGCGACCAGCAGCGCCCACGGATGTGCCAGAGAGAAGAACGCCGGCACCGCTATCAGGCCCACTGCCAGGTACAGCGCAACTCGGACGCTCGACCAGATTGTCCCTTCCAGCGTGATCAGCCACGCCATTGAGTGCAGGGATACCGGCGATGCCAGCACTGCTTCCAGCGGACCTTCCGTCTGCCACCTCCTCATGGTACCTGACAGGTACGAGAGCCCAACTCCAGAATAATCGTTCAGCGCGACACCCAGGACCACGAAAGCAAAATAGTTCCCACCGTAAGGCCTCAGGTAGCTACTGACCACTTTTGGAGGGAAAAGGCGACTGATTTCGTAGAAGACGAAAAGCGAGAAAAGAACGCCAAGGACGTGCAGCAGAGACGAGAAGCGATAGCTTATCTCTTCCTGCACCCCTCTGACGACGAAAGCGACAGCAAGGCGGGCGAAAGGGACGTTCATGCCGCATCCCCCGACAAGGTTCCATCGGATAGGGTAAGCACTCTGGCCGGAAAATCAGCCTTTGGGGATGCAACGACGAGGGTGACTGGCACCTTTCTTGCGGATTGCAGTACCTCCAATGCTTCCCAGAATGCACGACGTCCCGAATCGTCCAGACCCTGGAACGGCTCGTCCAGCAAGAGCAGGCCTGGAAAGTGAATCATGCTCCTTGCCAGTGCCAGTCGCTGCCTCATCCCTTTCGGGTAGAGCCGAACCGGCTGGGCGAGGTATTCGCTCATCCTCAGCACGTCAGCGATGAGCCTCATGCGGGTGGGGAATTTTTCTCTCGGGACGCCATAGAGGGAGGCGAAGAACCGGAGATTCTGCTCCCCGGTCAGCCGCCAGAAAAAGCTTCTCTGATTGTCACCAACCCATCCGATGCGCCTGCGGAGTGCTTTCGCGTCGGCGGCGGAGACATCCTTTCCCCACAGGCGGAATTCCCCCGATGTGGGGAGCAATATGGTTGCCAGTATCTTCAGCAGCGTGCTTTTCCCAGCCCCGTTCTCGCCGGCAATGATCACGGTTTCCCCTTCCTCGACGCGGAAGCTCACATCCCGCAAGACTGATTTGGCGCGTCCGGGGCGCCAGGGCACGAGAGAGCCCGGGCGGAACTCCTTGGTGAGGTGTATCGTCTCAATGGCGAAACGGCTCATTCCGCCTCCAGATAAGCTGCATCGGACACCTCATGGGCGTCCGATGCAGTGAAGGGTTACTCTCGGTAGGGGCTCAGGTCGAGGAGCTCTAATCGTGGGTTGTGGGTGACGCCCGGTATCCGACCGCGTTTTGCCAGCGGTTTTCCGTTGACCTCTTTCAGATCGGCGGTAAAGTCTATGGGAGGGGCACCAGAGATTGCGCTGCCGATGCCGTAGGAATCCACCGGAGCGCCCTCCTCCCGGAAAAGCTGTATCCGGTCGGCGTCCACCCCGCCGCTGACCACGATCTTGACGTTCGGGAAACCCGCCTGGTCCAATCGGGCTCGCACCTCTTTCACCAGGTCTGGCGTGACCCTGCCGCGCTCAGCCGGTGTGTCCAACCGGACCCCCCAAAGCCTGTCGCCCATCTCGCGTGCTGCTCGAACGCTCTCCTCCGCTTCGTCCCTGAACGTATCCACAAGCGCAATCCTCTTGAGATCTGGTGGCATATGACGGTCGAAAGCTTTCACTGCTTCCAGAGTGTCACCGAAACATAGCGCCAGGGCATGGGGAATGGTGCCGGAGGCGGATATGCCATAGAGGTCTGCGCCTGCCTGGGTGGCACATCCGGCACACCCTCCCACCATAGCAGCGTACTCCAGCCTTGCCGATACGTCCGGGTGGACATGCCGCGCTCCGAAATGCAGCACGGGAATGTCACCAGCTGCCTCCACGATCCTACGGGCCGCAGTTGCCCATCCGCTTTCGTGAGCCAGGATGCCCAGGAGAGCGGTTTCGTAGATGCCGAACGCCTGATACGGTCCTCTTATGCGGAGGACGATTTCCTTGGCGTCCATGGGAGCGCCCTCCTCCAGCCCCCACACCTCCGCGTTTTCTGGCAGGACGCGAGCCAGCAAAGATTTTACCTCCTCCATGCCGCATAGGATGCCGGGCTTCCCGGGAAACACCTCCATGACAACCATTGGGTCTATCCCTTCCGCCTCTAGAATCTGGCGAGAGCGGGGAAAGTAGATGTCGGAGTTGTATCCGGAAAGAGTCGCCCGAGATGGCGCAAACCTGGATTTGTCCGCGTTCACAGTTCTGCCTCCTTGATTATCTTTGCACCCAGGATTTTCTCCATGTGCTTTAGGGCGAAGGCATGAGCTTCTGGATCGAAAGAAGCCACGCCTTCTTCCACGACTTCCACGGGGTAGTCTCGGTTGCGTGCATCCGCGACAGTATGCATGACACAGATGTCGGTGCAGACCCCGCAGACGATCAGTCTATCGGGACTTAGTGCAGCAAGCCGTTCTCCGAGGTCTGTATCGAAGAACGCGCTATACCGGCGCTTGGGGACGATAGTGCCCATGGCGACATACTCGCCCAACTCCGGTACGATCTCCGCCTCCTCAGTACCTTTGATGCAATGGGGAGGCCACATCTGGAATTCCTTGTCGTCCGGATCGTGAGTATCCGCCGTGAAAAAGAGAACGGCGCCTTTCTTCACCTCTTTCTCCAGGCACCGCCTGATTGGTTCGATCACCCTGCGGGCTTCTTCGCCACAGAAAAGTGGATGTCCGGGTTCCAGAAACCCTCTCTGCATGTCCACGACTATCACCACATCAGGCATGGTTCACCTCCTCGTATAATAAAAACCAATAACCGCTTGCCAAGCCGAATGCTGCAAACCATGACTTTAAAAGGATACAATGAATGTGGGATTTTGTCAATGTCGACGACACATAAA
>CAZDOZ010000120.1:0-8146 GCA_964507175.1 uncultured Anaerolineae bacterium
TTTCATTTTGTCGCGAGGACGCTTTGCGTCCATGAATTCGCGAGCGAAGCGAGCGAATTCACGGAAAAAGCTGGCTCTTGTTCGCTTCAAGGGTGGTTCTAGTTCTATGGTTCTAGTTTGGGTGCATCTACGTGCACCTCACAGGTGCATCTACGTGCACTTCACTCAGGCAGGTGAAGTGCAGCTACGTGCACCTCACTTCCACCCTCCGGGTTCAATTTTGGCGCCTTGTGAGCCTTACGGCGGCGCTTCCCTTTGCTCCCCCGTCGCTCCCAAATGTAATGTAACCCCCGCGAAGGTGATTCACGTTTGTAAGCATTTTCCCCCGCCGTTCCACGTCAAGAAGCCCTTTTTCGTGCAGGCTCTTAATTGCGGATTTCACCGCCCGGACGTGAAGCCCTGCTTCTTGGGCAATCTTCTCCTGGCTCGGCCAGCATTTCCCCTCGTCGTTCACGTGCCTGCCCAACACCAGAAGCACCCTCAATTCTGCCTTCGTGAGCGTGGGTAGAATGCCCCTGTCAATGAACTCATAGTCAACTTTGAAAAACATTATCCCGCACCTCCCTGCACAAGGTCGCGGTGGGAGGCCGGTGGTGCAGGCACCGGCCTTCCCCAAGCGGCCCGCGCGCCGGGCCGTTCCCGCTCTCCGCTAAAACAGCCTCAATTGCCGTGCCGCCTTCTTCCCCCTCCTCCGCCGCACAATCCACCATTTCAGCGGCAGAGCCACTTGCTCACCATAGCCCCGGTTGACGCGGAACCCGTGCCGCTCGAACGCGCCCCAGGTTCCCAGCCAGACGCTTCCATCGACGCAAATCAACTTCAGCCCTTTCACGGGAAGGCGCAAATGCGCCGCGTCTGTCGCCCAGGCTGGAGGTTTTCGAAGCTGGTGTCTCCCTGGGTCAAGGCCCCGCTTCACCAACCAGCCGCCTTCGATTCGCCCTACCACGCGCCCGGCGGCATTTCTGACCTTTTGCCCTTCCAGCGCTTCCGTGGTAGAATGCGGCGAAGGATAGCCTCCAGCTTCCCCCTTTCTGCCGCCGCCTTGCACCCGCAAGGCGGCTTCGCTTTTGCTGTCCATTTTCCCCTCCAGATACAAGAGATTTGCCCCCTACTTACTACCCACGGTTCGGAAAGGGAAATTAAGGACAGCCAACAATGTGACGCCCGAATTCGCCGGGATTACAAACAAAAACGCCTCCGGAAGACCCGGAGGCGTCGGCAACAATCGCCCCAGATATGGCGTCAGTTCAGTTTCCTGGCTTTCTCCTCGACTTGCCTGTTCAGTTGGCTTACTCGTGGCTCACTTATGCCCATTATGTCGGCAATCTCTTTCCCCGTGTAGCCTGCCATCCGAAGCCTGAATGCTTCCCTCTCCTGCTTTGTCAGGCTAGATTCAAGTTTCCCCCTCCTGTCTCCCCAAAACACCCGCTCATCGACACGATCAAGGCTGGCGCGTGGGTCGGCAAGTGCTTCATAGGGCGAGACTTCCTCGCCGTTCGGAAGCTTCACGGTCTGGTCAAGAGACAATGCTTCCGCCTGGTGCCGCTTCTCCCGCTGTTTGTCTGCTTTGTATGCACGTATCGGGTCGGCGGCTTTGTGGAGGCGCATGAAAAGAGAATCGTTCTTGTTACCAAATTGGCGCTCTGCTTTTTCTTCGTGAAGTCTCACGAACGCGCTTCCAGCAGCCTCAAGAAGTCTTCGCTTATCGTGGGGTAATCTAGCTTTCCGAATGCGCGCTTGAGCATGCAGGCGCTCCACTTCAGCCCGCAGGTCTTCCGGCCACTCCTCGGCCTCCGCCGGAAGGCTTGAAGGCGTCGGAGTCGGATAGTTCCCGTCCTCGATGAGTTTCAACACCCTTTTCAAGAAGTCCAGCGCGTACTCGCGCACCTCGCCAACCACTCCGCCAGGGTGCGATTTGTAAGTTGTCACTTCGACTTTGACAAGCGTCGAAGGGTCTCCGGGCGCGTAAGTCTTCGTAGTCACTTTGACTTCGAGAGACTGCCCGGCATCTGCGCAGCGCTTCCGAAAGTCTTCAGGGAGCCCCTCGCGGATGTAAACCAGCATCTCGTTCTTTTCTTCTTTGCTCAGCATAACAAAAAAACTCCGTCTTTGCTTGACGGAGGCGGTCTAACGCTTTATAATTCTATCGCCAGGCCGCCTCCACGGTCTTGGCCACCGCCTCGGACGCCTGCGCGTCGCGAGGCAGTTTTTGTTTCTCACTCAAATTATTATACATCGTTCCCAGAAATGCAAAAACCGCCGCTGAAACGCTCCCAGGAAGCCCCTGGGAGCGTTTTCTGTGCAAACCAATTCATACACCTCGAAGCCCGAAAACGGCGCTTAGAAGCGCTCTGGGGCGCTCTGGGACGCTTACAGGAGCCTGTCCACGACGCCCGCTTTCTCGTGAGCCGCCTGCAAGTCGCCCTGTGCCTGTTTCAGGTATCGCCGAAGAACGGTCAAATCACTGTGGCCCATGAGCCTTTGCAGGCTGAAAATGTCCACGCCAGCGCGCAGGGACAACAGCGCGAAGGCGCGCCGGAAGCTGTGCAGGGAAGGCACCGGCACGCCCGCTTTCGTCGCCCGGCGGCGGACAATCTGGCGCAGGCCCCAGTAACTCAGTCTTTCGCCCTTCACCGTGACCCACAAGGCCCCAGACGCGTCTTTTCTGTGGCGCAGGTAGCGGAGCACGGCTTGCCTTGCTTTCCGGCCCAGGAAGACAACCCTGGATTTGTCGCCCTTGCCGTGCTGTATCTTCACCGTACCATCGGCAAGGTTCACGTCTTCCAGGTTCAGCGCCACGAATTCCGAAGCCCTGCAACCTGTGTCCAGCAAGGCCAGCAATATCGCCCGGTCGCGGTCTCCTGTGAACGTCCGGCGCTTGCAGGTCGCAAGCATCTTTTTCAAGTCCGCCAAGGGAAGCGGTTCCAGCAGGTCTTTTGGTCTTTTCGGCGGAGAAACCTTGCGGATAGGATTCCGCCAGCCTTCCGGCTCTTCTTCCTGCTCGAACCATAGAAAGAAAGTGCGGATAGCTCGAAAGGCAACATTGACGCCGCCAGCGTTCCGATGTTCTCTCAGGGAAAGGAAGTATTCCCGAATATGCCCAGGGGTTACGTCCAGGGTCGCTCTTACCCCCTTGCTTTCGAGAAACTCTCGGAAATACCGAAGTTCAACCCGATAAAACCGGACTGTGTGGTGACTGAGATTGCGGGAGCGCCGCTCAAGCAGAAAAGCGGCAATATCCTGAGAGAGAACGGAGCGAATCGTTTGGTCTTTGGCAATAGCGCCCATAAGAAAAGCCTCCTTTTTTGCTACTATATGTAGCAGCAGGAGGCTCAGAAACTACTAGATATTGTGTTTTTGTGGCGGCGACAGGATTTGAACCTGTGACCCAACGATTATGAGCCGTTTGCTCTACCACTGAGCTACGCCGCCAGAAAGTTCTGTCGACAATCAAAAAGTAGCGGGGGCAGGATTTGAACCTGCGACCTTCGGGTTATGAGCCCGACGAGCTACCGCTGCTCCACCCCGCATCACTTTCATATTATAATTGAAAGGCGCTCTTACGTCAAATCCCCGCGGCGAAAGGGAAAATGAAGCAATTCCTGAGGGCCCATGGGGCCCCAGGAACCCCCTGAACTGTCATCGGCCTCCATCAACCCCAATGATAAATCGTGACTCGCCCCAGGTGCGTCGAGAAGGCTCCCGAGACGGCTTGAGGCCTTAGATTTGCTTCAAAAGCCCATTTTGGGTTGCCAAAACGAAGGGGATGCTCCCAACGGAGCATCCCCTTGATTCGTGCAAGTCTATCGGTCGATTACTTCTTCCATGTCTTTCGTCGCAGGTTGATGTACCCGGCAAGCCCAAGAAGGCCGCTGCCAAGGAGCAGCAATGTGTTGCCCTCCGGCACCTCGCCGGGGAGGAAGTAAACTACCGTTACTGTCGCATCGTTGGACTGGCGAGGGTCGCCTTGATCGAAAATCAACGTCGCAGTATTGTGTATGTCCAGCGGCAACAGGCTCTCGCTCACGTTCTTTGCTCTGGCCTTGACGGTGATTTTCGCCACCTGTTGCGGGGCCAGCGTGCCAAGGTCGGCAGTCACTGTGCGTGTGTCTTCATCGTAAGTGGCAGTGCCGGTATCTGCACTGACGGAGACGTTCTCCAGGTTCTCGTCTATCACGTCCGTAACCATCACGCCAGTTGCGTTGGCATTGCCGCGGTTCGTGGCGGTGATGGTGAACGTCACATAGTCATACCGATGGATCATGCTGTGGTCGGCGCTCTTGTAGATGGCCGGATCCACGACTGCATGGAGCTGGTTGTCAGCGCTAGCTTCTACCGGATCGGTCCTATCGGCATCAATGGTTGCCACATTGTGGATAAGTAGTTCGCTCCACTCGGAGAACGCTAACACCCTGCCAGACCTGCTCTGCCCGGTGAGGCCGGGGATGGTCATCGGTACTTTCACCTGGAAGCTTGCGCAATCCTGCACTCCGCCGAGGAGGTCGCCGATGTTCCAGGTAACGGTGCGGGTGGAATCGTCATAACTACCGCCGTTAGTTGCGCTCCCTGCTACGTACTCGGTGTACTTGGGAGGAAGAGGATCGGTCAGGACGGTGTTCTTGGCGATGTCACCACTGTTGCCGTAGCAAAGCCTGTAGGTGATGGTATCGCCCGGGTTCACGGTTCCGGATGGCGTGTTTTCTTTGGTAAGAGAAAGCACTGGCGGAAGCGCAAATCCAAAGTCGGCATCCGTCTTCTCCTGCCCTTCGGTCAGGGTGAAAGGCCCGAGAGGCTCGTTGCCAGTAGTGAGATACATGTCCGTGGTAACGCCGTTATTGTCGGTTACGTGCACGCAGTAGGTCCCGGGGTACAGGTTATCGAACAGGTAGTTGCCGCTTGCATCGGTGGTTGCGGCGGCAACCGCCACGTCGTCAGCAGTATTGCACTGACCATCGGCACCCGGCTTTGTCAGGGCCAGGGTTACGCTAGCAAGCCCTTCCTCACCAGTCCCCTGGGTGCCGTCGGCATTCCTATCGTGCCATACTGTGTCGCCGACTTTGGCGGGAACCAGCACCCGAGTGTCGACAGTAGCGTTGGCCGTCACGCCGCTCTGCTCGCTCATGTCCACGGAGTTGTGCAATATTGTGCCCGGCGTGGTGACCCTGGGGGCTTTCACGACCAGAGTTAGCGTGCCGTTGTTGCCCGGCGTCTTGGTGCCCAAGTGCCACGTTACGTCGCTACCGCTAAGAGTGCCGCCATTGCTGGCGGATACGAATGTCACACCTGCTGGGAGGTGATCCACCACTGTGGTGTTCACGGCATAGGCATTGCCGCCGACGCTCCAGTTGATGGTGTAGGTCAGGTTGCCTTTGGAAAGCACCGGAGAGGGTGCAGCCGACTTGGAAATGTCGAGGGTCGGCGCAGCTGTCACCACATCTTCGTCAGTAGCCGTATTGTTGCTGGGATCATCGCCTACTGTCGACGTGCTGATGGTTGCGGTGTTCACCAAATGGGTCTGTCCAGCAGGGAAGACATCGTTGAGCTTCACGACTATCTGAGCCTCGCCAGTATCTCCAGACAACATGTCACCGATGTTGATGGTGACTTTTCCGTTCCCGTAAGTGCAGGTACCCACATTTGTGGTGCAGGAAACGTAGTTGCTGTGAGTCGGGAGTGTGTCAACAAGCGATACGCCGTGGGCATCGCCGGGCCCGATATTGGCGAAATCCACAACGTATGTGAGGGTATCGCCCGGTTCAGGGGTTTCCACATTGTCGGTCTTGGTGACGGTCACATCCGGAGGCGGCAATGGAACTTCCAAAGCACCGCCGACCCATGCGCCGCTCTCGCCGCCGGGTTTGCCAGAAGGCTGATTGGCCTCGGACTCGATCTGGAATGCTACCCACTCGCTGCCTGCGGGGATCACTACTTTCAGGGTGACGGTGGACCATTCGGCACCATCGTAGCCGCCGCTATAATCTACCGCCGGATAATTGATTTCAGGGGTACATGGAGGGTTCGACGCGAACGGTTTGTCGGCGATCAGCACTCCGCCGTTAATGCCGACAGAGCTGGGCCAGGCTGTTTTGACGATTGCAGCAGGAGGCGTCCCGGTACCGGCAGCTTCCCAGATACCCACACCGCGGCACACCCCGCTCTCCATGGACTTGTGATCGGCTCCAGCGAAGTTGAAGGTTATGGTAGCCGTTCTGTCCTCCGGTGCAGGATCGAATGTGAATACATGGAGCTGGCTCAAAGGGCCTCCGTCGAACTGCGGAGCAGCAGCCCACCAGACGTAATCCATGCCGTCGAACATGGTAACCTGCTCTGGATTGGTGCAGGTGCCACGGTCGTACAGCACCATGACGGACACACCGTTTCGCTGAGGATCCGGGAGTGGATTGCCGTCGTAAGTCGGCAACGGCCACCACTCCGAGATGTTGAGTGTGTTGCCCCCCTGATGAACCAGATTGCCGATGTCCGCACGCCACTGGTACCAATCGGACCGAACTGTAGCAATGGTAGAATGGTCGATCTTCTGGCCAGTGACGGTGACTCCGTTAACGGTGAGCTGGTTGGTGTTCGGGTTGCCGGGGTCGTCGATGTCATTGACTCCGGCCCAGATCAGCCATGCTTTTACCACCGGGCCTGGGACGTTCAAGTTTATCGAAGCGTTGCCGTCCCACATGCCGGCACCGGCCACTGCCACGCCGTAGCATCCTTCCACCGGAGAACCGGTAAGGATAGGGAAGGGATTGGTGTCGGCGGAGGCAATTCCGGCCAGGGCACTCGTGAGCAGGGTCACCATGAGCAAAAGCACCAACGTTTTACGTGACGAAAGAATCTTCATTGTCTCTACCTCCTTATGATTTGTTTGAACCAGGTTCTCATACTATTGAATTCCATTCAAAGTCCGTGGCATGTTCTAACTACATTGGGAGTGGCCTCCAGAAAGAAGAAGTAATTGGGGCCACCACAACAGTTCACCGGGCCGAGATATTTTGGAATCACTCGCCTGATCCCCCAAACTGTGTCAAGGTGTTGAGCACATCCCATCCGTAAGGGGCATCGGGCTTTCAGGTTGGGCAGGTGGTTTTGAGGGACCTTCTCCTTTCTCTGATTTTCCATTGCCAAACGGGTCGGGGCTATACCCAGTTCTGGTTCTCCTGTAGTCCCCGGAGGCTCTCCATTTCCACTGTGAGTAGCCCTCTCCAAAGACCGCCAAAAGGCCCGGTGATGCAGCTTCTGCTCGCTGCGGCTTGCTTCCGCGGCCTCCATAGCAAGTTCCAACTACGGGACGGTTGGCACATCCGTGCATCCCGAACCTTCGCGCAAGCGCCGTCAGGTACGGTAGCACGCATCGTCATGGCTTGGCACGGATTCCGTCAGCAGTTGTTACCTCTTTTCACCCTCCCTGGACGTCAAACTTGCTGTGGGACTCCTTACACCAAGCATATTTTACATGGTTTAGTTTGATATGTCAAGGCCTGGTGCAGGCGGTAATTACCCACATCTTGCCCCCCTCCCGAAGCGCCCATGATCCGCCGTCCTATATCCGAGTAGAGCCGAAGGTAGTGCTTCCGGCTGCCCAGGAGCAAACATCAATGGAAAGGTTCACCGGGGTCATTTGGGTCATTTCGCTGATTGCGGGCCGACGCCCGCCGAAAAGCAGGGACAAGGGAGCTGGGCCCGGCGAGAGCGCCTTGCGACGTAACTGTTCAGATTTGAACAAATCGAACGCAGATACCCGTAGATAAGGCAAATAGGCTGGGAAAGACCAGCGAGAATCAGCGCCTATCAGCGTCATCAGCGTTCTATTTCTGGGAAGGAGTAACCGTGCGGCAACGGGCTCAGACTTCTCGCCGACTCAGAAGACTCCTGGGGGCCCAATGGACCCCCAGGAGTTGCTTCGAGCTTCCTCGCTCTGTATGCACGGCACCCCAGCCGGAGCGCTACCTGATGCGGATGGGGGGCATGGGGTGACGGGACGGCGGCCCGGGGTGTGCCGGTGGCATCGGTTCCGGCGGTTCGGGCGGCTTCGGTGGAGCGGGATGATGCTTTTTCACGATCTTCAGAGTGTTGATGTCCACCACTATGTTCCGCTTTCTTGAATGATAGTACCACTGCCCGGAATCGAAATCATACC
>CAZDOZ010000121.1:0-8078 GCA_964507175.1 uncultured Anaerolineae bacterium
GATCCGGAAGGATAAGCATGTAATCATCCTTGAGCGCCTCCGCCTGATAATCGTAGTCGTGATGATTCCAGGTAAGGCAATGGGCAAACAACACCGGCTCTCCCTGACCTACGACTTCGTAAGCGTACTTGATGCCGCGGATCTCAGTAGTCTCCATCACATGCACCTCCTCTCTAATATACAAGAATGCCCAGGACTGCGCCGATTACTATGAGCAAAGCGGGATGGACGTTGAGGAATTCTCCGGCCACGAATGCTGCCACAGCAACCGCTACCCCATCCCAGCCTTTGATCGATTTTGGCCATATGTCGTAGACGACCATCGCCAGCAGAGCCACTACCACGGGCCTCACGACTTTCAAAGCTCGCTGGGCGTAAGTCGTGTCCTTGAACTGGTAGAAGAACACCACCACGACGCCCATGAGGATGAGTGATGGGAGCAGGATGCCGATGATGGCTACCAGGGCACCGGTAAGACCAGCAACTCGATACCCTACCAGCAAGGCCATCTTGGGGGCAATCGGGCCTGGAAGGCTGTTGCCTACAGCCAGACCATCCACGAATTCTTCCACAGTGAGCCAGTGGCGATAATCCACCACTTCCTCTTGGATCAAGGGGAGCATCGCTGGCCCACCGCCAAAGCCGAACAAGCCGATCTTCACAAAAGAAAGGAGCAAACGCCAGAGAAGCAATGGAATCCTCCCAAAGACCCTTAATGCTATCACCCAGCGCTATCAGACAGCCAAGTTACATCCACCACTGTAACTGCTCAGCCTGGAGCAAATTGAACGCAGACACCTCACATTTCACGCTGATACTCGCAGATAAAGCGGATAAACAAGAAACGATCGGCAAAAATCAGCGTGTATCAGCGTCATCAGCGTCCAATTGTCGAGGAGGCTGAGTAGTAACCCGCCACTTCACATTACATTTTACCTCGGAGCCCCGGTTTTGTCACCTCGGGCATCCCAAACTCTGGACCTGAGTTCGGGCATCATCTTTCCGGCAGACTGAACACGTACGGCTGCACTCACGACAAAGCCTCAGGCGGCTGGCAAACCACATTCCGGATCGCCGGACCAGGGGGCCTGCGTTAGTCTCTTGCCCTTTTGTGTGCTATAATTTCCCAGAACGCCAAACTCGCCGGCGCGATTTCTGCTATACTTCGGACAATGAAATGAGTCCCAGGAAGAGCGCTCTCACGTCACGGAACACCAACAGGTTCCCCACCCATACCGACACGAGAGCGCCTTGACCACGCAAATGGATGGAGGTGCAAAATGCTCCAGGTCGAAATAGAAAGCGTAAGGGTTAGTTTAATGTCGCAGCACCGGCTGGTAGTGCTGAAAGAGATGGACGGCGACCGATACCTCCCTATCTGGATCGGGCCGTTCGAGGCGGACGCCATAGCTATCGTGTTGCAGGGCATCTCCGTAGCCCGCCCTATGACCCATGATCTGATGCAAAACATTCTGTACACCCTGGACGTTCAGGTTGACTACGTAGTCGTGACAGAGCTGACGGATGACACATTTTACGCGAACATCATCCTCGGCGTAGATGGCGAGGAGGTTCCTATCGATTCCAGGCCAAGCGATGCCATCGCGCTGGCGGTGCGAACAGGAGCGCCGATCTTTGTGGAGGAGGAAGTGATGGACGCGGCAGGGATCGTGCCGGACACCAACATCTCAGAAGGATTCGAGGAAGGCGGGGCAGAGGAAACACTTGCTGGCATAGAAGGTCGGGAAGGCGAAGAGGATTTGGAAGCGTTCAGGGAATTTCTATCCGGCCTGGACTTTGGTGATACGTCGGAGGGAGGGAAGGAATGACGCCCCAGGACTCGGCGCCGCAGCGGGCTTCTCCGGCAAACCTGGAAGCCGAGGAGGCGGCTCTGGGGTCTTTGCTCATAGACCCCAGCGCAATCATGCGCATCGCGCCGTTGCTCCGCCCCGAGGATTTCTACAGCGAGCGGAATCGTTGGATTTACGAAGCGGTACGGAAACTGCACGATCAGGGCCAGCCCCCCGATTTCGTAACCGTCTGCAACGAGCTGGAAGGCGAAAATCGGCTTCAAGAGGTAGGAGGCCCTGCGTACATCACGTCCCTCATCAACTCCGTTCCAACAGCAGTCCATGCGGAGCACTACGCCCGCATCGTCTCCGACATGGCCGTCCGCCGGAGGCTCCTGGATGCAGCCACCCGGATAGCATCCCTGGCATACGAAGAAGCAGACGATGTCAGGGAACTGGTGGATAGGGCAGAACAAATTGTCTTCGCCATCGCAGAACGGGGACTCCAGCGGGAGACCCGCCCGATCTCCGAAGTCCTGGATGAAGTGATCGAGAGGTTGGACTTCCTCCGGCAGGGTCAGGGCGAGATATACGGCGTGCCCACTGGCTTCAGGTTCCTGGACGAGATGCTGGGAGGCCTGCAGCGGTCAGACCTGGTAATCCTCGCCGGTCGGCCTGCAATGGGAAAAACATCGCTGGCGCTATCCATAGCCAGGCAGACCGCCCTGAGATACAGCAAGAAAGTTGCCCTTTTCAGCCTGGAGATGTCTGCCGACCAGCTCGTCCAACGTCTTCTATCCGCCCAATCCAATATCGAATCTCAGAGGATGCGGAAGGGGCTCATCAGCGAGGACGAATTCACCTTGCTGGTGAATGTAGCTGGGATGCTGGGTGACACACAGATCTACATCGACGACACGCCCGCGCTGACGGCGATGAGTCTCCGTTCCAAAGCGCGGCGGCTACATTCCGAATATGGCATCGATTTGCTCGTAGTAGACTACTTGCAGCTTATGCAGGGCGATTTCCGCTCCGAGAACCGCGTGCAGGAGATATCGTATATCTCCAGAGCGCTGAAAGGGCTGGCGAGAGAACTGAAAATCCCGGTACTTGCGCTTTCCCAGCTTTCCAGAGCAGTCGAGTCCCGCCACGACAAACGCCCCTTGCTCTCGGATCTGCGGGAGTCGGGAAGCATCGAGCAGGATGCAGATGTGGTGATGTTCATCTACCGTGAAGAGGTGTACTTCCAGAAAGAGGAAGAGTGGGAGCGGGTACAGAAGCGGCGCTCCATCCACAAGGACTATCCGAAAGATCTGGCCGACCTGATCGTAGCGAAGCACCGAAACGGCCCGACTGGCGTCGTCACCCTGTATTTCGACCGACAGCACACCGATTTCAGAGAACTGCGGGTCCAGGACGTGCATCTAAATCCGGAAGACGAGTACATTTGAACCGAAGCTCATCGGGGGAATGCGCAGTGAAAGAGTATCTGTTCCAGGGATTTGCGGAAACCAAGAGCACGCCAACCTGCATCCCGGAGGAGTTCTTCCGGGAAGTACTGCCGCGGCTGCGGGATATGGCTGAGGTGAAAACCGTGCTTCATTTCTTCTGGCTCACGACCCGCCCGGAACGTGCCCACCGGAAATACCGATACATCACCCTCGCCGAGCTGGCGGACGACAAGCCGTTCCTCGCTGGTCTTGGCCGGAGCTCCAAGGAAGGAACACGATTGCTCCCACAAGCCCTGGGAAAAGCCGTTTCCCATGCGATAATCCTCTCCACCGATGTGGAACTGGACGGCAGGCAGGAAACCTGGTACTTTCTGAACGATCCCGATGGCAGAGAAGCAATCGAAAGGGTGAAAGAAGAAGGCCCCGAAGTCATCCTGTCCGACAGGAGCGACGAGAGCGCTACCCCAAACATTTTCACGTTGTACGAGGAAAACATTGGGATGATCCAGCCTCTTCTGGCCGAAGAGCTGAAGGACGCCGCCAGGGAATACCCGGCAGAGTGGATCGAGGAGGCGTTCCGAATAGCAGCAGAGAACAACGCCCGGAGGTGGAGCTACGTCCGGGCAGTCCTGGAAAGATGGCGTACCGAGGGGAAAGAGGAACGAAAAGCGGATACGGATTCCCTTTCCTTCCGGATGCGCTACGCCAAGCAGGGTTGAAATGGCGGAGAAAAAGAAAAACGACGTCTGCCCCATTTGCGGCGGCACAGGTTGGGTGATACCAAACCTCCCCCCCGGACACCCGGATTACGGCATCCCGGTGCCATGCGTGTGCCAGCGGGAGGCTCTGAGGAAGAGAAAATACGAGGAGCTGCTGAAGATCAGCAACCTGGGCGCCCTCGCGGAGAAAGCTTTCGACAACTTCGACACCAAAGGGCTAAAGCTGTTGCCGTCCCAGCGGGAGAGCCTGCAACTCGCCTATGACAGGGCCAGGTCCTTCGCTCAAAACCCTGATGGCTGGCTGGTGTTACTGGGGGATTATGGCTGCGGCAAGACCCATCTGGCGGCAGCTATCGCCAACGAAAGGATGAAGCATGGGCACCCGGCGCTCTTCGTCGTCGTCCCGGACTTGCTGGACTACCTGCGGGCAGCCTACGCTCCCGGTACCACTACCACCTACGACGATCGGTTCGAGGAAATCCGATCGGCCCCTCTCCTGATACTGGACGACCTGGGGACGCACAACGCCACACCATGGGCGGAAGAAAAACTCTTCCAGATACTGAACTACCGATACAACGGCAAGCTTCCCACAGTCATCACCAGCAACCAGCCGTTGGAAGACCTGCCGCAGCGGCTTCGCTCTCGGATGCTCGACCCGGTGGTGAGCAACGTGATCCCGATTCAGGCACCGGACTACCGGAACCCCGAAAGTTCTGGCATGGAGATCAGCATCCTCTCGCTGTTGGAGGACATGACTTTCGAACGATGGGACCCCCGCAAATCGCTCCCGAAGGAGGAACGAGAAAACCTGGCCCACGCTTTCTCCCTGGCAATGAGGTTCTCCGAGGACCCGAAAGGGTGGCTCACGTTCTCCGGCACATACGGCTGCGGCAAGACCCACCTTGCGGCAGCCATCGCTCACAGGCGCGTGGCAAAGGGGGAAAAAGTGCTCTTCGTGGTAGTCGCAGACCTGCTCGACCACCTCAGAGCGGCTTTCAACCCACGGAGCCCCATTACCTACGACCTACGCTTCGAGCGAGTCAGACGAATCGATTTCCTGGTCTTGGACGACCTGGGAACCGAGAACGCCACTCCCTGGGCCAAGGAGAAGCTCTTCCAGATCCTGAACTACCGCTACAACGCGTCTCTGCCAACAGTCATCACCACGGCGCACCTCCTGGATGAGATCGATCCCTGGCTGGTGACCAGGATAATGGATTCCCGAAAGAGCACGTACTGGGGGATCATCGCCCCCAGCTACCGTGGCGGCGCAAGGCCGAAGCGCGGCAAGTCCACCAGAAAACGCGGGTGAGGCAGAATGCGGACATCGGATTTCGACTACGATCTGCCGCAAGATCTGATAGCTCAGGAACCGGCGGAACCGAGGGATAGCTCCCGCCTGATGGTGGTCCACCGGCCAGATGGCAGAATTGAGCATCGGATTTTCCGCGACCTGGGCGAGTATCTGCGGCCGGGAGACCTCCTTGTGGCCAACGACAGCCGGGTCATCCCTGCCCGGATGTACGGCAGGAAGGCCACTGGCGGAAAAGCGGAGGTTTTCCTGCTTCGTCGACTGGAACCGCAGCGATGGGAATGCCTCGTGCGGGGCCATCGAATGCGCCCCGGCGTCCTGGTCGTCCTGGGAAAGGACGATGCCAGGGTGGAAGCCGAGATCGAAGGGGTGACCCAGGCTGGTTCCCGCATCGTCCGGTTCGACCGGCCTCTGGAGCCGATTCTGTCGCATCTGGGAGTTGTGCCTTTGCCACCATATATCCACCGCGACCTGGAGGATCCTGAGCGATACCAGACGGTTTACGCCCGCCAGGATGGATCGGTGGCAGCACCCACCGCCGGGCTGCACTTCACCCCTGAGCTGATGGAGTCGCTCAGAAAAATGGGGGTGAGATTTGCTTTCGTCACCCTGCATGTGGGCCTGGGGACGTTCCAACCAGTGAAAGAAGAAATTTTGGAAGAGCACCGGATGCACTCCGAGTTTGGAATCCTTCCCAAGGATGCGGCGGAGGAGGTGAACCGGACGAAATCGTCCGGTGGGCGCGTGATAGCTGTTGGCACCACAAGCGTCCGCGTGCTGGAGACAGCGGCAGCCGGCGCAGGGCCGGGGCAGAGGGTCGCCCCCTGGAGCGGGGAAACCGACCTTTTCATCTACCCCGGTTATCGGTATCGGGCTGTAGACGCCCTCATCACGAATTTCCACCTGCCTCGCTCCACGCTCCTGACGCTGGTTGCGGCGTTCATGGGGAAAGAACTGACGGAAAAAGCTTACAGCGAGGCAATCCGGCGAAGATATCGATTTTTCTCTTTCGGCGATGCCATGTTGATTCTGTGACCGGTTGGTGATCATGTTCGACTACGGGTACGAATACCTGTTGCGCCAGCAGGAATACCTGCTGAAAACGATCAAAGCCATGACTTCCAGGCTTGACCTAAGCGCCCTCCTGCGCCTCATCCTGAATCATGCAGTGGAAATGGTGCAAGGGGAGATGGGGCTCATAGTCCTTCAGGGCAAGCGTGGTCCGGAGGTCAGGGCCTTCTACGGCATCCGCCCGGAGGATCTGTCGTACTTTGCTCCGCTGGTGGAGGCGGTACCGCAGCGTGTGCCTGGAGTTGGCTCCTGGATTATACCAAACCTGGAATCCAGGGTCATACAGGTGACGACAGGGCTGGGGCTTCCTTTGCACCAGGTCGTGGCAATGCCTCTGAAATTCAAAGAGGACCTCCTTGGGATGATATACGTCCTCCGCCGCGGAGGAGGCGCTTTCTCGGAAGACGACCGACAGGTGCTGGTTGCATTCGCCGACCAGGCAGCCATCGCCGTGCGGAACGCCCGTCTGGTTTCCCAGTTGCGATGGGAGAAAGCACGCCTGGATACCATCATAGACAACAGTCCTGCAGGCATCATCATCCTGGACGACGGAGGCCGGACGGAGCAGGTAAACCTGGCATTTTCCCACATGGTGGGACGTCGGAAAGAAAAAATGGTTGGCCTCCCCTGCACCGATGTCCTCCACATGCGGGAGACCAAGGGCATCGAGGTGTGCGCTCCTTTTCTGAATGGCCGGACCCAGAATCCTTTCTACGTCGAGGGAGTGCTGGAACCAGCGAGAGGGAAAGAGAAAATCGTCGGCGTGACCGTCACGCCACTTTACGAAGGGGACGAACTGGTCAACGTCATCATCACGGTGCAGGATATTACCAGGTTCAAAGAAGCGGAGGAGATGAAAGTCACGTTCATCTCCGTGATATCCCACGAGCTGAAGACGCCCGTCGCAGTCATCAAAGGATATGCCAGCACGCTGCGTCGGGAGGATGCGAACTGGGATAAGAAGACGCTGGAAGATGGCCTGATGGCTATCGAAGAGGAAAGCAACCGGCTGGCGGAACTGATAGACAACCTGCTGGAGGTATCCCGCATTCAGGCAGGGGCTCTCAAAATCCGACCGGAACCGACCTCGCTCCGCCCGATCGTAGAGAAAATGGTCGAGGGGTTTCGAATGCAGACTTTGAGGCACGATTTCGTGTTGGATGTGCCGAAGAACCTTCCGCCCGTTCTGGCAGATCCGGAAAGGCTCCGCCAAATCCTTGGCAACCTTCTTAGCAATGCCATAAAATACTCACCACGGGGAGGTGTAATACGCGTAGGGGCGTGGAGCGACAGTGACAAAGTGACTGTGTATGTCGCCGATCAGGGGATCGGCATACCGCCGGAGGAACAGGGCAGGCTCTTCCGGCGCTTCTCGCGGCTGGACAGCAGCCTGCGCCGGGAGACGAAAGGCACCGGCCTTGGGCTGTATCTAGTCAAATCGCTGGTAGAAGCGCACGGGGGTAGCGTGTGGGTTCACAGCGAGCCCGGGAAAGGCTCGACGTTTTTCTTCACGTTGCCGGTATACCACCCACAGCACGCTGGGAATGTCAACCCGCTCGCCAGCACGCACGAGAGATAGGACACAGTCTCGTCACAACAGCGAGTGGATTCTAACGAGATTGTTGTACGCTGGGCAAAGATTTGGTGCAGAGGAAGAAAATCATCCACAGATTTCACATTGGACTTTGGACAAACAGGCTGATTTGCCAATCAGAGCCCTTTACCTTGAGGA
>CAZDOZ010000122.1:0-8071 GCA_964507175.1 uncultured Anaerolineae bacterium
CATAGAGAATTTGGTGAACGAGGCGGCAATACTTGCAGCGCGTCGTGGAGGGCATACGATAGGGATGAAAGAGTTCGCAGAGTCAGTGGAGCGAGTGATTGCGGGGCCCGAGCGAAGGAGCAGGATCATATCGCAGGAGGAGAAGCGGATCATCGCCTACCACGAGGCAGGTCACGCGCTGGTCATGCATGCTCTACCTCATGCCGACCCGGTACACAAAATTACCATTGTGTCCCGTGGCATGGCTCTGGGTTATACCATGCCCTTGCCGGAAGAGGATAGGAATTTGCTGAGCAGGGACAAGCTCCGGGACGAGCTTACTGGCCTTCTGGGTGGTCGGGCGGCGGAGGATATCGTCTTCGGCGACATAACCACGGGCGCGGCCAATGATCTGGAGCGGGTCACACGCCTTGCGCGAAAAATGGTAACCCAGTATGGCATGAGTAGCCGGCTCGGCCCCATCACTTTCGGCCATAAAGAGGAATTGGTATTTTTGGGTAAGGAGATAGGGGAACAGCGGAATTACAGCGATGAAATCGCCAGGGCTATAGATCAAGAGGTGCGCCGGTTTGTCTCTGAGTCTTACCAGCAGGCCAAGCAGATCTTGACCACATATCGAGACAGGTTGGATAAGGTGGCGCAAGCCCTGATGGAGAAAGAAACCATCACCAGGGAGGAGTTCGTTGCCCTGGTTGGCGATATAAAACCTGTGCCTGTGCCCGCATAGTCGGGAATGGCAGGGACGAGCCTTGCCTCACCCCTCACCATTTTTGGAGTAACAT
The DNA here is from genome assembly GCA_964507175.1 of uncultured Anaerolineae bacterium. Classification (GTDB taxonomy): domain Bacteria; phylum Chloroflexota; class Anaerolineae; order S016-19; family S016-19; genus S016-19. The sequence goes on from CAZDOZ010000122.1 coordinate 783, forward strand.
TCATGTCGGTCGAACTGCCTGATGTCCTGATCGATGGCTATCGCCGCTTCCGGGAAGAGATCCTGCCTGGGAAGAAAGAACTGCTGGAAAAACTCATGCAGGGGCATCAGAGGCCATGGGCTATGGTGATCACCTGTTCCGATTCCTGGGCTATCCCGGAGGTGATCCTGGGAGCAGAGCCGGGGGACTTGTTTGTGGTGAGGAACGTCGCCAACATGGTGCCACCTCCCGATGAAAAGGAATCGGAAATATGGGCGGCTATCGAATTTGCAATTTACCGCCTGCAGGTTCCTTACCTGATCATCATGGGACACGACGACTGCGATGGCATGAAAGCATCCCTTGGCAGGCCGCCATCGGAGGAGCGAGAGCCTTTTCTACGGCATTGGCTCACGTACCTGGAATCCGGGAAACTCCTGGCCGATAGATCTTTCTCCAAGATAGGCTATCGCCGGAAATCTGTCGTGCGCGCCAATGTCGTCGTCCAACTGGAACGGGTCCGCTCTCACCCTCTTGTGTATGCTGCCACCAAGACGGGCCGTATGACCCTCCTCGGCATGGTCTATAATTCAGAAGGCGGTCTGGAATTTTACGATGAGGAGAGAGAGGAGTTCCTCCCGGTGCCCCTCGGCTGAGATATGAGGCAGCTTTTCGGAGCCTTCTCGATTTTTCTAGCGGCGTTCCTATTCCTCCCTTGGGCCGTGCAGGGGGGTGAGACCGCGAGCCCATTTCGCTCCTATATGCCCCTGACCCCTATCGGAGGAATTGAATCGTCACGGGTGCTGATCGGCGACATTTTCTACGACGGCTATGCCTCCGGCGATGTCGATGAGGCGTTCTCCCTCTGGAACATGGGCCGGATCACCGTTTCTCTGGAAGGATGGAGCGCTGGCGACGGAGAGGGTTCCATTGCTTTAGACGGAGTCTGCATCCCACCCCATCGCAGGGTATGGATTGCACGTGAGGCGGCTGCTTTTTCCACCAGTTTCGGATTTCCGCCAGATTACGAGTATGGCGGAGACACCATGCCTTCCGTTCCGGATCTGGAATCGAGCAGGATTCCGCGCTTCGGTAACAGCGGCGATGAGTTGATCGTGAGCGACGAAGGCGGTCACATTGTCGATGCCCTGGCCTACGGCAGGGGTCATCTCGACATAGGATGGGGTGGCCCCGCCCTGCAGCCTTACAGTGGCGGGGGGACGTTCGCCAAGGGCAATCAGATTCTTGCTCGGAAGTTCCTCCTGAACGAGTCTCTCCCGGCTCCGGACACGGATTCTGCATCCGATTGGGTCCAAGACCCCAGCGATCCTACCCGCGGCCGCAGGCCAATCTACCCAGGATGGGATAGGGTTCGTTTCTGGATGCCGGCTCGTAGCAGTGTCACATCGGCGCTGACCCTGGCGATCACGCCGGACAATGCCATGCCTATGCTCACAGCGGTGATCTCGGAAGCCCACCAGTGCATTTGTTATGAGGGTTACACATTGGATAGCGCGGCGCTGGCGCTGTCTCTGGCTGCGAAAGCGTCCTCCGGAGTCTCCGTCACCTTGCTGCTGGAGGGTTCTCCATACGGAGGGATCGGAAATGACGAAAAATGGTGTGTTCAGCAGATCGAGAACTCCGGCGGGCGGGTGTTCTTCATGGTCAGCGACCGGGATGACGCGCACGCTCGCTATCGCTTCCTCCACAGCAAGATGATGTTGGTCGACGACATCCTTCTGGGGGTTGGCACCGAGAATCTGAGCCTTAATAGCTTCCCGGAGGACGATCTTTCCAACGGTACTGCCGGAAGGAGGGGAGTTTGGGCTTTCACCGATTCGCCAGTGATGGTAGAACGCGCCGAGGAGATATGGCACGCCGATTTCAATCCACATCGTCAGGACATCTTCCGGTGGAATGCTGTAGATGAGAAGTATGGCGCTCCACCGGCGGGGTACGCACCGACCCCGCCTCCTGACTGGAGCCTGTACAAGGTACAGTTCACATCTACACTGACGACTGTTGCATCACATTGGGCCCTTCTGACATCCCCGGAGGCGACGCTGCGTCCCGAAGGGATAGTCGGGCTGATGAGCAGGGCCGGAGCCGGGGATGAGGTAATGATCGAGGAGCTGGAAGAGCCTCCGTACTGGGGCGAGGATAGTCCAAATCCCCGCCTGCAGGCATACCTTGGTGCAGCGCGACGGGGTGCAAAAGTCAGGTTGCTTCTCGATTCTTTCTTCGACCGCCCCAGTAGCCCGGACAGCAATTCCGAGACCGCCCGATGGGCAAATGATGTCGCCGCAAAAGAAGGCCTCGACTTGGAAGCGCGTCTGGGGAATCCCACGCGTCAGGGAATCCACAACAAAATGGTGCTGGCTCGCATAGACGGCATGGGTTGGATATCTTTTGGTAGCCTGAACGGCAGCGAGACATCTAACAAAGCGAATCGCGAGATCTGGCTCGTGGCGCGATCGGATGGTGGGTATGCTTATCTTTCCGGTATGTTCGAGTACGACTGGAACCATGCCGATGTGTCGTCGGACATTGCCGGTAGGGGGATTTCCCCTGAGACATCTTCAGCACCCATCAACCCCGGGCGATGGGGCGCGCTATGCTCCGGGGATGTCGAAAAGGCTCCAGAGGCGGTATGGGTCTCCGGTTTGCTTCGAAGGCCCGGGTAGGATGAAACCGTGAAAATATTGCTTGTCAGCGACGTAGTCGACCCTCTGATCTACAGTCATTCGCTGAAGGATCGGTTTGGTGACGTGGGGATGGTCATCAGTAGTGGTGACCTGCCGTATTACTACCTGGAGTACATTCTTACCGTCCTGGGGGTCCCGCTTTTCTTCGTCCGAGGGAACCACGATCCGGAACCAGTCCCCGGCGCGCGTGAGAGGCCTGCCCCCAGGGGGGCAGTGGACCTGGACAATCGGGTCGTGCGGCATGGCGATCTGCTGCTGGCGGGCCTGGAGGGATCTATGCGCTATAAGCCCGGGAGGAGCGCGCAGTACACTGAAGGAGAGATGAGGTTCAAAGTCGCAGCGTTGGTGCCTCAACTCGTCAGGAACCGGCTCCGGTGGGGACGCTACCTGGATATCCTGGTCACCCACGCTCCTCCCAGGGACGTTCACGATCGATCTGACCTCTGCCACACCGGCTTCATGGTCTTCAGTTGGTTCATTCGCACGTTCAAGCCCCGATACCTGGTGCACGGACATGTCCACCTGAGCGGCTACCATAGGCAAGGGGATGTCTTTACCAGGGTCGGAGGTACCATTGTGGTGAACGCTTATGACTACCAGACCATACAATGGCCGCCGGAGGGAGGGTGATGAGGAAATCGCGGGTCGGCTGGGCGCTGGCGCTGGCTGGGGCGTTGATCCTGGTGTTTCTGGCGCAGAATTGGAAGGATATCCACTCCCCAGATTATCCGCCGTCCGTCGCGCCGATGCCGGAGTCCCCGTGGGGGGTGAATTTCGAGCCCGGGGACGGTGACCTCGCCGCCCAGATGTCGAAAATTGCAGGTGCTGGATTCCGTTTGGTGAGGGTTACGTTCCCCTGGGCTGAGATAGAGCCTCGGCGCGGTAAGTTCCGGTGGGAACGGTGGGACGCGCTGGTCGAAGCCGCTGAGCGACACCATGTGGAACTGGTGGCTGTCTTGGATACATCCCCCAAATGGGCCAGATCTCCGGAGGATACTGGCAATCGATTCGCCCCGCCACAGGATTGGAGGGACTTCGGTGGGTTTGTCTCCGCCGTGGCTTCGCGTTACCGGAACGACATCCGGTGGTATCAGATATGGCACGAGCCGAACATTGCCCCTCATTGGGGTGCGCGTCCTGTAGATCCGGCCGCTTATGTCCGTCTCCTGCGCGAAGGGTACATTGCTGTCCATTCTGCGAACCCAGCGGCTCACGTCCTGATGGCGTCCCTTGCCCCAAACGTGGAGCCCGGCGGGACTAACCAGAGCGATATTGTCTATCTGGAGGGTGTGTACGCTGCCGGAGGTGGAGCCTGGTTCGACGTGGCCGCGGCAGAGCCATATGGATTTGACGCCCCGCCGTCGGGAGCACCGTCTCCCGGCGTTCTGAATTTCCGCCGGGCTGAGCTTCTCCGCAAAGTCATGCAGGCTCACGGTGATGCTTCCAAGCCGCTCTGGCTGACTTTTTATGGGTGGAACTCCCCGGTTACCTCGGGTGCCAGGCCATCCCCGTGGAAGACAGTGACCCCGGAGGCCCAGGCGCGCTACGCCGCCGAGGCTGTGGAGTACGCCCGTGCGCATTGGCCCTGGGCATCGGCGATGTTCTGGGGCGTGTGGCAGCCCAATGCCCCTTCGGACGATCCTCGCTGGGGGTTTGCTCTGATGACCCCCGACGGGCGTAGTAGGCCTGTCCTCGATTCCCTCTGCCGGGCCATTTCTGATTCCAATGGCTGGCTCGGCGCTGGCAGGCATCGGGCGGACGATCCGGCGCTCCGCTATGACGGCGGATGGCGCGTGACGCCGCTGGGAGCCGATATCGGCAAGGACGGCGACGAACTCACCATTCCGTTCGTGGGCAGGGGGATAGCCATCACCATCCGGCGAGGGGAATACCGCGCTTACTTCACCGCTACGGTGGATGGGAAGCCCGCTCCTGCGCTACCGAGGGATGGCTCAGGGCAGGCATACCTCATTCTCTACGACCCGCTGCGCGAGGTAGCCACTGTGCCTCTGGCGCAAAGCCTTTCCTTCGGACGTCATTTGGCCAAGATCACTGCCCATCGGGGCTGGGGCCAGTGGGCGCTGAAGGATGTGGTGGTGCTGGATTCCCCGATGAAGCAGTGGGGATTCGTGGAAATCGCCCTGTTTTTGGCTGCGACGGTTGCTTTCTTTCTCGGTCTCTGGCTTGCGTCATGGGGCATCGAGCTGCCCCCGGCGCTCCATCCGGCTGTTGGCTGGGGGCTGGCGCTGGTAGCATTCGTGATGCCATTTGCGGGTTCGCGGTGGTACGAAGTGGCGCTATGGGCATTGTTTGCTGTGGCTGTCGCCTCTGCTGCATATGGGAGGCTGGACAAGAGCATTGGGATCACTTTCTCGAGTGACCTTGCTTGGCCTACGGCTTTGTTAGGTGCGGCGTTTTTCGCTGTTCTGGCGGCAAGCCGGTTCGGCGTGGCGAACAGGGAGTTCAGGGTCGTGTTTCTCGATGGGTTTCTCCTGTACTTGCTCGCCGTGCGCACGCCGTTCCGGTGGCATGTACTGGACGGGTGGATGCTTGGAGGAGCATTTGTGGCACTATGGGGTCTGGCTCAGGCGGTCACAGGGCACGGATTGATAACTGCCGAGGGGGTGTTCAGGATTCGCGGGCCTTATGGCTCCCCCAACAACCTGGCTCTCTACCTGGAGCGAGTGCTGCCGTTGATGCTGGCGGTGGTGCTCCTTGGAGCGAATAAGCGGCGACAGTGGGTCTACGGTGTTCTTCTGGTGCCGGTTTCCGCCGCACTTTTCCTCACGTTCTCCCGCGGTGCCCTGCTCCTGGGGATTCCCGTGGCGCTGCTCTTTCTTGGGGTGGTGGGCGGATGGCTGTCGGAAGGTGCGGTGAGGCGGAGGCTATGGGCTGGGACTGCCGTGTTTCTCCTGCTGGCTTTGCTGGCGATGTTCCCGTTTCTGGCGACGCCTCGCTTCAGGACTTTGCTTTCCATCCATCATGGCACCGGGGCATTCCGTGTTGCGCTGTGGAAAAGCGCGTGGAAAATGTTCCTGGGTTCGCCGTGGTTCGGCGTCGGACCGGACAACTTCCTCTATCGGTATCGGACTTTCTACATGCTGCCGTGGGCATGGCGGGAGCCGAATCTATCTCATCCGCACAACGTGCTATTGGATTTTGCCACGCGCCTTGGGATACCGGGCCTTCTGGCTGGCGCGTGGTTGGCATGGGGATTGCTTCAGAGGGTGTGGAGAGGCATCCTTTCCGGCGACAGGGTGCGGCAGGTTGTCCTCCTGGGACTGGCAGCCGGGTGGTGCGCCACTCTGGCCCACGGGATGGTGGACAATTCCATTTTCCTTCCCGACCTGATGGCGGAGTTTATGCTAACTGCAGGCATTGCGGTGCAAATGGGCATTGGCTGGAGGAAGTGATGTGTTGCCATTGCCCCACTAGCGCATTCGTCCGACGGCACGTTTCAGCAGCCTGACCATCGTCTGGACAGGTTTTTCTTTGTGAGCCTCTGCGAACGTTTTCACCGTCTCCTCGGACGATAGCGGTCTGCCGGCTATCTGCTGAAGTTTATCCCTGTTTTCGATTACCCAGACGTACAGGTCGGACTCAGTGCGCCCGGGAAATCGCTCGAGTACCCCCGAATCCCGCACTGCTTTGACGAAAGGCATGTAGACGTTGTCGTACCAGCTCGCCACGGCCTCCTCGTAGGGTATTTCCCGTTTCTGCTCCAGGCCCATGTAATACCTGTGCACATCTATGTGCTCCAGGAGCCGGTAATAACGCCCTGGGGCAGTGAGCACGATATTCGCTTCTGGTCTAATTTGTTCTATCCCGCTCTTCTCGAGGAACCTCTTTTTCCCTGCTTCCAATGCCAGCGTCTGCAGGTCTGTGTCCGTGGTTACCGGAATATCCGTCTCCACTTCGTAGACGTAAGCATCTATCTCTTTCAGCCCGTTGGCGCGCGCCACGGAAACCCTGTGGTGGCCGTCTCTCACGAAGTACGCATCTCCGATTTTGTACAACTCCACCGGGGGGAGGGTTTCCAACTTGTTCAGTGCCTGGTCGAGCCTTTTCCACCTCTCTTTATTCGCTCCTTCTTTCGGGAAGAAAGCGCGCGTGAAATCCTGATATCGTCCCTCGCTGCCGATTATTTTATCTAACGGCACGGCTTGTCGTTCCACTTTGCTGATACGCCTGTTACGGACCAGTTTCAGCACTTCGTGGAATGGCATCAGGTCGTTGTCCTTCCCGAATATCCTCGCCCACCAGCCTTGCATGGCACCTTTCCGACGCATCTGGTAGAACTTGTCTTCTGCTCTCGCTGCAGAGTACGGCAACTGTGAATCCGACATATTGCAATTTACCTCCTCTATCCATGGAGCTGGCAGCACCACGTTCAGCCATGGCGCTACTGGTTGCCTCCTTTGCCATTCTGGTGCACAGCTGAAGGTTAGCATAGAGGGAGGCCTTTGTCCAACGGCTGCATGTGGCGTGGGCCAGTAAGGGGCTTTGAGGTGATTTTCATCCTTTGGACCACGAAGCGCCCAAAGTAGGGTGAGAACGTTCGGAAACTGCATACAGGCAGTGGAACAACGACCCTACAGTGGCCCA
>CAZDOZ010000123.1:0-8049 GCA_964507175.1 uncultured Anaerolineae bacterium
ATCCCATCCCACCTCCGGCAGAGCTCTCAGCGCGCCAACCTGCAATTTTCCTCTGGCTCCACCGCCACTCAGCACGAACGCCAGTTTTTTCTTTTCACGAGCCCCCCAGTCGAAGTTACGAAAACCTGCCTGGGTTAAGGAGGGAAAGGTCAAAATCCGGCGTTGCTCCGGTAGCGAGTTGCGCTACCAGCTTGCCGGTGACCGGGCCCAGCGAAACTCCAAGCATGCAGTGGCCTGACGCCACCATAAGGTTGTTGAACCCCCTCGCCCAACCTACCGAAGGCAGGCCATCGGGCGTGCAGGGCCGCAGCCCCGCCCATCTTTCAGGGACTGGCAGTTCGGACGGATGGAGTCGAAGGTACTTTTCCACCGCGTTCAATATCGCCCCGACGCGCTTCCGGTTGATGTTCATATCGAACCCTGTGAGCTCCAGCGTCCCGGCAAAACGCAGCATTCCCTCCAGCGGTGTTACCGCGACCTTGCTTCCGCCGAGCATCAGCGGCAATTCTGGGAAGCTATTTGGCCTCTCTACCGTGATGCTGTAGCCTTTTGCCGGCTGAATCCCCAGCCGGAGCCCTAACCTCCGAGCAATCGGCTCTGACCACGCCCCGGCCGCCAGCACGAAAACGCCCGCCTGGAATCTGCTGCTCCTTGTATGCGCGGACATGATCTTTCCAGCATTGGCATCGAGTCCGATGACCGGATCATCGGTTACGATTTTGGCTCCCATCTCCTGGACTTTGCCCGCAAGCCCGCCGACAAACCTGGCGGGGTTCAAGTGGGCATCTTCACCGGAGTACATCCCGCCAACGACAGCCGGTGAGACCGTTGGCACCTTTTCCTGAACCTCACGAGCGCTGATTACTTCAACGTCCAGCCCAAACTTCTGTAGCAGTCCTGCTTCTTCCTCGCCAGCTCTGAGATCCCCTTTGGACATGAACAGCGTCAACACTCCATGACGCTGGTAATGGCAATCCAGGTGTTCTCCTGCGATGATTTCGTCGAACAGTAGAAGACTGGCGCGGCTCAAGTCTCTTAGAACGGGTATCGCCTTCCGTACCCGATTCTCGTTGCTCGCTGCTCGGAACTTCCACAACCAGGACGCTACATCGCGGCTAAACCTGGGTTTTATGTAGAAGGGGCTTTCTGGGTCGAGTAGCCACTTCAGCCCGTTGCTCAAGGCATGAGGCGAAGCCAGCGGGATGCTGTAGCTTGGCACGATCCAGCCGGCGTTGCCGTAGGAACTCCCCAAGCCCACCTTGCTTTTCTCAACGATGGTGACGGAAGCACCTGCTTTGAGCAGGTAGTACGCCGATGCGATGCCTATCACACCTCCGCCAATTATGAGCACGTCTGTTTTCTTGACCATTGCATCCCCCAAGCTTTGCCGAATTTTGCTCGGCCCCCTGACTCATTTGACACTGTGCAAAAGGGGAGCGAGAGCGTCATAAGCCCAATGAGAGCGGGCATCGAGGGGCGTAGCCCCGTTTGTGGTGCGCAAAGAGACGGTAGTGCAGGTAGCATCTCCCTTAACCAGTGGCTAACCGAAAGCGCTCTTGCCACCCGAGATGTAGATCTGGAGTGCTCTCCGCTTAAGAGCGCTCCTGCCGGTAGCGCACAACCTTCTTTTAAATCAAGTTGGCTTACAGATTGGACTTTTGACAGTCGGGCTGTCCTCCCGGGCCGAGTTTTTCGCCTTGAGGGCAGGAAAGAAGGGATGGTACATCTTGTGGTCGAGCGAAGCTTGACTACAAGATGTACCTTTCTTCCCAGTTATCTACCAAACGTGAAGCCCCAGAAGGCTCCGTTTCCGCTTTGTCGAAAGTCCAACTACTTTGTGGGATCTATTGTTTCGAAGCGCACCTGAATCCCACGACGCCGATTCTGCGCGCCGGGTGGGCAAAATCCCTGCTTGTGGTTCTAGAATCCTGATAGGGATGGTTCCAGGAGCCACCCCGGACGACTTTGTACTTCCCGAAGAATGGGGAGCGGTAGTCACTGCCGGGATATGGCTCGTACCAGTCTGCCACCCATTCCCAGACGTTTCCAGCCATGTCGTAGAGGCCGTAAGGGCTTACACCGTCGGGGTAGCTACCCACGGGCACCGTGCCGGTCAGCACGCCTCCGGCGTTTGCTCTCGCCGGATCGAACTCGTCTCCCCAGGGATACCGCCGCCCGTCGGTGCCCCTCGCTGCTTTTTCCCATTCCGCCTCAGTCGGCAGGCGTTTGTGGTGAAAGCGGCAGTAGGCATCGGCGCCGTACCAGCTCACCCAGGTCACGGGGTAGTTTTCGAAGCCTTTTTCGGCAGCGTACCCGTTCCCATGGGAGAGGATATGGCTTTGGGGGTTCTCGTCTCTGACATCGGCATACTTGTGACCATCGCTCCCGTAGAGCCGCCCGACGTGGTTCAGGAACTCCACGTACTCGGCGACGGTCACCTCGTACCTGTCTATGTAAAACCCGCGCAGGACTACCTCGTGAGCCGGCCGCTCGTCGGGATAGCCGTCACCACTGCCCATGACAAAAGCTCCGGCCGGGATATAGGCCATCTCTGCCGGAGCTTTTGTCCGCGTGCATCCTGCCGCGGTCATCAACAGGACGAAAACGAGCACAACCGCCACCCCGGGCGTAATGCCGTACTTCCGCCCCGGTGGTAACTGCACTTTACGCCCCCAGATACGCCTCTTTCACCTTCGGATTATTCAGCAGGTCTTTCGTGAGACCTTGCAGCACAAGCCTGCCTGTCTCCAACACGTATCCACGATGGGCGAATTGAAGGGCCATCTGAGCGTTCTGCTCCACCAGCAGGATGGTGGTTCCTTCCTGGTTGATTTGCTTCAGCGACTCGAACATCTCCTGCATGAGGAGAGGGGCAAGCCCCATGGAAGGCTCGTCGAGGAGCATCATCTTCCTTCCAGCCACCAGGGCACGCCCAACGGCAAGCATCTGCTGCTCACCGCCGCTCAGGGTGCCGGCTTTCTGGTTCTTCCTCTCGGCCAGGCGCGGGAACAGGTCGAAGACCATCTCGAAGTCTTTCTGGAAGTTTTCCTTGTCCTTGCGCCCATACGTCGCCAGTATGAGGTTCTCCATCACGGTCAGGTTGCCGAAAAGGCGCCGGCCTTCGGGCACATGGGTAATGCCCAGTTGCCTGACGACCTTGTGCGCAGGGTATTTCAGCAGATTCTTTCCGTCGAAGACCATCTTGCTTCCCCGCTTCACAGGCACGAGGCGGGAAATGGCCCGCAGAGTGGATGTCTTGCCCGCCCCGTTCGCGCCGATGATGCAGACAATCTCACCCCTCTCCACCTGGAAGCTGATTCCCTGGACAGCTTCAATTGCTCCGTAAGACACCCTTAGATTTTCTACTTGGAGTAACATCAGGTCACCACCGTCCCCAAATAAGCTTTGATAACCCGGGGGTTATTCTTGATTTCATCTGGAGTTCCTTCGGCTATGATTTCGCCGAAGTCCAACACCTGGATGGTTTCGCACAGAGACATGACCAGTTTCATACGGTGCTCGATCAGCCAGATCGTGAGGCCCAACTCGTGCCGCACTTTTCTTATCACGTCCATTACATCCTCCATCTCCGCGGGGCTCATCCCGGCTGTTGGCTCGTCCAAAAGCAGAAGTTTCGGTTCAATCATCAGCGCCCTGGCAATCTCCACCCTGCGCTGGAGCCCATAGGGAAGGTTGGAGGGCCTGAAATCGGCGTACTTCTCTATCTCCAGCAATCTCAATAGTTCGTATGCCTTCTCGTCCAGGAATTGCTCTTCGTGGATCCGAGCTCGCGTGTTCAGGAAAGCCCCTACCAGTCCGTAGTGGATCCTGGAGTACGCCGACATTTTCACATTCTCCAGCACGGTCAGGTGAGTCCACAGGCGCAAGTTCTGGAACGTCCTGGCGATCCCCATGGAACTGATTATGTTGGGTCGCTTTCCCACGATGTTGGTTCCGTCGAATATTATCTCGCCTTCGGTGGGCTTGTAGACCCCGGTCACCAGGTTGAAGATGGTGGTTTTCCCGGCCCCGTTTGGGCCGATCAGACCTTTCAGATCTCCCTGGTTTATCTCTGTATTGAAGTCGTGAACCGCCCGCAGTCCGCCAAAGAAATGTGTCAGGTTATTAATCTGTATCAGCGGCATGTCCCACCCCCTTTCTGCCGCTGGGGTGCAATGAGAGTCCTATTTCCTGGAACCCTAGCAGCCCGATCGGCTTGTAGATCATGATGATGATGAGCAGCACGGGTATAATGACCCATTTGTACAGACCAAGCGGTCGGAACATTTCTGAGAGCAGCCAGTAAATCACAGCACCCAGGATGGAACCGGTGATAGAGTTGAGCCCGCCAAGGTAGAGCATGGCCAACACTTCCACAGCCATTATGATGCCAAAGTTGCCTGGGTTGATATATCCCATTACGTGGGCAAACAGCCCGCCCGCAATCCCCGACCAGAAAGCATCGGTCAGGAAAGCGATGGTTTTGACTTTGCGGGTGTCGATCGTCATCACCTCGGCGGCAGATTCGTTGTCTCTCACAGCGGCGGTAGCCTTTCCGTAAGTGGAGTTGACATAGAAATAAATCGTCACGACGCAGAGCACGGCCCACACGAAAACCCAGGTCAGGCTGGCCAGCTTTGGCATCCCCATGAACCCCCGCGCACCGCCTATGGAGTTCATGTTATTGAAAGCGCCTTGTACGATAAAAATGAATGCCAGGGTGATAATGCCCAGATAGTCACCCCGTGTCCTGAACGATGGGATGGCGACCACCAGAGCGCTTATCATCGCGGCTATTCCGCCTACGATCAGGACCAGCGGGAAGACATACGGGGCCAGGAACGTGGGGAACACCGCCTTCCCGAAGACATCGTCGTTCACGAACCCCCACACCATGATGATCGAAGAGACGTATGCCCCAACTGCAGCAAAACCGGCATGGGCCAGAGAAAATTCACCCATCCACCCGTTTACCAGGTTCAGGCTGGTGTTCAGGATGACCCCGATCCCGACGAGGCGGAGAAACAACAGGCGATAACCATCCAATCCTCCCCATATCCGAATTATCGCGTACAGGATCAGCAGGTAAAGCAGCACATCGGACCACTCGGGGAGCAGTGCCATTCCTTTCTCGACGGGTGAGGCTATCAGGCGAGCCACTACGTAAGTGGGCGCTACGTATACCAGAATCAGGTAGAACAAGATGGCAGGTATGAGCTCCGGACGGGCGATGAACCTCGAGAGGCCAAAGATAGGAGGAATTGAGGAAAGGCCTATGGTGTATGCCAATGCGGGTCCTATTGCAGCTTCTACCAGTGCTGCCACGAGGGCGCCGAGCAGCCAGGCTGTCAGCGGTATATGGGAAAGGTGCTTGCGAACTCTATCGAATCTGACTTTCACGAGACACTCTCCTTAAGCAAGTGTGCTGTCGTGTTGAAAGATAACGAAAATTTTGCTTCACAGAGCCCATCACAGTCTCAGGTGAGCGGTATATGCCTCGCCGAAGAGGCCATATGGCTTGAAGCTCAGGATAAGCAAGACTATGCTATATGCAATGACATCCCGTAGTGTGGAGACGAATACCGCCGCAACAATTATTTCAATAAATCCCAGCAGATATCCTCCTACTGCTGCTCCCATGATAGAGCCTCTTCCGCCCAGAATGGCTGCTACAAACGCTTTCCACCCGATGAGCAGTCCCATGTAAGGCCCCAAGACGGGGTAGCTTTCGGCAAAGAGCACCCCCGCGGCGCCGGCAAGGGCGGAGCCAAGGGCGAAAGTCAGGGATATGACAAGGTTCATCGGGATTCCCATGAGGGGTACGATGGCAAAGTCCACAGACATTGCCCGCATGGCCATGCCGAATTTCGTTTTCTGGATCAGCAGATAGAGCAGCAACATGAGGACCAAGGAGATCACGATGGCCATTATTTTGATGTTGGTGAAAGTGACCCCATGGAATTCGTAGATTTGCTGTTTGATCAGTGCTGGAAATTTCTTTCGGGTAGCGCCCAGCAGGGCCAGGTTCCCGGTCTCCAGAAAGATTCCGACCATCAGGCCGGTGATGGCGGCCGATGCCCGTGGTGCATCTCGCAATGGCCTGTATGCCACCAGCTCCAGTGCGATGCCCAGGAAAGAGGTCAGGAACATGGTCAGGATCAGCGTTAGCACGAAGATAATCCAGCTGGGGAGAAAAAGCACTGAGTTAGAAAGAAGTATTAGTCCTGACGCGACGAAAAAGCCGATGTACGCTCCTGTCATGAAGATATCGCCGTGAGCGAAGTTGAACAACATCAATATGCTGTACACCATGCTGTAGCCAAGGGCGATTAGAGCGTAAAAACTCCCCCATTGAAGAGCATTCAATAGCTGTTGTACGGCTTGAGCCATTTCTTCCTCCGGGACTAGCAGACAATCCAGGGCTGGGCGTTGCGTTGGACGTCCAGCCCTGTTTGTTCTCACGAATCTGCATTCTGTTACTTCATACCAGCGGGGCAAACCTGCTTATAGAACTCGAACTCGTGATTCTTGTTGATATGCACGATGACGGCGCACTTGATCGGGTCGCCTTCTTCGGTGAAAGTCATCTTGCCGGTGATGCCAGGGAACGATTTGATCTTGGCCATAGCATCTCGGATGCATTTGCGATCTGTCGCCAGGTTGCCGGTGAGCTTCCCGCAGTTCTGGATTGCCTGTTGCACGATGTGCGCTGAGTCCCACGTCAGGGCGCCAACATCGCCGGGCTCGTATCCATATTTGGCATTGAAGCGATCCACGAATTCCTTGGCAGCTCCCTTAACGCCCTTTGTGGCCCAGTGGGTGGTGAAGTACGAACCGACACAGTCATCCCCGCAGAGCTTCATTAGATCTGGCGATCCCCAGCTATCGCTTCCCTGGATAGGCTTGTTCCAGCCAAGGGCATGCGCCTGCTTCACGATAAGGGGTACTTCGTCGTAGTACTGAGGTACGAAGAGCACATCGGCACCAGAGTTGATGATCTTGGTCAACTGGGCGCTGAAGTCCTTGTCCTTGGTGGTGAAAGTCTCAGCAGCCACCACCTGCATACCCTCCTGCTTGGCACCTTTCTCATAGAATTCAGCCAGGCCCTTGGGGTAGTCGCTGGCGATGTCGTAAAGGATGGCGACTTTCTTAGCACCAAACTGCTCTTTCGTGAACTTGGCACCCACTATGCCCTGGAAGCTATCAAGGAAGCATCCGCGGAATACCCATGGGCGATCCTTGGTTGTACGAGGGTTGGTGGACCAGGGGCTGATCATGGGGGTCTTGTTGGCGTTGGCCACTTCGCCTACAGGAACTGCCTGCTTGCTGGCGTAGGGGCCAATGATGGCCAAGACTTTGTCGCTGGTGATGAGCTTGGTGGCAGCAGATACAGCGGATTCAGCTTTGGACTCGTTATCCTCGTTGATGACCTTGACCTTATACTTAACACCGCCGACATCCAGGCCGCCTGCCTTGTCGATGTCCTCGACCCACATTGCCAGTGCGTACTTGGATTGCTCGCCGACCTTGGGGATGCTTCCGGTCATGGGGGCATCGTTTCCGATCTTGATTACCCCGCCGTAAGCAGCTTTCGGGCCAGCCTTGCATCCGCCTAGCAGAAGGGCGACAGCAAGCAGGAGCAATCCGAACAGAACGAACAGATGGAGTTTCTTGAACATGTTTTCCCCTCCTTCAAACAAACGTGGCTCTGGAACAGCATTGGCAACGCCAATTCGCTGCCTTTTTACAACAGTTACAATGCATGCTACCAAGTGAGACACACCCAAACATATCTCGTTGACGCTCGGAATGGAGTAATGTCAAAAAGGAGTGGGCAACCCCTTGCATCAGAAGACAGAGCCGTCTTGGGTCGCGTTTCCCTGGTTGGGAAGGTCCGAGCCCAGAATCACCTCCTTTCCCAAAAGCACCTGCTTTTGCAGAAGCCGGCGAATCGCCAACGAGCAGGAAGGCGGGACATCAAATAAATCTCACAACGATTGTAATTATAAAGCAAACGTATAGGGATGTCAAGTGTTCCCCAGATGTTTC
>CAZDOZ010000124.1:0-8021 GCA_964507175.1 uncultured Anaerolineae bacterium
CCTGGCGAGTCCTTGTTCCCTTGCTTTCTGCGCTACGGCCCTGGCGACGGCGAAATGGACTTCTTTGTCCAGCGGATTTGGCACGAGCTCCCCTGTGGTAGCCATGCCCGCGATCGTCTGTGCTGCAGCCAGGTACATCTCCTGGCTTATGTATGGCACGTTGGCATCCACAGCGCCTCGGATGATGCCGGGGAACCCGAGCACATTGTTGACCGACTTGCCATCCGCTGCGAAAGCGGCACCTGCTTCCATGGCTACCTCAGGCTCGATTTCCGGCCACGGGTTGGAGAGGGCCAGGACAATCTGTCCCTTGCGCACCCACTCCGGCTTGATCAGCCCACGGACGCCTGTCGTGGAGACGACGATATCGGCATCCTTCATGATCTCACGGAGTGTAGATGGCTTTCCGCCATAGCTGGAGAATCTTTGCAGCGCATCATCCGAAAGATCGGCCCCCAATACTGGCTTCCCCGTCAGGTTTGTGAGCATTCTGCCGATTGCCATGCCGGCGGCCCCAAGACCGATTTGCCCGATGGTGGCTTTTTTCAGGTCTACCCCTGTGTATTTGCAGGCGTTGGTGAGTGCCGCTGTTACCACCACCGCCGTCCCGTGTTGGTCATCGTGCATGACCGGTATATCGAGCCTTTCCTGGAGCCGTTCCTCGATCTCGAAGCATCTGGGGGAGGAGATGTCCTCGAGCTGGATGAACGAGAACGTGGGTGCGATGGTCTCCACCGTCTCCACGATGGTATCCACATCTTTGGTATTGAGCAGGATGGGAACGCCGGAGAGGCCCACGAAGGATTCCATCAGCATTGCTTTCCCCTCCATGACCGGCATACCGGCCACAGGCCCGATATCGCCGAGCCCAAGGATGGCCGTCCCATCCGTGACGATGGCAACCAGGTGAGAAATGGATGTGTACAGCCGTGCCAGCGAGACATCTTCCTGGATGCGTTTGCATACTTCCGCCACACCGGGAGTGTAGACCCGGCGAAGGACCTCCGGAGAATCTACTTTGTACCTGCTCCTGATGGCGATTTTTCCGCCTTCGTGCAGCTCCAGCACCTCGTCTCTGATTTCCAGGACCTCAGTGCCCTTGTTGTGCCGCATCGCCTCGATGATGCGATCCATTTGAGCTTTGTCGTCGGCATGCACTACGATATCCCGTAGCGTGTAAAGGGAGGTCTGGCGGAGCAGCTTGATATCGGCGATGTTTCCTCCCTCCTCGGCTATGGCCGTCAGCAGCTTTGCCAGGATTCCGGTCTTCTGCTCATTTTTGCACCGCACAGTGCGGATGATCCTTTGAGTGGAATACGGCATTTGTCTTCTCCTTAAAAGCGAATTTGGCCCTATGTCGAGAGCCAATGTAATTATACTTCCCGCGTCTTTTTTGGTTAAATACGACGAGGGGGTAGCATCTCCTTTAACCGTGGTAGCTACCGAAAGCACTTCTGACTGCATTGAGGAAAGGTTCACTGCTGAAAACGCAGAGAGCGCGGAGATCATGGAAACGGGGCTGCTTGGTTTTCGGGGGCGGCTGTGTTTCGAGTCCGGGGCTGCCCGGGGGTGTGTTGTTTAGAGGGAATTACCAGAGCATCCCAAGTATTGCAGCGACGAAGACGGTAATGCTCACGTAACCGTTCATCGTGAAGAATGCCAGATTGACCCGGCTCAGGTCGTCCGGTTTTACAATTGAATTCTCGTACGCCAGCATTGCCGCAGCAGCGACAAGACCAATCCAGTACAACACTCCAAGCCCCGCGATCCATCCCGCAGCGCCCAAAAAAATGATCGTCAGCAGGTGGCACATTTTGGCCCATAGGAGTGCAGCGCCGTTCCCGAATCTGGCGGGAAGCGAGTGGAGCCCCATCTCCCGGTCGAACTCGGTATCCTGGCACGCGTAGATCAAATCGAAGCCGGCGATCCAGAAAGTGACGGCGGCCAGGAGCAGCCATGGCACGGGATTGGTCAATGTGGGTCGCACCGCTATCCATGCGCCCACTGGCGCCATGCCGTCGGTGAACCCAAGCACCCAATGGCTGAGCCATGTGAATCGTTTCGTGTAGCTGTAACCGATAAGAAAGACCAGCGCCAAAGGGAAGAGCTTGAAGCAAAGATCGTTGAGCTCCCAGGCAGAGAAGGCGAGCACCGATCCTGCCGCAGCGGCGACTCCCCAGGCCGTAGATGCGCTCATGGCCCCCCTGGGAATCGGGCGGTTGGCAGTGCGGGGGTTCCGGGAATCGTAGAACCTGTCCGCAGCTCTGTTCACCGCAAAAGCGACCGTTCGCGCTGCGGCCATGGCGACGGTTATCCAAACGAACTCTTCCAGCGTGGGCCAGCCCTCCGCCGCCAGCACCATCCCCAGGTAGGCGAATGGGAGCGCAAAAATGGTGTGCTCGAACTTGACTAGTTCCAGGAAAAGGCTGATCTGCTTGCGAATCAACGCCAATATTCGCGCCATCTCCTGTCCACCAGTTCTTTGATCTCAGGGCTCATCTCTATGCCTTTGGGCCAGCCGCGGGTGTACCCCTCGCCGGGGAATTTCCTGGTAGCATCTACGCCAATCTTGCCTCCGAAATTCGGCTGGTAAGAAGCATGATCCAGGGCATCTACCGGGCCTTCCTGGATGATCACATCCCTGGCCCAATCCACATTGCCCAGGACGGCGAGAGCCGTTTGGCTGAGGTCCTGCACATCCACGTCAGCGTCCACCACCACGATTGCCTTGGTCAACATCATCAGGCCCAGACCCCAGAGGCCGTTGATGACCCGACGACCCTGTCCGGGGAACTCTTTCTTGATGCTTACCAGGATCAGGTTGTGGAAAACCCCTTCGGCGGGCATGTTCACGTCCACTATCTCCGGCAGGAACATGCGCATAAGCGGGAGGAAGAGCCTCTCCGTGGCTTTTCCCATCCAGTAATCCTCCATCGGCGGTTTGCCGACGATGGTGGTGGGGTAGATGGGATTCCTCCGGTGCGTGACGGCAGTCACGTGCATCACGGGATAGGGCTCCTTGGGAGTGTAGAACCCCGTGTGGTCGCCGAAAGGCCCTTCCGGCATGGTTTCGCCCGGCCTCACGTATCCCTCGATGGCAATTTCTGCGTCAGCGGGCACCTCTAGAGGTTGTGTGATGCACGGCACGACCTCCACCGGTTTCCCTCGGAGCCATCCCGCCAGCATCAACTCGTCTATGTCCTGTGGCAAGGGCGCCGACCCGCTCCAGATGACTGCGGGGTCGCCGCCGATGGAGACAGCTACGGGGATTTTCTCGATGCCGCGTGCCAGGGCCGTCCGTTCGTGGGATGCCCCTCCTTTGTGAATCTGCCAGTGCATTCCCAGGAGTGGTTCCTTGCCGTCGCCGCCAGGATGGTGCACCTGCAGCCGGTACATTCCTACATTTCTCCTGCCGGTGATGGGGTCGCGTGTGATGACCGTGGGCAGGGTAATGTACGGTCCGCCGTCCTCCGGCCAGCAGGTGAGGAATGGAATGTCGTCAAGGGAAACATCTTTGGTAACCACCACTTCCTGCACCGTACCAGAACTGACAGTCTTTGGGCCTACGGAGCGAGCGACCGAGAGGAGTTCTATCCCTTTTTTCAGCTTGTCCGGCAGGGATTTGGGCATGTCCGGCGCCAAAAGCACCGAGAGCTTTTCGTTTAGTTCTTCAAGCCGTTCGACGCCAAGCGCCCACGCCATCCTCTCCTCGGTGCCGAAAAGGTTTATCGCCACCGGCATGTCGTAGCCGCGGACGTTCTCGAAGAGTAGGGCTTTGTTTTGCTCTTTTGGGCCTTTCACGACACGATCGGCTATTTCCGTTATCTCCAGTTTTGCAGAGACTGGAGCTTTTACCCTGGCGAGATGCCCTTTTTTCTCCAGGAACTTCAGGTAATCACTCAGGCTGTTGAACATCGTACTCCTCTCCGGCTTGAACGAAACACGTTTTATCGAATTCTAGCTTTGCTTTGTCAAAAGTCCAACGATGAGCAAATGATCGTGAAGACTGCTCAGGTGAGACCGGTCGTGGCAGGATGCGGGCGGGATGGATGAGGAAAACGGTGCTATCTCTCTCAACGCCGTCCTCCCGGCGATTGCAGCCATCAACCTGGGCAGCTCGAATTTTACAGGATACTCCATCAAAAGTCGAGTCCTCGCCTGATCCATCCAGCGGGTAGGCCGGCGGGATTAGCACGGATTCTCGCTTGTCTGTTATAATTATGGCTGGACGGTTCCTCATGCCGAGTGCCGACGGAGTTCAACCAGCGTGGAGGATAGTTGGACGTGGTCAAGAAACTGTTTTTGTTGTTAGTCGTTACTGTAATGGTTCTTTTGAGTGGATGCACGGCCGCAGGGCGGGATACCCATCTGAAAATTGCCGCGCTGCCGATCCAGGATACCCTGCCGCTTTACGTGGCACAGCAGAACGGCTATTTCGACTCCGCAGGCATTCAGGTAGAACTGATACCCGTGAAAAGCGCCCAGGAGAGGGACGTTCTGATCCATACTGGAAAGGCCGACGGGGTGATCACCGACCTCATAGCGGTGGGGCTTTCCAACAAAAATGGCATCCAGATGAAAGCCGTTAGTGTGGCGCTTCAGGCCACCAGGGATACACCCATCTTTCGGGTGCTGAGCGCTCCCGGTTCCGACATCAAATCGCCCAGCGATCTGAGGGGAACGCCTGTTGGCATCTCGAGGAATACGATCATCGAGTATTTGACGTACAGAATTCTCGAAGCTTCTGGCCTGAAAGACGCCGATATCGCCACCACAGAGGTGAGCGCCATCCCACTCAGATTCGAGCTATTGATGAAAGGCCAGGTCAAAGCTGCGACCTTGCCCGACCCACTGGCGCAGGCGGCGATGCACAACGGGGCCAATCTGGTGGCGGACGATTCCGTGCGCCCGGACATCTCCATGAGCGTGCTGGCCTTTTCCGCCGATTCCTTGAAGAAAAAACCTGGCACGGTCAAGAATTTCCTTGAGGCATGGGACATGGCGGTCTCTGAGCTCGACGCGCACCCGGAAAAGTATCAGGACTTGCTCATCACGAAAGGCAGGGTGCCGAAATCGGTTCAGGGAAGTTACCACATGCCCCCTTTCCCCAGGCCTCGCGTTCCGTCGAAGGCCCAGGTGCAAGATGCTGTCTCATGGATGGTGCAAAAAGGACTGCTGAATCACGCCCTTCCGTACCGGGAAATGGTGGATGGAAGTTTTCTGCCTGGGAAATAGATATGGGAGTAGCGTTCGAGGCGAGACTTCATTTGGGATAGGGCAATGACACCCCTCGTTTTCCTCAAATTAGGTGGTTCTCTCATCACAGACAAGGACACGCCGGAGACGCCTCGGCCAGATGTGCTGGCACGTATGTGCAGGGAGATAGCCGGCGCTCTGGACGGGAGTTTTCGACTCCTGATGGGGCACGGAAGCGGGTCCTTCGGTCATGTGGTTGGGTGGGAGTACGATGTTCGCTCCGGTGTGCGTGATGCCAGGGGATGGTACGGGTTTGCTGCTACGGCGCGCGTTGCCGCCCGGCTGAACCGGCTGGTCACCGACGCCATGTGGGATGAGGACGTGCCGGTGGTTTCCGTGCAACCATCGGCGTCCGCCCGCTGCCGGGACGGAGTCTTAGTCTCCATGTCCACCGACCTGGTAGAGGCGGCGCTGGCCCATGGCCTGGTGCCCTTGATTTACGGGGACGTGGCCCTGGATGAGGTGCGCGGCGGCACTATCATTTCCACGGAGGAGATTTTTGCCTGGTTCGCCCCCCACCTGAAGCCCGACTGGGTTCTACTTGCAGGTGAAACCCCGGGCGTCCTTGACCACAATGGCGACGTGATACCGAAGATAACTCCAAACACGTGGCGGAAGTTTTCGCCCCATGTCGCCGGTTCCCGCAGCGTGGACGTGACTGGAGGAATGCTGAGCAAAGTGCAGACGATGCTGGCGCTGGTACAGGAAGTGCCCGGCCTGCAGGTGCGGATATTCTCCGGCCTGGAGGAAGGTAGCGTTCTGCGAGCGCTTCGGTCGCCGGAGGAGCCCATCGGCACCTTGATCGGCGTGGAATGACAAGGTGATGCGTCCCAAGGGTGCAGTTTTGGCGGAAGGCTTCGCTCCGGATGCTTTGCCCTACTGTCGCCAGTATTGCCTTCCCTTGGCGAAGAACTCCTCCCGTTCTTCCTCGGTCATTTCCGCCAGCAGCACTTTCGTGAGTACGTACCCCTGCTCTTTGATGGCGTAGTAGACGCTGTTGATCATGTAGTTCCGCACCGCCTCGGGGATTCCAAGTGACGGTAGCACAAGGGTGAACTGCACTTCTTTCTCCTCGATCTTCACGTCTCTGATCATTCCCAGATCCACCAGGGCCATCTTGATTTCAGGATGCTCGACTTTGCTGATTGCTTCAATAACGTCCTGTTCTGTAGCCATCAGTCTCTCCGTTGATTTTCTCTCTTCACGACACCGTGGAACCGAGGAAGGAGCCACACGGGAAGCAGCCCTGAAATCGTCGTCCCTTCGGGGCCATGTTCCTCGCTCTCGATTACGCCACGCTGGTGGAAAAGGCTCACCAGGTCGCCCCTGGTGTACGGGATGGAGACGCTTATCCGCACCAGTTGAGCCTCCAGGGTGCTTTTCAGTCTCTCCCGAAGCTCGTCGAGCCCGATTTTCCTGGCGGCAGAAATGGCAACGCTGTTGGGGAAGGCTTTGGCTACCCGGCGCGCACCCTCTGGATCCGACAGGATGTCGATTTTGTTCAAGGCGACTACCATTGGCTTGTCCGTGACCCCCAGGTCCTCCAGAACTTTGCCGACCGCCTCTGCCTGCGCCAGCACGTGGGGATGGGTAATGTCCACCACGTGCAGCAGGACGTCCGCTTCCTCCACTTCTTCCAGCGTGGCCCGGAATGCCGCCACCAATGTCGGGGGGAGCTTCTGAATGAACCCAACGGTGTCGGTAACCAAGATTTCCCGTCCACCGGGAAGGGCGATCCTGCGGGTGGTAGGGTCAAGGGTAGCGAATAGCTTGTCTGCGACCAGAATATCCGCGTCTGCCAGCGCGTTGAGCAGGGTGGATTTGCCCGCGTTGGTGTATCCCACCAGGGCAACCACCGGCAGCACTGCTCGTCGGCGTTGCTGTCTGTGCACCCGGCGCTGCTTTCGTACTTCTTCCAGTTCTTTCTCCAGCCGGGTGATCTGCCGCCGGATTGCACGTCTGTCCACCTCCAGTTGGGTTTCGCCGGGACCTCGCAGGCCCACGCCGGCGGCGGTACGTGCCGTCTGGCGGCTCAGGTGTGTCCACCGGCGGGTCAGCCGTGGCAGACGGTACCGGTACTGGGCCAGTGCGACCTGAAGCGCTCCCTCGCGCGTGTGGGCGTGGCGAGCGAAGATGTCCAGGATGAGGGTGGTGCGATCTATGACTTTCACGTGTTCGTCCAGGGCTTCCTCCAGTTCTCGCTGCTGTCGAGGTGGGAGCTCCCTGTCGAAAATGACCATGTTGGCACCTGTGAGGGCTACTGCATCCTTCAACTCTTCCAGCTTTCCGGGCCCGATGAGTGTGGCTGGGTGTGGCCTATCCAGCCTCTGGGTGACGCGCCCGACTACCTCCACGTCCGCGGTGCGGGCGAGGACGGCGAGTTCCTCCAGCGAGTCTTCCATGCTGAAGATCTCATCCCCTCCGGACAATTCTACGCCCACAAGGACGGCTTTCTCGTTCGTGGGCGATTGTGGTTTGAACGATTGTGCCAAGTACGTCACCTCCTGTCAGGCTCAGTATAACAGAGACATTGGGAATCTTCAATCTGCCTTAGGCCTTCGAAGTAAATCGAAGGCTCATGCCACCTTTGGAGCTCTTTCGACGCGTCTGGAACCTGGTACGACTCATCGCCTGGTGTTGATGGATGTTGAAGATGCCTCAGGGGGCTTCTGGGGCCCGCAGGGCCCCCAGGAATTACTCCGTTCTCCCTTGCTGGTGCCTCGTTTTTGACACTTGTTATGCAGATGTTTATAATGTTTGGTGTT